>DASQJA010000221.1:0-28714 GCA_035631275.1 Bryobacteraceae bacterium
CCCAGGGCGCGCCGCGGAACCAGCTCGGCGTGAAGAGCGAGAAGTCGGCGGTGTACCAAAAGTCGGACCAATCGGCTATGGAGCGCTGTGAGACCGCGGCTTTGAAGCGCGTGGTCTGGCCGATGACCCAGTTGGTGAGCAGTCCGCCGCCGCTGCCGCCGGTGACGCCGAGCTTTTCGGGGTCGACCCAGCCGCGCGCGATCAGCTCGTCGACGCCGGCCATCAGATCTTTGTAGTCGTCGCCCGGGTAATGATACTGGATGATGTTCCCGAAGTCCTGGCCGTAAGTGGTGCTGCCGCGCGGATTCGGGTAGAGCACGACGTAGCCTTTCGCGGCCATCCATTGGATCTCGTGGTCGAAGGTGTACCCGTAGGCAGAATGAGGCCCACCATGGATGTTCAGGATAAGGGGGTACTTCTTGCCCTCTTGGAAATCGGGCGGGCGCTGCACCCAGGCCTGGATGCGTTTGCCGTCGAAGCTCTTGTACCAGATCATGACAGGCTCAGTGAGATTGAGCCTGGAGAAAAGCTCCTGATCGACGTTGGTGAGGCGCTTCATTTGGCCCGAGGCGACGTCGAAGACATAGAGATCGCCGATTTGGGTGGGCGTTGAGATGAGCACGGCGGCTTTGGAGGCGTCCGGAGTGGCGCTGTAGGCGAAGAGGTCATGATCGCCTTCGGTGAGCGGCTCAACTTTGCCGGTTTCGGCGTCGATGCGCTTCAGGTTCGCGCGGCCTTCTTCGGCCGAGGCGACGTAAACGAAGCGGCCGTCAGAGCTCCAGAACGGTTTCGATGGTCCGCTGCCACGCGGCGGGGCTTGATCGCCGCCGATGCCGCCCGCGATGTCGAAGTCGTAAACGGCGGTGAGATTCTTCGGCGTCGAGCCGGGCTGGAGCGACGTGATGAAGAGATCGGGCTCGCTATAGGAGCGCTGGACGCCGTCCTTGCCGACATCGATGGAGCCGGTGATCGCCATGCGCGTGCCGTCGGGGCTGAGCACCATCTGTTGGATGGGTCCATCGAGGCCGGCGATTTTCGCGGTGTCGCCGCCGGTGGCTTTCACTGAGTAGATGTCGGCGTGCGGCGTTTCGTAATAGGGTTCGACGACGCGGCGCGAGGTGAAATAGATTTGCGACGAGTCGCGCGACCAAACGACGTCGTTTTCGCTGAATTCGCCGGAAGTGATCTGCTTGGCTTTTTGCGGATCGCCCGGCGTTTTGGGGACCGCGACGGTCCAGATGTGCGAGGGGCGATCGGGATCAAGATAGCCAATGCCGTTGGAGCGATAGGCGGCGCGAGTGATGACGCGGACGTCGCTTTTTTCTTCCCCTTCCTTCTTCTTCTCGGCGTCGGCCGCGATGGTGGTGGAGGAGAACGCGATGGTACGGCCGTCGGGCGACCATTGCGGCGCGCCGGCGCCTTTGGCGAGATCGGTGAGTTGGCGCGCTTCTCCGCCGTCCATTGCGAGCAGGTGGATCTGCGCGGGCTGAGCCTTTCCGTCTTGCTCGGATGCGCGGACGAAGGCGAGCATTTTTCCGTCAGGCGACCAGGCGGGCGAGGTGTCGCGCGGGCCGCTGGTGAGCTGTCGCGCGGGACCGCCGGTAGAGGAGATGATCCATAGCGCAGTGTCGTAGCCGTCGTGCTTCGCGTTGACGTTGACGTGCGTGTAGACGATGCGCGAACCGTCGGGCGAGATGCGCGGGTTGGCGACCCATTGGAAGGAGTAGAGGTCGGTTTCGCTGATCGGGCGGCGGTCGGCGGCGGAGGTCGAGAGCGCGATTGCGAGAAGTGGGAACAGGGCTGCGCGTTTCATCGAGAGTATTCTAACGTGGTGGGGATTGGGGCATCGGCGACGTCGTCGACGAAAGCAGCCCGGAATCTTGCGCTATCTTAGAGGCGAAGAGCTGATAGGTCACGCCGAGCGCGCGCCCGCCTACGCTGGGCGAGATTCGGTCCAAGCTTTCTGCCGAGGTCATGGCGTCGAACGCTTAGAGGTATTTGGTTCGCTCGCTCGTTGCGAGCGCCGCCCCGGAGCCGACGTCGATCTTCTTATCACCTTTCACGCGGCGTTCATCCGGGTTGGGATTTTTTCGGCCTTCAAGAAGAGATCTAAGAACTCCTCGGTTGTAATGTGGATTTGCTGACTCGCCAGTCGGTGGAGCCGGACGAGAATCCGATTCGTCGCCGGTCTATTCTTGAGTCGATCTTGTGTCGACTCATGACGTCTCTACCGCTTAGGCTGCTATGCACGCGCAGACGCCCAATCGAAGAATTGTGGTTAGGTATCCTTTGCTCGTACGCGCGAGCGTACCAATTCTGTAGTCGTTGTTCGCCATCTGGGCGTTAGCGGATCCTATTCATGCTAGGACGATGGTTGTGGCCCTTGGGGGGTGTTCCTTGGTAGCCCGATTCTTGCCTACCGCCTAAAGATCACTGCGGCCGAGATTCGCATTCGAAAATTGCCATTCTATGAGCAGACTATTCCAACCCATGATGTCACGGGCGTTGCGGAGGAGAGGACCCTGGTCTTGCTCGTACAGTCTTCGAGAATTCCCCTTTGGGGATTCTTCACCAGCAGAACGGAACAACTCATTCAACTCCTGCCCAATGTAGGTGCAATTGAGCCGGAGCTCGACTTATGGAGTCGGATGGGGCTGCCGTGGTTCGCATGTATTGGCGGCGCACAGTGTTTCTACTCATTGCATCTCTTCTCTTGTTAGCGCTTTCAGTACCTTTCCTGTCAGGAAATCCTTGGAACATGTATGTCAATACCACGGGCGTTGGTTGTGCTTGGATGTGTGGGCGTCTTTCTCGTTCACGCGGGAATAACGTGGACCCTATGGAGCTATAAGCGAGACATGAGCCGCATCGCTCGACGCTACCGTGAGTAAAAGTTTGTTCTTGCGGAAGGAGTCGCGGATCCGGCTGGCGCTCGCTTAGAACCAGGTTTTCGTGCGCCCATGAGTGGGGACGCAGCACGCAGGAGTGCGTGCGCGACATCTACGCGCTGTCGAGGATTTTTTGGATCAGGGCGTCGTAGTCCATGCCGGCGGTGGCGGCGGATTGCGCGAAGTCGTCTTCGCGGGCGAGCGATGGGTTCGGGTTGGCTTCGATGGTCACGATTTCGCCGGAGGGAGTGAGGCGCACGTCGATGCGGCCGAAGCCTTGGATTTTCAGGACGCGGTAGACTTTGCGCGCGAGGCGCGTGAGTTTATCGGCGAGATCGGCGGGGAGTTCGCGCGCAGGGCCGTTCTGAATGCCCCATTTCTTGCGATATGCATCGTTCCATTTGGCTTGATACGTTGCGAATTTCGGTTCGTCCTCGGGCACTTCATTGAAGAAAATCTCGCGGGGCGGGAAGACGGCGAGCTTGCGATTGCCGAGAACGCTCAGGTATAGTTCCCTGCCCTCGATGTATTCTTCGATCAACGCGTCACAGTGGAATTTTTCCTGGATGAAGCGGGCACGCTCGAGAGCCTCTTCTTCACTCTTGGCAAACGACGCCTTGCTGATACCGTCGGAAGATTCTTCGCCGATCGGCTTCACGAAGGCGGGAAACACGAAGCGCTTGAGACGTTTTAAGGGACGGGCTTCGGTGGAGATAACGAAGTGCGGCACACGGACACGATGGTAAGCGAGGACTTTTTTCGCGAGCGCCTTGTCCTTGCATAGCATCAGGCCGTCGGGGCGCGCGCCGGTGTAGCGGACTTTCATCAGCTCGAGAAGCGCGGGGACGTTCGGTTCGTGCGCGCGGTTGGAATGGAATGACTCAGTAAGGTTGAAGACCACGTCAGGCGCGAACGTTTTCAGCTTGTCGATGATACAGGCGACGTCGTTGAAAACGGGTAAGGCTTCCACTTCGTGGCCCAGCCGCTGGAGACAGGTGAGCACATCGGCTTCGGTCGGCTTGTCTTCCTGCTTCTGGAGAATTTCGGGAGAGAACGTCTCGCCTGAACTCGGGACGCGTGCGAGATCGAACAGCACGAGAACCTTCACTACACGGACCTCTTGAAGCGGCCGGTATGCAGATGATTGGTCACCAGTGCGGCGAGATAGGCGGCCAGCTCGAACAACATGCGCGCCTGGTCGGGCGCGGGGGGCGCGGTGAGGCCGAGCTTCTGGCTGCGTTCGATCAACTTGCGGACCAGCATGTCGACGTTGTACTTGTGCTGGCCGGTCCAGCGAACGATGGAAGCTACGAGCGCGGCGCGATTGCGGCGCATGGTGCGGGCGGCCGGTTCGCCATTGGGCGCGCCGTTCTGGAAGAGCGCGCGCAGATCGGCGTCGTAAAAGTCGGGGAAATCCTCGGCGTATTGTCTGCGGCGTTGGGCGTAGTAGCGCTCGAGCGTCTTGCGCAGTTTGTTCGCGTCCGAGATGCGGCGGCGTGGCAGGTTACGCGCGGATTTCGCTTTCGCCTCCTCCATCAGCGTGTGGACGAATTCCAGTTTTTCGAGGGCCTTCCAGCCACGATATTGCTTCCGCCATTCTTCCGGGGGCATGGAGAGCCAGACGGCGAAGGTCTCGGCGAAATCTTCATCGGGGTGCGCCTGCGCGTACCAGTTGGGTAGATGGCGGACGAAGCCTTTGCTGTATGGGCGAGGGCGGTAGGTTTCGGGAGTGTAATGGGTTTCAGGGCTACCGAACACGGCGCTCCACTTCTCGCCGGAGGAAAATCGATAGGCGTGGTCGATGGCGTGACCGCATTCGTGGCGCAGGAGCTGCTGGCACCACTCCGGTGTGCCGCCTTCCACTTCGAGCATCTGGCGCAGCTCGAGAGCTTTGAGACGCGGATGCGCAAGATAAAACGGGATGGCGATCTCGGGCACGCCTTCGGGCGAAAACCACTCGTCGCCGAGATAGCAGGCGGGGCGGAAGTTTAGGCCGCGCGCCGCGAGTTCGTCGTAGAGCTGTGCGACACGGGGTTCGAGTTCGCTGGCCGCGATGGAGACGTGGAGATCGCAGATGCGCGATTTCAGCAGCTCGTCGTCTTTGAGCGACGCCCAGGATGGATCGGTTGGGGCATCGGCGAGGTCATGCCGCTCCACGATTTGATCGTAGCGCATGCCGATTGAACCGACATGATTGTGCCTATATGTTCTTGGATGTCCACGAAGCTCGCCCTGGAGGGGGCGTTTTCTCTTCAAGCACCTTGACAGGCTTCAGCAACAGTGGAGCGAGATCCATCGCTATAACGCCGGCATCGCGGATCGACTCCCGCCTGGAGCCAGGGAACTGGCATTTGCAGAGTGGCACTACGACGCGAGCGATCCTAGTTGCCCTCACGACTCCCGGATTTAGTCGATGGAGATCCGGGGCTGACGAGTCCAAAACGGAGTGCGCGGCGTCCGCCTATATTTATTGGGGGCACACCACGACCGAATGATTCAGTTCGATTACGCGAACATGGCCGAGCTCTCGATCGAGCGACAAATCGTCCAACGTAGCGGTCGAAGAATGGGCTGGTTTTACGACGGGATTCATTTGCTCGACTCTGGGTTGGTGGAGCATCTCATTGAGTTTGAGCGGCGCATCATTTGCATCGAGTGCAGCGATTTCAGCTTTTCTCAGTGCCTGTTAGACGATCAGTAATTAGCGGGCGGAGCCGAGGCGGATCAGCTTGCGGCGCAATTCGGGGTCGCGCTGGAGAGCGAGGACGTAGGTGGATTCGAGCGGGGCTTGTTTGGCGCGCTGGATTTGCGGAGGCAATTGGCCGAGCGCCATCGCGAGCCGGCGAATTTCGAAGTGGTCCCAGTCGCCTTGCGGTGTGCCGGGGAGTTCGTAGAGCATCCAACCGGCGGCGAGGCGGCGGAGGGTCGCAGGCGTGGTGCGGTGAGCGGGGTCGGCGCGGAGTTTGCCTTCTTCGGCGGCCAGAAGCTTCGCGACGCGCGCGTTGGCGGGGCGGAAACCGAGCTTGCGGTAGAACCAGAACGCGCCGGATTCGATGGCTTCTTCGTTGTGAAGGCCGACCTGGTAGGGGTCGACCGCGAAGGAACTGACGTTGAGCAGCTGGCGGAAGACGCGCAGCAGACGCGCGTAGAGCCACGCGGTTTCGCCTTCGCGAAAGGTGTAGTAGAGGTTGAAGCCGACCTCGATGCGCTCGAAGAAGGTCAGGCACTCGATGTAGCCGATCGGGACGGTGTTTTTGAAGAACATTCCGGCGTAATAGGCGCGGAGCGGAAGGCGGTGCTCTTTGGGAACGCCAGAGAGATAAAACTCGACGCCCCGGCCGAGGTTGGTGCGAAGCATGTGAGCTGAATCGCCAAAGGTAAAGCCGTGGAGTTCACGGTAGCGAGTGGCGGACGTGGCGCGGAAGAGATCCAGCATTTTTTCGCCGCGTGCGCGAGAGAGTTTTTCGAGCTTCAAGGGCGCCGTGAGGAGCTCGGCCTCAAGTGAAACGTCCGCGCGGCGGATGAGCGGCCGGCTGTGGAAGAAGTATTCACGCGATCCAGGCGGCCGAATCCTGGTGCGCGTCGCTGATGAGTCGTCGAGGTTCCATCGGATCGCGATGCGCGCGTGATCGAAAAGCACGGGCGGGACTCGGAGGCGCTCGGTTTCCGAACAGAGCCAGGTCAAGTCCGAGCCTCGGCCGGTTTTGGTCCGGCGAAACCAGTCGAGATATGGGATGTTGGCTTCGACCAATGCGTCCTCGGCGAACATCGGGTTCAGGTGCGCGACCAAGGGGCCAAGCAATGACGGATCGGTCGAGTCCCAATCGATTTCGACCTCTCGCGGGTAACGGCTTGCGAGCCAGCGCGCGATTTCGTAGCTGAAGATGGCCGAGAAGGCGGTCCCCGCGATTCCAGAGACGTCCGGCTCTTCGAACGGCGCTGTGTCTCCGCGGAATCGGCCCAGGCGCTCGGCGAACGATTCGAGCAGTTCTTCCGTGAGGCGAAGAACGCGCCCGTTGGGAGGATACGCGCGGAAGAATAGCAGCGCCTCGTGGAAGCGGATCAGCGATGCGGCGTCGGGGAATCGGCGAGCGGCCAGCGCTTCGAGTAACGCCGGTAAGTCACGGTGCCGGTCGGTTCCGAATTGACGCTTGGCGGCCTCCAAGCGGTCGAGCCCGCTGGCAAGCGAAAAGGAGCCAGGCATGAATTGTACTAGCAGTCTAACAATGTGGAAACCCAGGGTTTCAGCGACCGTCTGATAAGATGACTGGAAGTGCGTGTCAAAGTCCTGTTTTTCGGCATGTTAAAAGACATTGTCGGCCGAGCCGAAGAGCAGATTGAAGTAGAAAACGGGGCACGGTTGGAGGCCGTGTTCGAGCATTACGCGGGTGAATTTCCACGTTTAAGGGATCTGGCGTCGAGCATCGTGCTGGCTTCGAATCATCATTTTTGCGATCGCTCGACGCTTGTGAACGAAGGTGACGAGATCGCGTTCCTGCCGCCGGTGAGCGGCGGGAGCGGGCGTTACCTGCACGAAATCGCGGAACCGGAGGGCCATTTTTTCGCACTGACGCGCGAGCCGATCCTGACGTCGGCGATCGCTCGTGAGTTGCTGCGCGGCGAGGACGGGGCGGTGGTGAACTTCGAGGGCGTGGTACGGAACAACACTAAGGGACGCGCGACGAAGTATCTCGATTACGAGTGCTACGAGCCGATGGCGGTGAAGACGATGGCTGAGATCGGACGCGAGATCGCGCGGTCGTTCGCGATTGGCCGCATCGCGATGGTGCACCGGTTGGGGCGCATGCAGATTGGCGAAGCGAGCGTCGCAGTGATCGTCACGGCGCCGCATCGCAAGCCCGCGTTCGAGGCTGCGCTCGAAGGCATCAACCGGTTGAAGCGCCTAGTCCCCATCTGGAAGAAAGAGTACTTCGCCGACGGCGAGGTCTGGCTGGAAGGCGAGTGGGACTCGTCGGTCCTCAAGCCGTGAAGCCGGGCATTGCGTTCTCGGTCGCGGCGCTGCTCTGTCTGAGCGCCGCGTCTTCTGGACAAGACACGACCATTCGGGTCAACGTTCGCCTGGTTCGGTCTCTGGTCACCGTCAAAGACCAGAACGGCGCACTGATCGGTTCCTTAAACAAGGAAGATTTCACGGTACTCGACAACGGCGTGCGTCAAGACATCGCGGTGTTCGAGCGGCAGACAGAGCAGCCGCTCTCGATCGCACTGATGCTCGACACCAGCGCGTCGGTGGGAATCGAGCTGCGATATGAACTAGATTCGGCCGCGAAATTTTTGAAGGCTCTGGTGAGCGAAGGCAATCCAGAGGACGCCGCTGCGCTGTACACGTTCGACTGGCAGACGACGCTGCTCAGAAGCTTCACGCGGCGCTATTCGCTGCTCGAACAGGCGCTCGGCAAGGTGAGAACGTCAGGCGGGACGTCGTTATACGACGCGATCTACCTGGTGTCGCGCGAACTGGAAGATCGCAATGGCCGGCACGTGATTGTGATCGTGACCGATGGCGGCGATACGACGTCGAGCAAGGATTTTCATGAGGCGCTCGAGTCGGCGCAGCGTGCCGACGCGATCATGTACCCGATCGTGGTAATTCCGATCACAAACGGGGCGGGACGCAACGTGGGCGGCGAAAACGCGCTCACCACTTTGTCGGCGGGAACGGGCGGGCGGGTGTTCAGGCCGAGCTCCGCGGCCGAGCTGGATCGCGCCTTCGAAGACATCCTGCACGAGCTGCGCACGCAATATCTGATCGGGTTCTATCCGCAGAATGTTCCGGCGACAAAAGATCGCTACCACACTTTGAGGGTCACGTTGCCGAACCGCAGTTTGCGAGTGATCACGCGAAGCGGCTACTATGGGGATTCGGACGCCCCCAGGGGCTTCGGCCGGCCCTGAGAGCGTCCGGCAAACAAGCGTGAATGAGCAAGGCAAAAACCAAAGCTCCGGAGCAGACCTTCGAGGAAGTCAAATATCTTCGGCAGTTGATCGCCGATCAGGTGCCGGTGCGAATCCGGCTGAGCAGCAACGAAGAAGTTGCGGGCGTGATCGAATTCTTCGACACCAACTTCATACGGGTGACGCGCGAAGGTGAGCCCAACCTGTTTCTTTTCAAGCACGACATCAAATATCTGTACGAAGATCCGGAGGCCTAGCGCGACGCTCGCGCAGTGATCGGGCCGCTACACTCATGCCTTCGTACCTAGAAATTGCTGCTGAGATCGCGCGGGAAGCCGGCGCTCTGCTCTCCAAACTCTTCGAGCGTCATCTCGGGTTTGAGCTGAAGGGTGAGCACGATCTGGTGACGGCCGCGGATCGCGCGTCCGAGCAACTCATCGTAGAGCGGCTGCGGGCGCATTTTCCAACGCACTCGATCGTGGCTGAAGAAGGCAGCGGACATAGCGGGTCTGCGGATTATTGCTGGTATGTCGATCCGCTGGACGGCACCACGAATTTCGCGCATGGTTTTCCGATGTACAACGTCACGCTGGCGCTGCAGCACGCCGGGCAATTGATTGCCGGCGTGATTTTCGATCCGGAGCGCAAAGAGATGTTTTTCACCGAGCGCGGGTCGGGTGCGTATCTGAATAACCGGCGCATTCATGTTTCAAAGACCGCGCGCGTCGAGGATGCGCTCGTGGCCACCGGGTTTCCGAGCAAGAAGCGCCACCAGGATATCAACGTTCATTTTTACTATCAGCTCGCGATGATCACGCACGGCGTGAGGCGCGCGGGAGCTGCTGCGCTGGATCTGGCCTATGTAGCGAGTGGACGTCTGGATGGATTCTGGGAGTTCGGCCTAAATCCGTGGGACATGGCGGCAGGAGTCTTGCTGATCGAGGAAGCAGGCGGGAAGTGTTCGGACATGAAAGGCGATGCCGTAAATCTGCGCGGGCCGCATTTGCTGGCCGATAACGGGCTGATTCACCCTGGGATGCTGCAAGTTTTCAGCGAAGTGTTCCAGTCCAAGTACCGGCAGCCGATGACGGCGATTTCCTAGCGGGCTAATTCGAGACCCGCGCTAGAACCGCGTCGCGAGTGCCGCGCAGCGTGTTCTGCATCGATTCTTTCGGAAAGCGCTCGAGAAATCCCTTGAGCAGGAATCCGAGCCCCATGGGAACATCGCGTGAGAGCGAGATGGCTTCGCACTCGGCGTACACTCCGCCGTCTGCTTCCTCGAAGCGCCAATAGGCGTTCAGGCGCCAAAGGAATCCGGTGTCGTCGGCGACCGGTTCCTCTTGGGTGTAGGAGCGCTTCGGATCTTTTACTTGCGCGATGCGTGTGGAGTGGGAAGTCACGGTCATGCGCTGGGGATCGATCTGCTTATATTCGACGTGGTACTCGGCGTTGAGCACGACGGTCAGAATGTGTTTTTCGTAGAGGCGCAGGAAAATGTCGTATTGGTCATCGTGGTGGCCCAGTTCTTTGGACTCCATGACCTCAGGCTTGTAGAGGGTCTTGTAGTTCGGATAATCCTGAAGGATGCTGCGGACGTCCTTGATTGTGGCGGCTGGGATGAACATCATGCCGAGCCAGTCCTGGAGCAAGCCGCTCGGGATGTCAGCGCTCTTGCGGCCTTCGAGAGCCGCGCCTGATTCGATGATGGTTTGTCCAGCGCGAAGTTTGGCTTTGACATCGGGCCTGGAGTGGACGTGAAGAAAGCGCGCCGCGTCGAGGTCGCGAGACATTTGAGCCTCGGCGGCCTGAACGTAGCTGTCGAAAGCGGCGGCCGTTTGCGGTGAGAGCTTGACGAACGCGAGGGCGATCTGGACAGAGGCGAGGAGGAGGAACAGTCCCCGGATTCGGATCACTACTTCAATTGTCGCGCGCTAGCGGACGTTGATCGGCGCGCGAAGGGTAAAACTGATCCGAGTCTCGGAGGGAACGACGACGGCAGGGCCTTTGGTGGCGACGGCAGCGCCCGTACCAGCAGCAGCGCCTGTACCGGCTCCTATGGCCGCCCCTTTGCCGTGACCGACGATTCCGCCGACGATTGCGCCGACTGACGCGCCGCCTCCGATGAACTCCGCGCTGCGTTTCCGCGAGAGAGGCCCTGCTGCTCAAACAACAGGCTTCGAGTCGGGTAGTTGAAACCGCCGAACGTCAGCGCAACCAGTTCGAGCAGGACCGCGGGTCGGCCCTTGAGACGGCCTGCCTCGGCCACGTTGTCCAAACGCACTAGAGCGGGAGCACCGCGAGGGATCGCAACCCGGCCGAAGGCAAGAACGGGGAGGTCACGCTGGCGTCGAAGCGCTGGCCCGCGGCATTGACGGATGAATCAATCGCGGAGATCATGCGCACCATGATGATGGCTCCCGCGGGAATCATCAGCGAGCTTGCCACTTTCGGTTGAACTTGCGCGGGCGCCTGCGAGGGGGGCGAATATGGCGCGAGTGGAGGTGGCGAAGGCGGATTGTCGTTACTCGGAGTAGCGGCGCCTTTCGGCGGAGCGGGCTGGTTACTCCGCGGCGGCTGGCTGGCAGGAGGAGCAGTTTTGGTCGGTGTCCGGGTGCCAGACACGGTTTGATCGCTCAGCGGAATCAGGCTGCCTTCCGGCGGGACGGCGTTCGCGGACGAACTCGACAACGCGACCGAAGGAAGAGTTGTCGTAGGTGGCGGTTTCAACGTGTACCAAGTGATTCCGGCTGCTGCCGCCAACACTGCGGCCGCCGCGCCACCGAGCATGAGTCCAACCGGAGCCTTCCATCATCCGTCCGACGACGCCTTCCTCTTGGATGCAATTGTCGGATGCTACCATCAGGCGCAGAGCGTCCGGCTCGCCGGGCATGATGTTGAGCACGCTCTGGAGCTTCGGTTTGGCACCCTGGCATTTGCCGCTGTCATAGGTGTCGAGCGCTTCGGCCTAAAGCCCGGTGAAGATTCCGGATTCGGGCTTGGCGCCCGCCGTGTTCACGAACTCCATAGCCGTATTGATGGGCACGAAGAAATTGAAGCCGCTCTCTTCTTGCGAGCCGAAGGTGGTGATACCGATGACTTCGTTGGCGTCGTTGAACGCCGGGCCGCCGCTGTTTCCGTGGCCTGCGACGGCGTCCGATTGAATGACGCTTTCCTGCCCGACCAGAGTCTTTACGGCGGAGACGTGGCCATTGGTAACCGAAGGAATCATGTTGGACGTTTCGCTCAAGATGGAGAGCGAGCCGCTCGAGGCCGCGCCGGGATATCCGATTACTGTGATTGGTTCCTGAACGTGGACGCTGGCGGAATTGCCGAGCTTTACAGTCGGAAGATTGCTGGCGGCAATTTTGATGATGGCGACGTCTTTCCCGCCGAGATCGATGGAGTCGCTGTATTGCTTGGTGTCGGCGCGGTATTCGTGACCGTTGGCGAGCGCGACGATCAGCGTGGGCGTGCTGTAGTAGGCTTTCAGGCCCACGGCCGACATCATCTCCTGGATGGTTCCGTTAAGCTGAGGACCGTTGCGCTTTCGAGTCTGGGGAATGACGAGATTCTTGAGAATGACGGTGCGAATTTTGTCGCGCAGCGCGTTCTGCGCGGCGACATCTTTGAGTTGCGCGTCGGCGACGACATGGCCGTTGGTGATGATGTAGCCGTCCGGCCGGTAGATGAAGCCCCTGCCGAAAGTTCCCACCGTTTCAGGCCCGAACTGGATGGTTTCGCTGCCGACTAGGAATGTGCCGGAGACGTTGTATTTGACCGAAACTTTCACCACCGCGGGGTTCAGTTCCATGGTGCGTTTTTCACCGGTGTTGAGCCGGGATCCGCCGAAGCCGGGCGCGGCGAATAGGGCTGCGGCAAGGCAGGCGCAAGCACCGGCGAAGCGTGTCTTTAGTAACTCGCGCAAAACGGAGCGCGGCGCGAAGCAGTTACTGCAACGTTTGGTTGTGCGCGTGACACCCTTTGCGCTCATAACGTACTCCTTGAGATCAGAGTGACAGCCGCTTGAAAGAGTAATTCATTTTGGCGCTCAGCGGAGGAGCACGTCAAGACATTCGCAGCGCGTGCGGTCGTAGCTCAGCCGAACTCCGGGCGAAGCGGAGTGTCGACGACAATGGCACGGCCGTCGGTGAGTGCTTTGATGGAATGTCGGACGTCGCCGTGGATGATCGCAGCCATGCCGGAACGAGCGAGTTGGGTCTTGCCATCGACAGTGATCTCGAGCTCGCCTTCGATCACCTGCCAGACTTCCTCCTGCGGATGGAAATGCTCATGGATGGAGGAGCCGCGTTTGAACTCGTAGTGCGCGAAGGTCATGTTCGGCGAGTGGAAATACCGGCCGTACCAGCCGGGGAGGCGCTCGATGACTTTGAGCTCGGTGGTGTCGATGAACGGCATGGGAACCTCTGTGGCGGATCGTATCATAGACGGCGCTAATTCTCGGTGGGGAAGCGGTCGACTTGGTCGATGGCCAGGAGGTTGAAGGGGATCTTTTTGTGGACGAGTTGGAGTCCGAGTTGTTGTTGGATGGCGGAGAACAGGTCCGGCAGGGGAGGTGGGGAGTCGGATGTTGTTGCCCTCAGCTCTAGCGAATAGGCGAGACGGAAATCGTAGCTCTCGGTCAGGCCAGTTTGGTCCACGACGGGTTGATTGTCAGGGACGCGAAGCATCGAGGCGAAGATCGAAATTGGTTCCTGATGCGCTCTCAGTCGAACTAGTTCGAAGCCCGGGCTGGCGAAAATGAGGCTTCGATATCCGGGCGGTTGGTGGCGACTTCTGGGAATCCATCAACCGAGAATTGGCTCGGCTGTGGATCTCGTGACCAAGAGGCTTGGAATTTTGGTCCGCCCTTGGCAATGACCAACGCGTGAGAGGGAAATTCTTTCGATATCACGTGCAGCTTGAGATGGAATCGATCTGCAAGTAGATTCTGAAGCATGCTTCGGAATTGCGGCTTCGTTGTTTCGGGGGGCATGCGCGCGGCGAGATCGAATTCGTCTTTATCCAGCGCGAGTTTGCATGAAATTTGAAATGATTTGACTTCGTCAGCGATTGCGAGCATATCTTCCAAAGTGACTCGACCGAACGTGTAGAGTTGCGAGTCGGAGGTGCCAGGACCACCGTTCGAGCCGCGAGCGCTTTGGGGACCGGAGGGTTTGATTGAGGCGGCTTCGAAGCGGAGCTGATCTGTGCAGGTTGTGCCGCGACCGCACAGGCGACAAGAATCAGCCAGGTCAGGCGCGCCACAAGAAAATGTTAGCGCTTTCGTGCTGCTAACACAGGCGGCGCGGGCTTCAAGTGCGGTGAGTCGAGCTTCGGGGTTCGTTCACCCCCGGGGTTACGCCGGGGGACAGCGAGTGAGCTCGCCACTTCGGCGCGTGAGCTTTGCTGCGACGGCAAGCCGGGCAGTCCTACTCACGCAAAGTCAGACTGGTTGGAGTCTCGCCGCTATCCACTATGCGCTCCCCGGCCGTAATCAGCACTTTAGCGCGGAGCTTTTTGGCGAGAGACATGGTGGCCGATGCAGTCGAGGCGCGCAGGGCACGGACGCTCGGCCGGCCATGCCGATGGCTTCGGCCTTAGGAGGAAAGATATGTGGAGAAATTCTCGCAAGGTGCCAATGCATCACGAAGTCGTTCGCTTTTTTCTGGAAGACGCGGATTTCTGCGAGTGCAGAAGAAATATCGGCGCGAAATTCAGATTTCCGAATGGATCGCCGAGCCGCAGCGCATGCCGCCGGTGGATGCGGCGCGAGAATGGGGGCTGCCGGGCGATTGAACCTCTGGGCGATCTCGCCGATTGGTTGTGCCTGAGTCCGGATGAACTCGAGTGGTTCGCGGATTTGAAGGCGCTCGGCGACAAGTCGCGCAATTCGAAGCTGCGACATTATCACTACCGGATGTTGCCGAAGCGGTCAGGCGGTGTTCGGCTGACCGACGTGCCCAAGCCCTTGCTGAAAGAGATCCAGGGCGGATTCTGAGCGGGATTCTCGACCGCGTTCCGGTTCATGGGGCGGTACACGGGTCCGTGAAAGGGCGGTCGATCGCAACGTTCGCCGCACCGCATGTTGGAAAACGCGTGCTGTTGCGGTTGGATTTTCAGGATTTCTTCCCGGCATTTCCGGCGGCTCGAGTGCACGCACTGTTTCGGACGTTCGGATATCCGGAAGCGGTGACCGATCGGTTGGGAGGGATCGCGGCCAAACGCAGTTTCCTAGGACTTTTGGCGCAGGCGACCAGCGGAAGTGGACCTGGCACATTGGACCGAGTCCTGGATCTTGTATTTGCGCCCGCATCTGCCGCAGGGGGCACCAACGTCGCCGGCGCTCGCCAATTTGATGACGTACCGGCTGGATTGCCGGCTGTCGGGGTTGGCGCGGTCGGCTGGCGCGGTGTATACACGCTACGCGGATGACGTTGCGTTTTCAGGCGACGAAGAGTTCGAGCGGAGCGTGGGACGGTTCAAGTCGCATGCGGCTGCGATCGCGTTGGAGGAAGGCTTCGCCGTGAATCATCACAAGACGCGCGTCGTGCGGCGGGGCGTTCGGCACCAATTGGCGGGCGTAGTGGTGAACGAGAAAGTGAACCTGGCCCGGCGGGAATTGGAACTGCTGGAGGCGATCCTTACCAATTGCGTGCGGCGCGGGCCCGAGTCGCAAAATCGCGCCGGGGTGGTCGATCTTTCGCGCGCATCTGGCGGGAGGGGTTGGATTCGTCGAGATGATCAACCCAGAGAAGGGCCGACGGCTCAACGAGCTACTGAAAGCGATCTCGTGGGCTTAGTGTCACGATGACACGGCACGCACGAGTGCGTGCGCCACAGTTTCCTGTATCATAGGTGACGGCGGCCCGGGGTCTTCGACTGAGCAGAATTTGGCCGGGCCGGCACGCGACCGGCGAGCCGTGCGCCTTCGGGTTGGTTGGGGCGTGAGGCGCTGGAATTTGTAGTGCGTCCATACATGCGGATTCACTACAGCCTTTACTTTCAAACACATCAGATGTTACGCTGAAAACCTTAATGCGCACAGTCGACTTGATCCACCGAAAACGAGATGCTGAAGAGCTGACGCCGGAAGAGATCGCTGCGATCGTGGACGGCTACACGCGGAACGAAATTCCGGATTATCAGATGTCCGCGTTTCTGATGGCTGTGTTCTTCTCCGGGATGACGGATCGGGAGGTGAGCACGCTGACCGATTCCATGGTGCGGTCCGGGGAAACAGTAGATCTGAGCACGATTCCTGGGATCAAAGTCGACAAACACTCCACCGGCGGCGTCGGAGACAAAACGAGCCTCATTGCCGCGCCCCTGGCAGCTTCGGCCGGCGTCGTGGTCCCGATGATTTCCGGGCGAGGGCTCGGGCATACGGGTGGGACACTGGACAAGCTGGAGGCAATTCCAGGATTTCGCACTGACCTTACGATCGACGAATTCAAGGCGCAGCTACAGAAGCACAAACTGGCGTTCATCGGGCAAAGTCCCGAGATCACGCCTGCCGATGGAAAGCTGTACGCGCTGCGGGATGCGACAGCTACGGTGGAGTCGATTCCGCTCATCGCATCGTCGATCATGTCGAAGAAGCTGGCGGTTGGCCTCGATGCAATCGTGTTGGACGTGAAGGTCGGCAACGGCGCTTTCATGAAGCGGCAAGTGGACGCGCGCAGGCTGGCGCAGATGATGGTCGGGATCGGCCGCCGCATGGACAAGCGCGTGCAGGCGCTGATTACCGACATGAATCAGCCGCTCGGCTACGCGGTCGGAAATGCGCTGGAAGTGATGGAAGTTTCGCAAACGCTCCAGAACGCCGGCCCGACGGATCTTACGCGCATTTCGCTGGAGCTTGCTGCGCGCATGATTTTCCTGGCTAAGATTGTTCCTTCGCTCGACGACGCGCGCGAGGTGGCGCAATCGAGGCTACTGGACGGATCCGGCTACAAGAAGTTCAAAGAAGTGATCGAGGCGCAGGGCGGCAATCCGCAGGTGCTGGATCGGTTTGAGCTGCTGCCGAACGCGACCGGCGTGCGCGAGATCGCGTCTCCTCGCTCGGGCTACGTCAGCGCGATCGCTGCCGAAGACATTGGTCTTGCGTCGGCGATGATTGGCGCCGGGCGAAATACGAAGGAAGACACCATCGATCCGGCGGTAGGCGTAATTCTAGAAGTGAAGGTCGGGCAGAAGGTGGAGGCAGGCGCGGTGCTGTGCCGCGTTTACTACACTAGCGAAGAGCACGTCGAGGAAGCGTCGCAGCAGGTGGAAGATGCGTTCCGCATTTCTGCGTCGGCGCCGGAGGAGCGCGAGCTGATTCTTGAAGTGGTAAGCTGATCCGTTCATGGATCGGTTCACCGGGTTGCTGGGTATCTTCGCGATACTCGGGGTCTGCGTCGCATTTTCCAAACATCGCCGGGCCATCCGGCCGTCCGTGATGTTGTGGGGTCTGGGGCTCCAGCTATCGTTTGCGTTTATCGTTCTGCGGACACCGGCTGCCGGCGCGTTCAAGACCGCGAGTGACAAGGTCAATAACCTGATCGGCTACTCACGTGCGGGCAGCACGTTCGTCTTTGGCGATCAGCTCGGCGGCAGCCAGCCGGTGGTGTTCGCGTTCCAAGTGCTACCGATCATTATTTTCATATCGAGCCTTTTCAGCATCCTTTACTATTTCGGCGTGATGCAGGTGTTGGTGCGCGCCATGGCGGTGATTATGCAGCGCGTGATGGGGGCAAGCGGCGCGGAATCGACCAATGTCGCGGCCAGCATTTTCATGGGACAGACTGAGGCGCCGTTGACGATCCGGCCCTTTCTAGCGGGGCTCACCGAGTCCGAGCTGTTCACCATCATGACCAGCGGCATGGCGCACGTCTCGGGCGCGGTGATGGCGGCCTATGTGTTGATGGCGCACGTCGAGATCCGGCATTTGCTGACCGCAGTGATTATGACCGCGCCGGCGACTATCATGCTCGCTAAAATCCTGATGCCCGAGGTCGACAAACCAGCCACGGCGGGCGGTGTCCGGGTGCAGGTGGAAAGGCCCGGGATCAATGTGATCGATGCGGCGGCGCGCGGGGCGGGCGACGGGCTGCAATTGGCACTGAACATCGCGGCGATGCTGATCGCCTTCATCGCGCTGATCGCTCTGTGCAACGGGATTTTGAGCGCTTTCCACATCACATTGCAACAGATCTTCGGATACGTGTTCTCGCCGGTGGCTTGGCTATTGGGCGTAAAGTTTCACGACTGCCAGTCGGTTGGCAATCTGCTGGGGACGCGGCTGGTCCTCAACGAATTTATCGCGTTCCAACAGCTCGGGCCGATGAAGGATGCGCTCGATCCGCGCTCGTTCACAATCGCCACTTACGCACTGTGCGGGTTTGCGAATTTTTCGTCCATCGCGATTCAAATCGGCGGAATCGGGGCGCTGGCGCCGACGCGCAAATCAGACCTGGCGCGGTTGGGTTTGAAAGCCGTTGCCGCAGGGACGATGGCGAATTTTATGTCGGCCTGCATTGCGGGCATGCTGCTCTGATGCGAGACGCAGTCTCCTACATCCGCTCGAAGGTGAGCCTCGATCCGCGAGTCGCGGTGGTATTGGGCAGCGGGCTCGGTGCCTTCGCAGATGAACTGGCCGTGCGCACCGAGATTTCCTACACCGAGATTCCGGGATGGCCGGTGTCAACTGCGGTGGGGCACGCCGGGAAACTGGTATTCGGGCGGCTGGATGGCGTTATGGTTGCCGTCATGGCAGGTCGCAGCCATTTGTACGAAGGCTACTCGGCGGCGCAGGTCACAATGGGTGTACGTGTATTGCGGGCGCTGGGCGTCGAGTCGATCGTGTTCACCAACGCGGCGGGCGGGATCAATCTGTCTTACTCGCAGGGAGCGCTGGTGCTGATCTCCGATCATATTAATTTGCAGGGAGTGAATCCGCTAATCGGGCCGAACGACGATTCCGTGGGACCGCGGTTCCCCGATATGTCGGAGGCGTATTCGGCTGAGTATCGGGAGCTCGCGCATCGCGTGGCGGGGGAACTGGGGTTTACGTTAGGCGAAGGCGTGTACGCAGCGTTGCCGGGGCCGAGTTACGAGACGCCCGCCGAGATCCGCTACCTGCGCACGATTGGCGCGGACTTGGTGGGGATGTCGACGGTGCCTGAGGTGATCGTCGCGAATTACCTGGGAATGAAGGTGCTGGCGATTTCATGCGTAACCAATATGGCCGCGGGAGTTCTGCCGCAGAAGATCAACCATGAGGAAGTGCTGGAGGTCGGGCGTCAGGTCCGGGATCGGCTGGTTGAATTTCTGAAGGCGCTTTTGCAATACCTATGAGCCAGTTGACTGAGGCGGCGCTCAAGGCGCGAGAGTATGCGCATGCGCCGTTTTCGCATTTCAAGGTGGGGGCGGCGCTGGAAGATGAGAGCGGGCACATTTTCACTGGATGCAATGTAGAGAATGCCACCTACGGGCTGACGGTGTGCGCCGAGCGCGTGGCGGTGTTCAAAGCGGTGTCGGAGGGGGCGAAGACATTTGCGCGGATCGCGGTGGCAGCGGATACGGATTCGCTCACGCCGCCGTGCGGGGCGTGCCGGCAGATCCTGTGGGAGTTTTGTGGCGATGTTGAGATCACACTCGTCAATCTGAAGGGAAAGAGCGAAACGATAAAATTGAGAGATATCTTTCCGAGACCATTCGATGATTCGTTTCTGTAGCGCGCGCGCTGATGGGTGCCGTGTTCACACTCGTGTGAACGCAATGGTGAGTAATCCAGACTCAGCATCGCCACGAGTGGCGACAGGGCACGCACGAGTGCGTGCGCTACAACTGCTCCTCAGTCTCGTCATTTCCAGCAGCCTTAGGGCTGAACCCGCTGACTGGATTTACTCCGCGCGAAGTGTGGTTACGATGGACGCGCGGCATCGGTTGATCCACGATGGCGCGGTGGCCGTTCGCGGCGAGCGCATCGTGGGAGTGGGAACGCGCGCCGAGATCGACAGCCGGTTCCAGGCTGCGCATCGCTTGGACCGTCCGAACGCGCTCATCATGCCGGGGCTGGTCAACACGCACGCGCATGCCGCGATGTCGCTGTTGCGCGGTATCGCAGACGACATGAAGCTCCAGGATTGGCTTCAGAAATTCATTTTTCCCGCGGAAGCCAAGAACGTGACACCGGACTTCGTGCTGTGGGGAACACGGCTGGCGTGTCTTGAAATGATGCTTTCCGGCACGACGACGTTCGTGGATATGTACTATTTCGAGGACCGCGTGGCGCAAGCGGCCAAGGAAGCGGGAATGCGCGGTGTATTGGGGGAGACCATCCTCAAGTTCAAGTCGCCCGATTCTGCGACTCCGCATGATGCGCTGGAGCTTACCGAGAAGTTCATCAAGCAGTACAAGGGCGATCCGCTGATCGTGCCTGCGCCGGCGCCACACGCCATTTACACCAACGACGATGCCGACCTGCGCGCGGCTCGAAAACTGGCCGACCACTACGGCGTCCCGCTGCTGATTCACGTTTCGGAGACCAAGACCGAGAATGACGACGCGCTGCGCGTTCGCGGCATGACGCCCACGCGGTTGCTGGACGTGCTCGGCGTGCTGGATGGCCCGACCATCGCGGCGCACGGCGTCTGGCTCGATGACGGCGACATCAAGATTCTGAAGGCACACGGAGTTGGAGTCGCGCATTGCCCTTCGAGCAACATGAAGCTGGCTAGCGGTGTCGCGCCTGTGGTGAAGCTGCTAGCCGCAGGCGTTCCAGTAGGGCTCGGCACCGACGGACCTGCAGGCAGCAACAACGATTTCGACTTGATGGAAGAGATGAATCTCGCGGCCAATCTGCAGAAGGTGGCAAGCGGCGATCCCACACTGCTTCCAGCCGAGCAGGTGGTCGCGTTGGCCACCATCGAGGGGGCACGCGTAGCCGGACTCGTCAAGGAAATCGGATCGCTCGAACCCGGCAAGCGCGCAGACTTGATTACGGTGCGGCTGGATCGTCCCCACGCGGTCCCCCTTTATAACATTTACTCGCAGGTCGTGTACGCGCTGAAAGGATCGGATATTGAGGACGTTGCCGTAAATGGGCGGCCACTGGTCCGTGATGGCAAGCCATTGACGCTGGATCCGGCGCTGGTGATGTCGAAGGCGAAGGAATACGGCGCGAAAGTCGCCGGATCGCTGCACTAGGCCTCAGGGCCTACTCCTTGGGGAATCGCGCGGCAGCAAGAAATTTCAGCAGAGCGTGACCGCACTCCGCCCCCACTAACCAGTTTCCAGCTTCAGGTTGGTAGCGATTAGTTCGAAGGAGTCTTTATGCTGCATTCTCTCACTCGTCCTCTGAATATTTTGGGCCTGGCGGCGTTTCTGCTTTGCGGCCAATTCGGCGCGCTTTGCGACCATCACAACCTACTACACGGATCCAAACGCCGCGGCGGCGGCCGCGTCATCTCAGCAGACCATCAGGTTCGAAGGCCTCGCTCCGGCGAATAGAGCCACTGTGTATTCAGGAGCAACCGGGGTGACCAATGGCGGGGTGGAGTTTATCGGATATACCTCCAGCGGGTCTTCGTGGATTGAGGTCATCGCCACGAATTTCTAAGTACTTCAACTTCGGCAGCAACGACGCGCTCGCTCAGGACATGGATCGGCCAAACTCATCGTCCCCGCTTCCCTACATCCAGATCGTCTTGCCGGCCGGCGTCACTGCATTCGGGATGGAGCTTTTCACGGTTAGCCCGAGCGCAGATCACTGTGGCCGGAAATAACGATACGGTCCGTACCGATGCGCGGTCCAACCGAGCAGTTCTGGGGAGTCACCTCCGACACGCCCATCGCGACCATCAATGACCCTTCTCGGCACTGTTTATAAGGGGTCCACTTATGCGCTGCGTCGACAACTGCTCGTACGGGACGGCTGCCAGCGGGATGAGCCAGGCACCGGAGGCAGGAACGTTCCTGCTGATCGGGTCGGGCTTGATCGGCATCGCTGGACTGATGAAGCTTATTCGAAGCCTTTCTAAGCCGAAGTTTATCCATTCCAAGCAGGGCTGGCCGAAACAGTCAAGCTGGGCTGGCCGAAACAGCCAGCCCTTTTTTGTAACCTGCTGAATCCTAAAGGCCGCGGAGAACAGCGGCGCCCATGCGCGATCCCAACAACTTGCCCGAACGGCATGTTGGTGATATGCTGATATTAGTTGATAGGAACGCACTCATGTCTGAGCGCATCCAATCGACTGGGGAGCTGCGTGAATGGATTTCAGCCGACTGACTGAAAAGATGCAGGACGCAATCCGTGCGGCCCAATCTTTAGCGGTACAACACGGAAACCAACAACTGGACGTTGAACATCTGATGCTCGCCTTACTGGGTCAAGAGGGCGGGCTGGCTCCCTCTATCCTGAACAAGGCAGACATCCGAGTAGATGCGTTGCGCAGCCGGCTCCAGCAGGAGATCGACCGGCTTCCGAAAGTATCGGGGACGTCTATGTCGCCCGATCAGGTCTATGTCGCTCCGCGAATCACCAAGCTCCTCACCAAAGCCGAGGAAGAAGCTAAGCGGCTCAAGGACGAATACACTTCGGTCGAGCACGTGTTACTTGCGGCGACTGAAGATTCAGGTGTTACTGGAAAGCTCTTCAAGGAATTCGGCGCCACACGCGAGCGGCTGATGCGGGTGCTGCAAGAAGTTCGCGGTGCCCAGCGCGTGACGTCGCCGAATCCGGAAGCGACTTATGAAGCGCTCGAAAAATACGGGCGAGATCTCACGCAGTTGGCGGCCCAGGGCAAGCTCGATCCGGTGATCGGGCGGGACGAAGAGATTCGCCGCGTGATCCAGGTTCTGTCGCGGCGGACTAAGAATAATCCCGTGCTCATTGGCGAGCCGGGCGTAGGGAAAACGGCTATCGTCGAGGGACTGGCGGCTCGAATCGTGCGCGGGGACGTACCGGAAGGTTTGAAGGACAAGCGGGTAGTGGCGCTCGACATGGGCGCGCTGATCGCGGGAGCGAAGTTTCGCGGCGAATTCGAAGAGCGCCTCAAGGCTGTGCTGAAGGAAGTGCAATCGTCCGAAGGCCAGATTATTCTGTTCATCGACGAGCTGCATACGGTAGTGGGCGCGGGCAAGGCCGAAGGAGCCATGGACGCGGGCAACCTGTTGAAGCCCATGCTGGCGCGCGGCGAGCTGCATTGCATCGGCGCGACGACGCTCGATGAGTACCGGAAATATATAGAAAAGGACGCGGCGCTCGAACGGCGTTTTCAAACTGTGTTTGTGGACCAGCCGAGCGTCGAAGATACGATTTCGATCCTGCGCGGACTGCGCGAACGGTACGAAGTGCATCACGGCGTAAGGATCAAGGATTCCGCGCTGGTCGCCGCGGCCGTGCTTTCGAACCGCTACATCACCGATCGCTTTTTGCCCGACAAAGCCATCGACCTGGTGGACGAGGCAGCGGCCAAACTGCGCACCGAAATCGACTCCATGCCGGCCGAGCTCGATGAGATGCTGCGCCGAATCATGCAGCTCGAAATCGAGCGCGAGGCGTTGAAGAAAGAATCCGACCCGGCCTCGAAGGAACGGCTGAAGAAACTAGAGAAAGAAATCGCGGATTTAAAGAGTGAGTCGGCGGCGCTGCAAGCGCAATGGCAGGCCGAGAAAGCGGCCGTTCAGCGACTGCGGGCGCTGCGCGAACAGATTGAGCAGGCGCGCATCGAGATTGAGAAGGCCGAACGGCAATACGATCTCAACCGTGCGGCCGAATTGAAATACGGCAAGCTCGCGGAGCTGGACCGCAAACTCGCGGCTGAGCAGGAGCGTTTGGACGAAAAGCAATCCGGCCGGCGGCTACTGAAAGAAGAAGTCGATGAGGAAGATATCGCGCAGGTCGTCAGCCGTTGGACGGGCATCCCGGTCTCGAAGCTGCTGGAGGGCGAGATCCAAAAGCTGCTCAACCTGGAAAACGAGCTCCACGAGCGCGTGATCGGGCAAGACGAAGCCGTCAAGGCGGTGGCCGAGGCGGTGATGCGGGCGCGTTCGGGGCTGAAGGATCCGAACCGGCCGATCGGAAGTTTCATTTTTTTAGGGCCGACCGGTGTGGGCAAAACTGAGCTGGCGCGCGCGCTGGCGGAGTTCCTTTTTGACGACGAAAAGGCCATGATCCGCATCGACATGTCGGAGTACCAGGAGAAGCACACCGTGGCCCGGCTGATCGGCGCGCCTCCAGGTTACATCGGATATGAAGAGGGGGGGCAACTAACGGAGTCGGTTAGACGTCGTCCATATTGTGTAGTCCTTTTCGACGAAATCGAGAAAGCTCACTCGGACGTGTTCAACGTGCTGTTGCAAATACTGGACGATGGCCGTCTTACAGATGGGCAGGGACGTACGGTGGACTTCAAAAACACCATCGTAATCATGACGTCCAATATCGGCAGCCACCGAATTCTCGATTATCGCGGCAGTTTCGCGGGCGAAGGCTACAACCGGATGAAGGACGCTGTGCTCGAAGAGCTGCGTCGCCACTTCCGGCCTGAGTTCTTGAACCGGGTGGACGAGATGATCGTCTTCCACTCACTGTCGGAGGAGCACCTGAAACAAATTGTCGAGATCCAGTTGAACGGGTTGCGAAAGCGTTTGGCGGACCGGCATGTGGAGTTGGAGTTAACGGATCAGGCGCGCGGACACTTGGTTCGCGTCGGCTATGATCCGGCATATGGCGCCCGCCCCTTAAAGCGGGCAATCCAGCGCGAAATCGAAACGCCGATGGCGCGCTTGATGCTGGCGGGAGAGATTCGGGACGGTCAACGCATCGTCGTGGATCTAGATTCATCCGGCAAGCTGATATTTGAATCGAAACGCGCGGGCCGTGAGCGTGAAGCGGCCTTGAAGGAAGTTTGAGATTAGAAAAGGAAACTTGAAACCATGAAGGGTCACATCCGTACATCCACGGTTGCCTTAGTTGCAGTCATTGCGGCGCTGGCTGGTGCGCTCATTGCCACCATCACCGGCTCGCACGGCGTTCCGGTGTTTCTCACGAGCACGCATGCGGCGGCAGTTGAGCAAGGGCCGCTGGTCAGCTTCGCTCCGATCGTCAAGCGAGCCATGCCGGCAGTCGTGAACATCTCGTCTTCGAAAGTAGTCCGGTCGCAGCAGACGCCGGGCATGTTTGACGATCCGTTTTTCCGGCAGTTTTTCGGCGGTCGCATGCCGCAGGAACGGCCGCGTTCGCAGCGCGAGACCAGCTTGGGCTCGGGCGTTGTGGTGAGCCCGGACGGCTACATCATCACGAATAATCACGTGATCGATGGCGCCACCGACGTCAAGGTCTCGTTCTTCGACAAATCCGAGTTCCCGGCTAAGGTCATCGGCGCCGACAAGGCCGCCGATATCGCCGTGCTGAAGGTGAATCGCACGGGTCTTACTTCGCTCTCTTTCGCGGATTCCTCGAAGGCTCAGGTGGGCGACGTGGTTCTCGCAATGGGAGAGCCGTTCGGTCTGCGCGGAACAGTGACGATGGGCATCATCAGCGCGACTGGACGCGGCGGCCTGGGCATCGAGCGGTTTGAAGATTTCATTCAGACCGACGCCGCGATCAACCAGGGCAACTCGGGTGGCGCGCTGGTCGACACGCACGGAGATGTGGTCGGTATCAACACCGCCATCCTATCCGGTGAAACCGGCGGGAACCAGGGCATTGGCTTCGCGATTCCGGCGAATCTGGTTCGCACCGAGATGGAGCAGATCATGAAGCATGGAAAAGTGACGCGCGGCTTCATGGGCATTCTGCCGCAGGAGCTGACGCCGGAGCTCGCCAAGCAATTCAACATTGCGAACGATCATGGCGTAGCGATCGCGCAGGTAGAACCGAACAGTCCGGCTGAAAAGGCGGGCTTAAAAGTTGGCGACGTGATCGTCGGCATCAACGGCAACGCGATTTCCGACGTGAACGAGTTCCGCTTGCAGGTGGCCGGCTTCGCACCCGGTACAACCATCCACCTGAAGATCGCACGCAACGGCCAGAACCTGGATGTGCCGGTCACTCTCGGCGAACTGAATCTGGAAGCCGAAGCCAACGGCAATGGGCGCGGTAACCTGCCCGAGGGCGGCGAGAAAGGCGCTCTACAGGGCGTCACCGTGCAGGGACTGAATTCAGACCTGCGGCGTCAGCTTCAGCTCCCGGAAGGCACGAACGGCGTTGTGATTACGGACCTGTCGGATGACTCACCGGCAGCCCAGGCCGGGCTGCAGACCGGTGATGTCATCGTCCAGGTGAATCACCGTGCGGTCAACACCGTGGCTGAGTTTAATCAGGCGGTGAAGGCGGGCGCGGCCAAGGATTCGACGTTGCTGCTCGTTCGGAGCGGACAAGGAACTCGTTTCGTAGTCGTTCCGAATAAGTAAGCTTTTCGAAAGTTGAGTCTCCTGGAAGCAGGTTCGTTGATTAACGAGCCTGCTTCTTTTTGTCTTCAGGTGCATCTAAGTGATGGATGAACAACGAGGCCGGGAGGGAAAATGTCTGAAAATACTGTAGTTTACACACTGCCGGTGCTGCCCTTGAAGAGCGCGGTGCTGTTTCCGTACCTGATGATGCCTCTTTCGGCGGGACGAGCGCGCTCGATCGCGGCTGTGGAGGCCGCGCTCGAGAGCGAATCGAAGGAGATCGCGGTGTTTACGCAGCGCGATCCGGAGCAGGATATTCCCGGGCCAGGCGACCTGCATGCGATCGGGACAAAAGCCGTAATCCGCAAAGTGAACCGGGCGGGCGAAGAACACATAGAACTGATGGTTTTGGGAATGGAACGAGTCGCGCTTCTGAAGCTGGACGACGGAGAGCCGTTCCTGACGGGGCGCGTTACGCCGCTGCCGCTGCCTGACGACAAAGGCAACGAAGTGGAAGCGCTACAAAGCGCGCTGGTGGAAATCGCCGGTGAAGCGTTGTCTCTGGCGCAACCCAATGCTCCGCAAGAACTACGCGGGTTGCTGGCGGCGAATGACGATCCGCTGCGACTGGCGTTTGTGCTGGCCTCCATGTTCAGCATGGATGCAGAGAAAGCGCAAGCGCTGCTCGAAGCCCCAACGCGGCTCGAAGCATTGCGGATCATGCACGGCTACCTGGCCCATGAGGTCCAGGTGCTCGAGCTGAAGAACAAGATCAACACCGAGGCGCGCAGTGAAATGACCAAGGAGCAGCGCGATTACTTGCTGCGCCAGCAGATGCGCGCCATCCAGCAAGAGCTGGGCGAGAAAGGCGGCGAACAGGCCGAAGCCGAGCAGTTGCGAGAGCGGCTGGAGAAAGCCGATCTTCCGGAAGATATTTTGAAGGAAGCCACGCGCGAGCTCGACCGGCTGCAGAAGCTGCCGCCCGGGGCGCCGGATTACAACGTGATCCGGACGTATCTCGACTACGTGCTAGAGCTGCCGTGGAAGAAAGGCACCGATGACGTCCTAGACATCGCGCGGGCGCGGCAGGTGTTGGATGAGGATCACTTCGGCTTGAAGGATGTGAAAGAACGCATCCTCGAACATCTGGGCGTGCTGAAACTGAATCCGAACGCCAAGGCACCGATCCTGTGCTTCGTCGGCGCGCCGGGTGTTGGTAAGACGTCGCTCGGCCAATCGATCGCACGGGCGCTCGGCCGTAAGTTCGAGCGCATGAGCCTCGGCGGGTTGCATGATGAGGCCGAATTGCGCGGCCATCGCCGCACGTACATCGGTGCGCTGCCGGGTCGCGTGATTCAGGCCATGCGACGCGCGGGCGCCAATAATCCGGTGCTGATGCTCGACGAAGTGGACAAGCTGGGCCACGATTTCCGCGGGGATCCGGCGCACGCTTTGCTCGAAATTCTCGATCCGGAGCAAAACAAGAGCTTCCGCGATAACTATCTCGATCTGCCATTCGACTTGTCGAAAGTGTTGTTCGTGACGACGGCGAATACGCTGGATACGATTCCGCAGCCGCTGCTCGACCGTATGGAAGTGCTGCGGTTGTCGGGCTACAGCGAAGAAGAGAAGCTGGCCATCGCGAAGCGCTATCTGATTCCGAAGCAGCTCAAGGAGACCGGCGTCACTGCCGAGCAGTGCACGCTGCCCGATGAGACGATCAAGAAGATCATTTCCGGGTACACGCGCGAGGCCGGTCTTCGAGGACTCGAGCGGGCCATCGGACGCGTGGCGCGTAAGCTTGCGCTGCGTTTTGCCGAAGGCGCGGCCGAGTGCGTGACCGTAACGCCCGAGGATCTGGTGGAAATGCTTGGTCCCGAGCGGTTCAATCCAGAAGAGGCTCGCCGGGAGCTGCCTCCGGGCGTGGCGACGGGCCTGGCATGGACCGAAACCGGCGGCGACGTGCTGTACATCGAAGCTACGCTGCTGCCGGATGGCAAAGGCCTCACACTGACAGGTCAGCTCGGCGAGGTGATGCAGGAATCGGCCAAGGCGGCACAGAGTTACATCTGGTCGCATGCCGATGACTTCGACATCGATCCGAAGCTGTTCAAAGCGTCGGGTGTGCACGTGCACGTTCCGGCCGGCGCGATCCCGAAGGATGGGCCGTCGGCTGGCGTAACGATGGCGACGGCGCTTACTTCGCTCTACACCAGGCTGCCGGCACGCACGGACGTTGCGATGACCGGCGAGATTACGCTGACTGGGTTGGTACTGCCCATTGGCGGGATCAAGGAAAAGGTGCTGGCCGCCCGGCGCGCCGGCATCCATACCGTGATCATGCCGAAGGCGAACCGCAAGGATCTGCGCGAGCTGCCCGAGGATGTTCAGAAGGAGATGGAGTTTGTCTTCGCTGAGCGCGTCGAGGATGTGCTGCGGACCGCGGTTCCGGGAATTGGCGAGCGGATGGCGCTCGCCAAGACGCACCCGATCGATCACGCGGCGTAAGCTTCACTCGATTCATGATG
>DASQJA010000222.1:0-3161 GCA_035631275.1 Bryobacteraceae bacterium
CTACTCTCTCCGCGCGACGGTTGACTTCACCGAAAACGGAAAGGGATCGGATCACGCTAACGAGTGCTGGAGCCAGCCGGACAACTACGGTCAGTGGACGCTAGGCGACGAAGCCAAGCTTGTGTTTCTGCTGGACGAGCCGATCAACGAGCCGGGCCGCGCCGTTTTCAATATCACCGACGTAGCGGTGAACGCGGAGCAGTCGCTCGTCCACGCCGAAGTTTTCATCAATGACGAGAAAGCAGCCGACTGGACGCTCGGTCCCGCGCGCACCTCGGATGAACGAAGAATTCTACTGCCGGAAGGCTTGCCTGCCGGCAGTCTCCTGATCACTTTCCGTATTCGTGAACCGCGCTCGCCGAAGCGAATGGGCTGGTCGACGTGGGACACGCGTCCGCTTGGCTTTCGGCTCACCAGCTTTCGTTTAGAATCGGCGGGACGATTGAAATTGCTGCTCGGCGACGTTCTGGATTTCACTGCAACGGGCAACTCCGCGGTGGCCGTCGGCGATTCGTTGGGTGTGGAGTGGGCGCAGCCCGATCAATTCGGCTCCTGGACCATTGGCCGCGAGTCATCGCTGAGAATCATTTTCGAAGAGCCGCCGACAGTCGAGCTTCCAGCGTCGTTCATCATTTCGGATTGCGTGGTTTCGCGCGACTCGCCCACGCTCGACGTTCGGGTCAAGGCCAACGGTCGCGCGATCGGCAAATGGACGCTCGGCCCGGCGCGCGCGGTGCATCGCCGCTCGATCATATTGCCGGCCGATGCCATCTCGGGTGTTTTGGAGTTGACCTTGACGTTCGAAGTACCCACGCCCCGGTCGCCCGAATCGCTCGGCTGGGGCGCCGATTCGAGGCCGCTCGGATTCCGGTTGGCGCGGTTATCAATCGGCGGCGAGGCTCCGATGCCCCCCTTCGGAAAACGACTCTATATCGTCCGCCGGCTTTTCGAGCGCGCTCTTGGACTGCCCGCATTCGCGATGCACCAAGTGCGCCGGGTCGCCAAGTGGTGGTATGAGCGATGAGCGCGTCCGCCGCTCCACTCAAGGGTCTCCGGATCGTCACTACTCTTCCACCGCATCCCTGGTTCGGCGGAATCGATTACAACTTTGCCATCGAAATGGCGGAAGAGCTGCGGGCGCTCGGCGCCGAAGTCTTCGAGCTCAATATTGGGAGCTTTATCACCGGCAACGATATCTATATTCGCGATTGCATCCAGGCGCTGAAATCGTTTCGCCCGAAGGTCGCGCTCCCGGTGCCGAACGCGCTTTACGCGTTGCTGTGCCGCGATGGCGCGCAAAACATTTTCAAAGACATTTTCCAGATCCCGACGATTATGTTGTGGGATCATGGCCTACTGCAGTTGCCGCAGCAGATCCTAGGCCCGCTTCCGAATCGCCCCGAAGACTCAGCTGGTGGATCCGTCCGCCGACTCAAGCAAGTTCTGGATCATCCGCTGTTCATTCACTATTCCCCGGATCGCGGTCACATCGACGCGCTGGACAAACTAGGGGTAATCGATCGCTCGAAGGTCCGGTTCTTTCTCCAGCCCGCCTATCCGAATTTCGTACGCTACGGCTACCGAGCCGCGCCCGCCAATGCCTACCGCACGCGGATTGCGTTTGCCGGCAACGTGTACGTGAAGGGCGCCGAGGCTCTCCCTTTCCGGCACATCGCTGGCCTTGGGGAAATCGAATCGCGCGTGGTGGCGGCCAAGAAGAGCCGGCTTACGGAATGCTTGTGGGATCTCATCACGGCCGAGATCGACACGCTCGACCGGCCTACGCGGAAACGTCTGCGTCTCGAGCCGAACCAGACGTTCTTCTGGCAATTCATGCACGAGGAGATCGAGGTAGTCGGGAACACCGAAGCTCGCCTCGGAGTGCTCGCGGGACTAAAACGCGAATTCGATTACTTCGGCAATTTCGTCGAGCCTGATAGCGTGGCCACGTTGCGCTCCCGCTATTGCATGAAATTCCGCAAGTCGCTCGACTATTTCACAGAGCTTCCGTTGCTCTTTATCAACAGCGACGTCATCGTGGATATCGTCAACCTCGGCTACAACACCGGGATCTCCCCCAAGGTCATGGGATGCTTCGCCTGTGGAGGACTGGTTTTGTTCGACTACAAGCCGGATTTCCATCAGAGCATGGGTGATTTCGGCGCCCAGGTCATGTACCGGAGCTTGGATCAGCTCAATTCCATGCTGGATGACTACCTGTCGAACCCGCGCAAACGCCGGGACGTTTCTCGCTATCTGCAGCACCGCGTCGCCACGGAGTTCAACTTCGCGTCGCTTAGCCAGAAAATCCTCTCTGAGCTGTAAGCGCGCGCCTTCCTGATAACACAACAAATACTTTCTGTTTGCAACATTTCCGTGCTAAAATGTTGTCGGTGTTCCCCAGCCTCGACAATGCAGGCGTCGAACGGTTCAAGCAAGCCACTGAAGAGAAACTGCGCGACGTCCGTTGTCCGGATCACCGGCAAGCGCCTCGCATACGCTTCCATGGCACTTCCCTTCGCGACATTAGCATCTCGATGACCGGCTGCTGCGCCAAGGTTATGGAAATCGCAAACGCTCGCATCGGGTCCCTGGAACGCGGTCAAAAGCGCGCCGCCCAGGGTGAGACCGTTCCCCTATGATGCTCGGCACGCCCGGGCCGCTGCCTCAGGAAGAAAACCGTCCGCCGAGAAACACCGATCCGGCGAAGAGCCTCGCCTTGGTCGAAAAGCCTGCGCTCTTCCTGAATCCTGAGCTCAGCCTGCTGCAGTTCCAGCGGCGTGTTCTCGAAGAAGCGCAAGATCCCCGGACTCCGCTGCTCGAGCGGGTGAAGTTTCTTTCGATTCTCAGTTCGAATCTCGACGAGTTCTTTATGGTCCGTGTCGCGGGTTTGATGCAGCAGATCGAAAGTGGCGTCCAGGATCCCAGCGTGGACGGCCGTTTGCCCGGAGCACAGCTTGCCGCGATAGGCGCCGAGTACGCGGCCCTGGTCGACGACGCCTACCGCGTTTATCACGACGAATTGCTTCCCGCGTTGGCCGATTCCCGAATCCATATCGCCCGCCACCGCTCCCTCGACGCAAACCAGAAACTGGAACTCGATCGCTATTTTCGGGAACGAATCTATCCGGTGTTGACTCCCCTGGCTTTTGACCGCGGCC
>DASQJA010000223.1:0-4021 GCA_035631275.1 Bryobacteraceae bacterium
CGATGAAACGTCATGACGCTTCAGTGCATCCGATATCAGCAGCATGCGGATGAATGTGGGCGTCGTTGGGAGCAACTGGATTCGATTGGCCGCAATGGCCGCGCATACTGCATCGGGCGTTCGTTGAGCGCACGTAACGGCCGTCCCGCCGTGGCACAATACGTGAAACAGCGTGTTTACGCCGCCTATGTGATCGAGCAGCAAGAATACGAGCGTGCGATATCCGCGGCGCTCGTCACGAAACTTCTCGAGCAATGCAGTGAAATCCAGCAACGATGCCTTACTGCGGCCTGTTGAACCGGAGCTGAATAAGACGAGACCTGGCGCGTCGCGCTCTCGCAGTCGGCCGTACAAAATATGCTCGGCCGATCGGGCGAAATGGGTCGTTTGATGGCTGCCATCCCGACTCACGGCAATAGCGTGCTGGACTTGAGAAATCTCCATCACATCGCTCCGCGGGCTGTTCGCCGCAGATGGAAGGGGAACGACGATGGTCCGGTTCACCAGCGCGGCGATCAACAGCGCACACGTCTGCGCCGAGTAATCTCCGCAGATTGCGAGCGTCTGCCCGCTTTCAATTCCGCTCCGTCGCAGTTCCGCGGTCCATAGGTCGATTAATCGGCAAAGTTCGGCGTACGACACCGACCCGCGTTCATCGACGAGCGCATCGCGGTTGCTCCATTTGGCGAATTTCTCGATTACCCAATGCGCGTCCATGGCGGTGCGTTACGACGCCTTTCCCAAGTTCAGGAAGCGAGGCTTAGGTCTACGAAGTGAAATTGAAGCCTTACCAGGCAGACGAATCAGCGCCGCGTTGTCTGCGATAAGAAGCATCCATTGCCTGTACCACCTGAACCGCATGCAAGACCTGGGCGGCCTGCGTGGGGTCCATTGTTTGCAAGGATTGTCTTAGCCTTTCCATATCGACCGAGCCGCCAGGACGCGCCGGGCCGGATGATCCGGGCATCGAAAACGGGGGCGTCGGGCCGACGGGCGCGTATGCGACGCCACCGTGCTCGGCAAATGCGCGGCAGGCGTTTCGCGCGTGGTCGACCATCTCCGCCGCCTTCAGCAGCGTTTGATGCATGACATCGGCCTGCGCCATGGCGATCCGCAGCGACGCATCGAACGGTGGATTCGCGCTCTGAAGCGGTGAGAAGGCGCGGGTGAGGCCGGAAAAAAGCCACATCCAGCTGGATGAAAGGTATGACCAAAGTGAACGAAAATTGCTCCACCAGCCCAGGACGTTCGGGTGGGCATGGAAGGCCCGCATCGCGTCGCCGAATTGCCCGGCTTGATCCGAGAACGGGTAAAATCCGAACGGCGGCATCCCCGGATGGAAAGTGCTTTGCGGCATGGCGCCAAACGGCGAAAAGGGGAAGACCGGAGGCGCGCCCGTTGGCCAGAATCCAGGCATTCCAAACGGATTTGCGAATGCCGCAGGGCCGAACGGCGTGTTGAAATAGCTTTGCGAGAACGGTTGTTGGTATCCTCCGGTCGGGTCGGCCGCGGTGTAGTGCGGGTTGTTGCTGGCGGAAAAGGTCGATTGATCTCCGCGACTGCCGGTCGGCGCACCGCCGCCATTTGCTCGCGGTTCGTTTTCGAATGCTTGCTGCGTACCTCTCTGGGAGGCTCTATGCGGTGACGAAGCTTCCGCTTCTGCGGCTCGTTGTGTCCGCGACCAGTTTCTTTCCTGATCGGGTCCATATCCGCCGAGAGGCTGATTGCCAGATTGGGGAGGAATGCGAGGACCGTTGGCACCGTGAAGTGGCGGTTCTGCGTGCTCGGAAACCATCGTTCCCTCCTGCGACGTCCGCTTCACTTAATTTATATACCTTCTCACAACTCCAAAGAGGGTTCAACCCAAGCAAGAAGTTACATCGTACCAATTATTGTTGAATCATACGGCTTTCGCCTATTTCGTATTGGTTATTCATTTACCCGCGGGCTATTGCCTCTTTTCTCGCGTCGATCCCGACGGGATATCATTGGCGAAGCGCTGCCGGGCAGCGGGTCTTTCGCTAAGGGACAGATTGAGCGGAAAGGTTTGATTGGAGGTTTGTTCGAGAAGGAAAGTGTTTCCGCTTGCGTTATGAACAAAAGGGATCGATGAAAGATCGCACGGAATGTATTGAGCGGGCGTTTCTCGTAGAGTTCGATGCGACCGAACGGCACGAGGCCAGACCTGCGCTATTCCGTTCGTCATGATCGCGTGAATGGAATAGCTCGACCGTCGCCTCCTTCCTTTGCGTCAGAGTGCGGTCCAATCATGAATTTCATCAGAGGGAAGACGGAGAACTCTTTGCGTCAGGCGCACGGCGCCCCCGGCCGTTGTCCGGGGAGATGCGGAGGTCTTGCGCGATTTCCCGAACCAGAGCCGTAGGATCGTCCAGGAAGTAAAAATGTCCGCCGCGAAAGGTCCGATGGCGAAAGCCGGCGTTGGTGAACCGACTCCACGTCTCGAGTGATTGAAAGCCGACTGCATCATCGGACCCGCCGAATCCGGTAATTGGGCAGGTCACGACAGCTTTTTGATCCACACGATAGCTGTCAGCCAGCAAAATATCGGCTCTCAACGTCGGAAGAATGGCCGCCATCAATTCGCGGTTGGAAATTACTGCGTTCGATGTGCCACCATAAGCTCGCAGTATTCGAAGCAATTCGGCATCGGAAAAACCGCGATCAGCTTTGGGATAGTGGAAGGTATTTGGTGCGGTTCGAGCAGAAACGAATAGATGGCGCGCATATCGACCATCCGCAGAGTGTATCTTCCTTGCGGCTTCGAAGGCGATAAAAGCCCCAATGCTGTGGCCAAAAAACGCAAAGGGTACGTTCAAGGCTCCAGTAAGCCCGTTCGCTACGGCTGCGATCATGGCCGCCATATCGGTGTATGCCGGCTCATCCAGCCGGGTAGCGCGTCCCGGAAGCTCGACCGGGCAGAAGTCGAGTTCTGGCGGCGTCAGATCGCGCCAAGGGCGATAAAATTGAGCATTTCCGCCGGCGTGTGGGAAGCAGAATAAGCGACAGCGAACACGGCTGTCCTCGGTCCGAAATGGAAGCCATCTGTCGAGCAAGCTGGTCATAAGCCGTGGATCTGAACTTGCGATCCGGTGGTTGGGGTCGCGCACGCTGGGTCGCGGACGCGCATTTGGCTATATAGCTCAGAATGCCGACAACCGAGTGGCGATCCTGCAACCGCGGGCTAGAAAAGCTGAGGGGGCTTCACAGAACGTGGCTATTCTCGGCGCCAAATTGCGGACGGCAAGGTGTCAAGATATTTTCTCTCTCGGCTATGCAACGATCCCGGCGGTCATGCGCATTTTGAGCTCAACTTGCGGGTCCGTATCGAGGAGCTGACGGTTGCCGCTCAGCGCTGTGACGATCCGAGGCTATCGCTCCGTGCGCGGCCTCTTCCTTCCGGTGGAGGCGTGCTCGGTCTTCGTCGGCGCAAACGGCGTCGGAAAAACCAACCTCTACAAGGCGCTGGGCCTGCTGCGCGCTGCGGCCGAAGGCACGCTCACGCGTGCCATCGCCGAAGAGGGCGGCGTCGAATCCGTGCTGTGGGCCGGGAAGCGACGCGCCCGCCAGCCTGTGCGCCTCGCGCTCAAGGCGCATTTCGACGAGATGGCAAACGGAGTCGAGGTCGGGCTGCCGCACTCCTACGAGGTCGAGATCGGGCTGCGCCGGCCGACCGAAGCCGCATTCGAGATCGAGCCGCTGATCAAGGAGGAGCGTCTCACCATGCGCCACCGCGGACGCGACGTGGTGATGATGGAACGGAAGGGATCGTTCGTCGCCTTGCGCAACGAGGCCGGCCGTCGCGAGACGCACCGCGATGCGGTCCTTCCGTCCGAGACGGCGCTCGCAGGTTTCCGCGACGCCGCTCGCTATCCGGAGCTCGACGCGGTGCGCCGCGAAATGCTTGACTGGCGCCTCTATCACGATTTTCGCACCGACGCCGGTTCGCCCATCCGCGCCCCGTGCTACGCGATCGCGACGCCGACCCTGTCGGCGGACGGGC
>DASQJA010000224.1:0-21185 GCA_035631275.1 Bryobacteraceae bacterium
CTTGAATACGCAGACGGTGAGTGGATTCACAGCATTCGGGCGCCAGACCAGCAACCCGCAGTTCCAGAATCCGACTTCGTGGGATCCCAAGGTGAGCTTCTCTAAGGTCATCGGCTCACATTCGCTGAAGATGGGCTATGAGTTTCTCTTGATCCATACGGAAGTGCTAGACACGAATCCGTTGTACGGGCAGGATACATACAACGGTCAATTCAGCAAGCCGACGTGCGGGCAGTTGGGAATGGCCTCAAACTGCACGATTCCAAGTGATTCAACGACCTACAATTTGGCCGATTTCATTTTTGGATTGCCGGCCACGATCTCCCAGGGCAGCTATCTGGTTGTGAATCTACGCCAGTTCGTGCATGGCATGTACTTCCAGGACGACTGGCGGCTAACTCCCAAGTTGACCGTGAACATGGGGCTGCGCTGGGATTTCGCGAGTCCGCTGTACGAGCGGGACAACAACTATTCGGACTTCAATCCGGCAACGGCTTCGATGATCAAGGCCACGGGCGGCAGCTTGTACAATCGCAGCCTGGTGCATCCGGACTATAAGAATTTTGGACCGCGCATCGGCTTGGCATACAGTTTCGATTCAAAGACTGTCATCCGCAGCGGTTATGGCATCAGCTATTCCTACTTCAACCGGCCGGGGAGCGCGTTGGAAGGGATCAACGCGCCGCAAGCTTTGTTCGGTACGTTTTCGCAGTCGATACCCGCCGGCGGGTCAGTGCCGGCGGGCTTTTTGACCACGCTCAACAGCTTTAGCACTGGTATTGCGAATCCAGCAGCGTTCAATCCGGCCACACAAAACGTTGTGTATCTGCCTTCCAACTTCAAATGGCCGTACACTCAAAACTGGTTCTTGTCGGTGCAGCGCGAGTTGCCGAAGAACACGGTAGTAGAGCTAAGTTACAACGGAAACCATAGCCTGCGGATGCCGATTCTTGGCGACTACAACCAAGCGGCGCCGAGTCCCGCCGGGCAGACGCTCACGCTGGCAGCGCGCCGTCCGATCCAAGGCTGGGGGCCGATCACCTGGGTCGATCCGGCGGGCAACAACAACTATGAGGGGCTGAACGCACGCGTCGAGCATCGCTTCGCGCAGGGTTTGTACTTCCTGAATTCGTTCACTTGGGGCCACGCGATGGGCGACTCCGAGCAAGCGCTCGAATACTTCCCAGCGCCGGGTTTCGGCGCGAATCCTCAGAACATTCACGATCTGCATAACGAGTACGCGTCGACGGCGTACGACATCAAATTGAACAACGTCACCAGCGTTGTGTATCAGCTTCCGTTCGGCAAAGGCCGCGCGATGGGATCGAACTGGAACCCGGTGCTGGATGCGATTGCCGGCGGATGGGAGTTGAACAGCATTAACACGGCGCGCACCGGTCAGCCGATCGATCTGGCGTATTTCACGACGCCCGCAGCAATCGACGTTACCGGGTTGCAAAACGATTACCGCGGCCAGGCTGAGATCCGCCCGAACGTGAGCGGGACCGCGGCCAGCCAAAGCACGTCGCAGATGCTCAACAGCTATTTCGCCGGTTACACATTCACGCAGCCGACGTCGCAGAGTCCGTTCGGAAGTCTCGGGCGCAACGCATTCCGAGCGCCCAGTCTGGAGCAATGGGATCTGGCGGTTGACAAGACATTCCATATCCGCGAGCGATTCAATCTGCAGTTCCGGTCGGAGTTCTTCAACATTCTGAATCACACCAATTTCCTGATTCCGGATCCGCGGCTGAACGATGCGGCGTTCGGGACGATCCGGTCGACGTTTCCGCCAAGACAGATTCAGCTAGCAATGAAGCTGTTGTTCTGAGACCGGGACAGGGCCATTGCATTATTTGACGGTTGAGATATACTTGTAAATTCATGCGCCGGGCGCCCTACTACTCGTTCCGATTTTGGTACTGGTTTCGTGCCTGAATCCGGGCGGGTGGTGTTGGCGTAAAAAGTTTCCGATAAAACCGACCCACTCGAAAGAGTGGGTTTTTCATTTTGGGAGCGCGCGATTTTAGGAGCAAGTCTATGATCATCTCGATGAAGCTGCACTCTTCGAAAGAGGAGATTGAGCAAGTGTGCGAGCGAATCCGGGATTTTGGCTACAAGATTCATGCGATCGAAGGCGAGGAGCGAGTGGTGATCGGCGTGGTGGGCGTTGGGGACGTGACGGCCTGCTTGGAATCGATAGAGGCGATGCCGCAAGTGGAGAAGGCTGTGCGAATCTCGGCGCCCTACAAGTTCGTCAGCAAGGAATTTCGTTGCGAACGCTCGCGGATTCGCGTGAACGGCTATGAAATCGGCGGCGATGAATTCATCGTGATGGCCGGGCCGTGCTCGGTGGAATCCGAGAAACAGATCATGCAGGCGGCAGAAGGCGTCGCAGCGGCCGGCGCCAAGCTGCTGCGCGGCGGGGCTTTCAAGCCTCGGACTTCGCCGTACGATTTTCAGGGCCTCGAGACGGAGGGCCTCAAGCTGCTCGCCAAGGCCAAGCGCGCCACTGGCCTCGGGATCATCACCGAAGTGATGACCGACAGCGACGTCGAGCTGGTGGCAGAGTATGCCGACGTGATGCAGATCGGGGCGCGCAACATGCAGAACTTCGCGCTGCTGAAGTCGCTTGGGAAGTGCGGGCGCACCGTTCTGCTCAAGCGCGGCATGAGCTCGACCATCAAGGAACTGCTGATGTCGGCAGAGTACGTTGTAGCACACGGCAATCCCAATGTGATTCTGTGCGAGCGGGGCATCCGGACGTTCGAGACCGCGACGCGAAATACGTGCGACATCGCGGCGGTGGCGGCGTTGAACGAACTGTCGCACCTTCCGGTAGTGATCGATCCGAGCCACGCGACCGGCAAGCGCAGCCTGGTTCCGGCTCTGTCGCGCGCCGCGGTGGCGATCGGCGCGGACGGGTTGCTGGTCGAAGTACATCCGATGCCTGAGAAGGCGATGAGCGACGGCGCGCAATCGCTGGATCTCGCGCAGTTCCGGCGAATGATGCAGGACCTCCAGCCTTATATCCAGCTGTGGAAGGACTCGCGCGTGACAGAGACCGTCGCCTCGGTGTAACCTGCGGGGGTGCGGTTCCGCTTTCGATCCTGGCAACTGGCAGCGCTGCTGGCGGCGATCTGCGCGCTGACAGTGACCGGTGTGTATGTTTGGCGCACGCGCGGCGGATCGAACGCCTCGGACCTCGTTGGCTATCTGCCATCCGGGACTGCGACCGTGCTGTACATCGACGCGGACGCGATGCGGCGCTCGGGAATCCTGGATACGATCGCCGGATCGAAAGCCGCCGAAGAGCCTGAGTACAAACAATTCGTCGACCAGACGTTGTTCGACTACCGGCGGGATTTGGACGCGGTTGCGGCTGCGTTCCGGGGGAACCAGGTCTTTCTCGCCGTCCGCGGAAGGTTTCATTGGCGGAATCTGATGGATTTCGCCCGGCACCAAGGTGGATCGTGCCACGACGGATTTTGCGTCACCACCGGTAGCCGGCCGGACCGCAGGATTTCGTTTTACGCTCTGAGGGACGACGTTCTCGCGATGGCAGTGAGTTCCGACGATTTCGCCGCCTATCAGATCAGCCGCAAGCCAGCCGCTGCGGCGCCGGCTTCGTTGCCGGCAGCGCCCGTTTGGGCCAGAGTCCCGATAGCAGCTCTTAAAGACACCAACCAGTTGCCCGACGGAGTGAAGCCATTCGCAGCCGCGCTGGGCAACGCCGAGCAGGTGACGTTGACGCTAGGCGGCGCCGACAATCATCTGCAGCTCGCGCTGAACGTGACGTGCGGCGACGCGCAGACCGCATCTGCGTTGCTGGTGGACTTGGAGAGCGCGACCAACAGGCTGCGAAAATATCTAGCGAATGAGCATCAGCACGCCGATCCCGCAGATCTGAGTCAGGTGCTGGTGGCAGGGACATTCCGCCGCGACGATCGCAAAGTAGTGGGCGAGTGGCCGCTTGAAAGATCGTTTGTGGATACGCTGATGGGCGCCGGCAACTAGAATCGCGACTAGGATTCTGACAGCGGACGGGGTCTCTGCGCAGGAACTACCCGAAACGAGCGATCCAAACCGCAAAGCACGTTAAACTTCACAATAAACCAGACGGCGGCCAATCCATCCGTCATGCCGATTTTCTTGCCTTCCTCGTATGTACGGCCGTGATAGGAAATCGGCACTTCGTACATCGCGCACTTTAGTTTGGCGACCTTGGCAGTTACTTCGATCTCAAACCCGAACCCGGAACTGGTGATGATCATATTCCGGATAATCTCTCCGCGAAACGCCTTGTAGCCCGTCTCGACATCGGTGAGGTTGACGTTCGTGAACAGGTTGGAGAGAAACGTCAGACCCTTGTTGGCGAGGAAGTGGTAGTAGTACAAAACGCGCGCCGCCTTCCGCACCAGGAAGCGCGAACCGTACACGACGTCGGCTTTACCTTGGAGGATGGGGCCGATCACCTCTCCAATCTCATCGGGATCGTATTCGAGGTCGGCGTCCTGGACGATCACGATTTCGCCGGTGGTCATAGCGAAGCCGGTCTTGAGCGCCTCCGTCTTTCCGCCGTTCTTTTTATGGTGAGCCACGCGGACATTCGGATGGAGGCGTGCGAGGTCGTCGGCAAGCGCGCCGGTCTTATCCTTGGAACAGTCGTCCACGATAATGACTTCGTGAAGGTGCGGAATAGCTAAAATCTTGCGTACCACATTATTTAGAGAAGCCTCTTCGTTATAGGCAGGGATCACGACGGACAAACAATCGTTAGTCATTTCCTTGGCCCAATCATAAGCGGTTCAAAGCATGTAGAGCAAGAGGGGCGTAGTAGAGAGCGAGAGCTGTAGCGTACTAGGCCAATTCGTTTATCTTCCCGATGGCCGCGATCGTTACCTGTTTGTAACTCTACATAGGATTAATGGTCTCGCGACATTGACAGCGTAATCCTGTTATCGTGAATGCACCCGAAGCATTGTTTGCCGAATCGCGCCGGCGAGTCAACGCTCGGCTGCAGTCCAAAGCGGAGAATATGGAAAAACGAACACTTGGCAAGACTGGAATGGACGTGACGGTTCTGGGCTTCGGAGCAGCCGAAATCGGCCATCGCGGAGTTCCGCAGGATACCGTGGCACGGCTGCTGAATGCCGCTCTGGATTCAGGATTGAACGTGATCGATACGGCCGAGTGTTACCCCGATAGCGAGGAGAAAATCGGCGAGGCAGTAGCTGGGCGACGGGGCGATTACTTCCTATTTAGCAAGGTTGGGCACGACGGAAACAGCTTCGGCGCAGGCAATCACTGGAATCCCGCGATGATGACCAAGAGCATCGACCGGAGCCTAAAGCGTCTCAGGACGGACCGGCTGGACCTGATGCAGTTGCATAGCTGCACGGAAGCGCAGCTTCGTCAGGGTGATGTGATCGATGTGGTGCGCCGCGCCCGGGAGGCCGGCAGGACACGTTTCATCGGGTACAGCGGGGATGGTCAAGCCGCGCTTTACGCGGTGCGGTCGGGGGTCTTCGATACCTTGCAGATTTCGGTGAGTATCGCCGATCAGGAGGGGATCGACTTGGTTCTGCCCGCAACCAAACAGGCCGGAATGGGTGTCATCGCGAAGCGACCGATCGCGAACGCCATTTGGCAGTCACAGTCGAAACCCGACCCGTATTATCAGGCTTACTGGAGCCGGTTTCACGATCTGGACTACGACTTTCTGAAGGGCGATATGGCACGCGCGGTGGGAACGGCGCTGCGATTCACGTTGTCGATGGATGGCGTTCATACAGCGATTGTCGGAACCACGCAGCCGGGGCGCTGGGCCCAGAACGCGGACTTATTGAAAGAGGGGCCTTTGGACGCTTCGTCGATCCAGGCGATCCGTTCGCGCTGGAAGGCTGTGGCGAAGCCCGATTGGGTCGGCCAGATTTGAATGTGCTATATTGACATGGGTTAGCGACTCCGCTTTTTCCACCTCACGGAATTGAAATGACAGGAGAAAGTATATGAACCTTCGTCCGCTCCACGACCGCATCCTCGTGCGCCGGCTGGAAGAAAAAGAATCCCTGCGCGGCGGCATTATCATCCCTGATACGGCCAAAGAGAAACCGCAGCAGGCCGAGGTGGTCGCCGTGGGCAACGGGAAGCTGTTGGATGACGGCCAGCGGGCGGCGATCGAGGTGAAAGCGGGCGACCGTATTTTGTTCGGAAAGTACTCGGGATCGGATGTGAAAATCGACGGCGAAGAGTATCTGATTCTGCGCGAGGACGAGATATTGGGAGTACTTGGATGAAGAAGCTGTTGTGTGTGGCATTTCTCGCCGTGGCAGGCGCTGCTCTAGGCTCCGCGCAGTCGAAAATCGGCGTGGTGAATTCTCAGAAGGCGCTAGTAGAGACAGAAGAGATCAAGAAGGCTCAGAAAGATCTGGAAACGAAGTATAAGCCCCGGCAGGACCAGATGGCCAAGCTCGACAAAGACCTGCAGGATATCCAGACGCAGCTTCAGAGCGGCCGCCTGAACCAGGTCGGCGAGCAGGAATTGCAGGCTCAGGGTCAACGCAAGCAGCGAGAACTGCAACGCCTGCAACAGGATTTGCAGCAGGACGTGGATGGCGAGCGCAACGACATTTTGCAGCGCGCCGGAAACCGGATGCAGGATATTATCCGCAAGGTTGCCGAGGAAAAAGGGCTCGATGTGGTGCTGGATAGCGCGAGTACGCACTTTTTCAAGGCCACGCTTGACATCACCGAAGACACCGTCGCCGCCTATAACAAAGCCTATCCGTTAAAATGATCGTAGGCCGATGTCCAGCTATCTGGAAGCCTACGGTGCCTCCGAGCAGAACCGCAGCCAGAAGGTCCGGGTAATCCGGAACGTGGTGATTGCGCTGGTTGCGGCGCTGGTCCTTGGCACCGTACTCTTCGCTTTTTTCCGCAATTACTCGCAGGAACAACAGGTCAAGAAATTCGTCCAGCTCTTGCAGGCGCACGATTACGCCGCTGCCTATGCGCTGTGGGGATGTACAGAAGCGCATCCGTGTCCCGAGTATTCGTTCGCGAAGTTCCAGGAAGACTGGGGGCCTAAGAGCGCGCACGCAGATGAGTCTTCGGCGCGCATTGGGATGTCGCAATCCTGCGGATCGGGGGTCGTGTTGCGGCTGGACTACAACGGATTGGAAGCGGTGCCGCTGTTCGTCGAGCGATCCTCTGATGTGATCAGCTTCGCGCCGTGGGCCGAATGCCCGGGGACGAAGCACTGGCATTTCGGAGAGTTTTTCCGGTCGCTGTTCGGTAAGTCCTGAGGCGCGTTACAAGTCAGGGCAGCACGACCACTTTTCCGAACTGTTCCTTGTTCTCGAGATAAGTGTGAGCCGCAGCGATCTCCTGCATGGGGAACGTGCGATCGACCACCGGCTTCAATTTTCCCTGAAAAACGAATTTGAGAACTTTGTGCAGCTCTCCCAGCGTGCCCATGAAGGATCCGAGCATAACCTGGTGCTTCGTAAAAAGCGGGCGGAGGTCGAGCTTGACATCGTAACCGGTGGTGATGCCGCAGGTGACCCAGCGGCCGCCGGGCGCGATACTCGCGGTACTGGCGGCGAAAGTCGCAGCGCCGACGTGCTCGAAAACCACATCCACGCCGCGTTTGCCGGTGATGGCTTTCACTTCGGCGGCGATGTCCTGCTTATAGTGATCGATGACGTGGTCAGCGCCGAGTGCCTTGGCTTTGGTCATTTTTGCTTCGCCGCCCGCGGTCGCGATGACGCGGCAGTGGAACAGCTTCGCGAGCTGAATGGCTGCCATCCCGACGCCGCTAGATGCTGCCATGACGAGCACGTCTTCGCCGGCTTGAAGATTCGCGCGTCCGAAGAGCATGTGCCAGGCCGTGAGAAATACCAGTGGCGCGGCCGCTGCTTCCTCAAAGCTCAGGCTGTCGGGAATGGGGATGACAGCGTACTCGGGCGCGGTCATGTACTCGCGGTTGCCACCCGGAACGCCACTGCCGAACAGCGTATACTGACGGCACAGGTTATCGAGACCGGAGAGGCAGTATTCGCATTGGCGGCAGCTGACGCCGGGCGCGATCAGTACGCGCTGGCCCGGTTTGACGCGCCAACAGAGATCGCCAACGGCGGCGACTTCGCCCGAATTGTCGCTGCCTAAAATGTGAGGCAGTGTTTTCACTTTCGGCATGCCCTGACGGATCCAAAGATCGAGGTGATTCAGGGCGCAGGCTTTCATGCGAATCAAGACTTCGTCGGGTCGCGGCGTGGGGACATCGATGTCTTCGTACTCTAAAACTTCGGGTCCGCCGTATTCGTGGATTCTGACCGCTATCATAGGTGAGTTACCTATGATAGCGCGTCCATTCCGTTGACTTGTATGTAAGAAATTAGTGCTTGCGTCGGCCGTCGCTCTTGCCGTAACCGGCGTGCACTTCTTCGCGCTCTTCGCTGCCGTGGGTGTGAAGAAGGTCGATCATATCGTTGGCGTGTTCTTCTTCGTTTGTCAGTATGCCTTCCATCATCACCCGCGTGGTCGGGTCTTTTTCGCCGAAGAAGCGGATCAACTCGCGGTAATGATCGCAGGCGATTCGTTCGGCGATTAGATTTTCGCGAATCATCTCGATCAGCCCCTCGGCGTCGGCGTATTGCGAAGCCGAACGCGTGGCGAGGCCCTCGGGATTCATGTTCGGCGTCCCGCCCAGTTGATTGATGCGCTCGGCAACCGCGCGCATGTGCTGCTGTTCCTCCCTGGCATGCTCTTCGAATTCCTCTTTAACGCTCTCGCTTGCCAGGCCAGTGGCGCAAACGGCGTTCATCGTATAGCGAAGTACGCAGACGATCTCGGTGGCGAGTACAGTCTGCAGAATATCGATGGTTTGCTGCACATCGCCTTCGTAAGTAGGTGTGATGGCGCCCTTTTCTACGTCGGCGCGCGCCCGGGCGCGAAGTGTTTGAACGTCGGTGAGGAAGGCTTGATCGGTTTTCATAATAGTCCCCCCTAGTTTGATTGCTAGTGAGGCGGTGTGTTTCGCGGACAGGCCGCAGAACTCTTATTGGAACCAGCGGAGGCTAAGTAAGCGAAATTAACGAGCAGTCACTACGCGCGTGAGGAGCTAGCCCGCTGCGGATCGGCCGCCGATAGTCCAGGTGAGTGAAAATCCGTGGCTACTGGAGTCTGCGCGGTGGCGGTCGTGCTCTGCGTGCTCGTCTTGGTGCTGTTCCGTACGCTGCGGATTACCCACAACCGCAGGATCTGCGTGTGTAGCCGCGAGGCGACGTCACGCGTTCTGAATTGGAAGTAAGTCTAGGCCCGGGGACGTAATCCTAGCACCCCGCCGTAGGGGCGCGGGGCGCACGCACTCATGCGTGCCGCGTCGAGACTCGTCTCGACATCGGCGGTCGTTTGGCGTAAGTGTTCACAGGAGTGTGCACACGGCACGCGCCACGGGGGACACCACTTAGCGCGGCGGCAGGGTGCCGGAAACGAACATCGTGGTGTACTCCGGAGCGTGACCGCGAACGCCGGCGTTGGGCCTCATGATGCGGAAGGCCACCGGATCGCCCGGTTTGAGTGAAGACTGAATGCGCACCACGTCGTCGACGCTCGTCACCGCTTGCCGGTTGATCGCCAATATGACGTCCTTCTCGAAAAGCCCGATGTCTTCAGCGAAGGATCCCTCGTCGACGCTTCGCACCACCAAGCCGCCTTTTCCTTCGATGCCCATGTTGGTCCGCTCGGCGTCGGTGAGCGCGTGCAGCTTGACGCCGAATTTGTACTGGCCGGCTTCCTTCGCCTCGTCCGCGGAAGGCTGCTGAAGTTCAGCGAACTCGGGCCGGTCCTTGAATACCTCCGCCCGATCCATGATGGTGACCTTGAAGTCCATGTGCTTGCCTTCGCGATCGACCGTCAGATTCACGGAATTTCCGACCGGCGTGTCGGCCACGCGTGCAACCAGGTCGTCCCCGTCCTTCACGGGCTTGCCGTTCATGGCGATGATGATGTCTTCCGGCTTGAGGCCGGCCTTATCCGACGGACCGCCCTTCTGCACTGCTCCCACCAGCACGCCTTGATTCGTTCCGAGCGCCTTGAACAACTCGGGTTTGTCGCCCTTGGACCAGCTCACGCCAATGGAGCCGCGCGTGACCTTGCCGGTTTTAATAATATCGTTGTAGACGCGCGCGACCATGTTGATCGGCAGCGCGAATCCGATGCCCTGATAACCGCCGCTCTGTGTGGCGATCATGGTGTTGACGCCGATCACTTCGCCGCGGATGTTCAGCAGCGGACCGCCGCTATTGCCAGGATTGATGGCAGCGTCCGTTTGAATGAACCGCTGGAGCTGGAGTTGTCCGCCGATGTCGCGGCCTAGCGCGCTGACGATTCCCGCAGTGACCGAAGCTTCGAGGCCAAAAGGCGAGCCGATGGCGACCGCCCAGTCGCCTACCTGCACAGCGTCCGAGTTTCCGATTGTCACCGGCACCAGAGAACTCTTGGGATCGATCTTGAGCACGGCCAGATCGGTTTCCGGATCGATTCCGATCACGCGAGCCCGATATTCGGTCTCATCGCCCGGGAGCTTCACTTTGATGTGATCCACTTTGGCGATCACGTGATGATTGGTGATGATGTAGCCGTTCTTGTCGACTACGAAACCGGTCCCGGATTGTTCCTGGCGGAAAGAGCGCGGCGGAGCATCGCTAGAGAAAGGACCATTTCGGAAGAATCGCTTCAGCAGATCGTTGCCGTCGCCATTTCCGTTTCCATTGCCATTACCATTACCATTACCATTACCATCTCCGTCGCCAGGATCGTCCTGTTCGTTGCGGCGGCGGCGTGGCGACTCGGCGGCCGATACGCGCTGTGTGTAGTCGGCGGTGATGTAAACCACCGAGGGCTCCAGTTTCTTGGCGAGCTGGCTGAACTCGTTGCCCAGCTTGACCGGGCTCGGCACGACCAGCGGCGAGGCGTCGGGCGAGGCAGACTGGCCCCGGGCGGCGTGTACCCCGGTGTTGATGAGCGTGCCGATCACAATTCCTATGGACAGAGTGATCAACAAAAGACTCAAGGACAGCAGTTTTTGCTGCCGCATTACCTTGTACCACCGCATGTTCTGTTTCGCCTTTCTGGACGCTCGAAGCCGACTAACTATACCTAATATACTCGTTTTCCATTCAGATGGTTGCAGTTTTCTAACGCCGTTCGAGCCTTACCTCTCTGAGTAAGTATAACGGCTGACCGTGCCGGGGCGGACAAGCTATTGCGCCTCCCGCAGCCGCGCCGGTCTCAGCTCTACCATGAGAATTCCCGCCAGAATCAGCCCGGCGCCTACGGTTGCGCGGCGCGAAAGCAGCTCGCCCGCTACGGCGTACGAAGTGGCCCAAGCGAAGACCGGTTCCATCGAGAAGATGACTGCCGTGCGAGTGGGGCTGGACCAGCGCTGCGCCCAGGTCTGAACTGCGAACGCCAGCGCCGTGGCGAGCAGGCTGGTGACCGCCAGCGCGATCCAGACGTCGAGCGACCATTGGATGCGAATCGGTTCCGCCCACCAGAACGTAGCGGCGCTGAGGAGGCCGGCGGTCGCGATTTGCGTCACCGCGAGCACGCCGGTGTCGGCCGCTTTGGCGTAGCGGCCGAGGACGAGCATATGGAAGGCATACGCGACGGCACATCCGGCGACCAGGATATCCCCCAGGCTTAGGCTGAGCAGGTCGCGCTCCACCATCATGAGTGCCAGGCCGACGAACGCCATCGCGACACCAGCGAGTTCGGCGATTTGCGGCACCCGCCTGTAGAAAATGCTGCTGAACAGCGGCACGAGCGGAATGTAAAGGCCGGTGATAAAGCCCGTCTTCGAAGCCGACGTATATTTCAGCCCGAAGGTTTGCAGAACGTACCCGGCGAAGAGGCAAGTCCCAGCGAAGACGCCGCCGCGCAGGCTGTACGCGAGGTTCGGTGAGCGAAGATGTTTCCTAAAGACGAACAGCAGCGCCGCGGTTGCCGCGGCAAATCGCAGCGCCAGGAACAGCAGCGTTGAGACGTCAGCCAGAGCCCGCTTCACGAGCACAAACGTCGCGCCCCAGATCATCGCGACGGCTACTAAGCTGAGGTCTACCAGCCGGCCCGGTGGCTTCGCCCGGCTCATCCTCCGTTCCGGGAGGTTTTGCCGCTGAGCGCGGCGAGTTCAAGTCCGGCCAATGGTGGGTTTAAGGCCAGCATCCAGAGCGTCAGCAGGACGCGCTTCAGGCCGAGCTCGCGCCCTTCGGGATGAAACCACTCCCGTGGAGTGTGCGCGCCGCCGCCTTGTCCGCCCGCGCCGATCGAAATCGCAGCCAGGCCCATGGAGAGTGGGATGTTGGCGTCAGTGGATGCGCAGTCGAGATGAGATCGAATGCCCAGATGGGCATCCACCGCGCGAATGCATTGAAGAATCGGTGCGTCGTTGGCGAGCGAGCCACCCGGGCGAGTCCCGATCTCCTTGATCTTGGCTGTTACCTTGCCGCCGCTGGCGCGCTGGTTTTCCACTTCGAGCGCGCGTTCCACCGAAGCAGTGAGAAGATTCGCGATCTCGTCCAGTTTCGATGCATTTTCCGAGCGGACGTCCACTTTGGTGCGGGCCTCGGTAGGGATCGAGTTGATGCTGGAGCCGCCTTCGAGAATCCCGAAGTTCGAAGATGACCGCGAGCCGCCATTCGCGGGCAACCGATGCTCGGTGAAAAACGCGATCGCGCGCGCGAGCGCGTGGACCGGATTGGCGATGCCGTAGTCGCTCCAACTATGGCCGCCGGGACCGCTCACGGTGACGTCGAACCGGCGGCTGGCCAGAGCCTGCGACGTGATGTGGTCGTTGTTGGGGCCGTCTAGCACGACGAAGGCGTGAATCTTCGAGCCCGTGGACGACTGGCGGCACAGATATCGCATGCCGTTCAGGTTGCCTTCGCCCTCTTCGCCGACATTGGCGACAAAAACAATGCGCTGTAAGACTTCTTCGAGCTCTGGATGTGCGCGAAGCAAGCGAGCGATTGCCAGCAGGCAGGCCAGCCCGGCACCGTTGTCGGACACGCCGGGACCGTGGAGGCGTCCGTCGGGTGCGACAAAGATTTCTTCGGCCGTGCGCGGCGCGAGCACCGTGTCGAGATGCGCAGTGAGTGCAATATAGGGGCCTTCGCTATTCTCCACTGGGTGCGCGATGACGTTTCCGCCGCGATCGATGCGAGCCACGCAGCCGAGCGCTCGAAATTGCTCCAGCATCCATTCAGCGCGCCGCTGCTCGAAGAAGGTGGGCGCGGCTACGCGGCAGAGCTGGAGATGTTGATCGTTGATCCACTGTTTTTCGCGGACGAACCATTGCAGCGCGTCGTGAAGCGGGGCCTTGTGCACGGCTTCAGCAAGCTGCTTGGCAAGCGAGGGAGGCTCGCCGGAGACGGACGCGGACTTGCTCGAAGCGGCCAAATGTCAGTGTAACAGGGGGCTTTCCGGCGGAAATCTGTGGCGCGACGCTTAGCGCCCGAGCCTGCGCAGGACAGGCCCGGCGAGCGACCGCGTGGCGAGTTGCAGCTCTTCGACACGCAGCAGACGGCAGCTTGCGTAGAACACCAACAGACCGAACGGAATCGAGAGAGCCAAATCGACGACACTGGCAAGGCGACCCAGCCCGAGCCAGCCGTGGACTCCGTGGCTGGATATCCAGACCGCGCCTCCCATCACCGCCGAAGCGACCACGATCTTCGATAGGCTGGCCGCGAGCGCGCGTCCATGAATGCCTCCGATGCGCGGCCGCAGGATCGCGAACAGCGCGATGGCGCCAAAAATCGCCACCGCTGAGGTCGACAGAGCAAGACCGGCGTGCCCCAGACTTGTGTTGCGCAGTAGCAGTGTCGCCGTGACGTAGTTCACCACGATCGAGATCAAGCTGATAATCATCGGCGTACGCGCGTCGTGCAATGCGTAGAACGCCGGGTTCAGAACTTTGAGCGCCGCGTAGCCAGCCAGCCCCACTGCATAGCAGGAGAGAGCGAGCGCAGTTTCCTGCGTGTCGAAGGCGCGGAACTTGCCGCCCTGGTAAATTGCTGCGATCATCGAGCGGCCGAGGACGATCAGCCCGATCGACGAAGGCAGCGTCAACAGAAACACCATGCCGAGCGACCGCGAGAGCGTTCGCCGGAACTCTTCGAAATTCCCGGTGCCCGCGCTGCGCGAGATCGATGGCAGCGTCGCGGATGCGATCGCGACGCCGAACAATCCCAGCGGAAGCTGCATGAATCGGAACGCGTAACCGAGCCAGCTCACTGGACCGTTGCCCGGGATTTGCGACGCGAAGTTGGTGTTTACCATCACGTTGATCTGTACTGCTGCGTTGCCCAGGATCGCTGGCCCCATAAGCGTGATGATCTTTCGCAGGCCAGGATGACTCCAGTCGATACTCGGATGGAAGAAAAAGCCCTCGGACCGCAGCGAGGGAATTTGCCAGGCAAGTTGCAACGCGCCGCCGAGCACGACGCCGATCGCCATTCCGGTAATCGGCGTGATGTGAAGCCACGGCGCCAGGGCGAACCCGAGAATCAAACCCAAAGCGACAGAGCCGATATTAAAGAAGGTCGAAGCTAATGCAGGCACGGCGAATCGGTTACAGGCGTTCAGCACGCCCATCGCCTGCGCTGCCAGGGCGACGAGCAGCAGGAACGGGAACATGATCCGGGTCATTTTCACGGCCAGATCGAACTTGCCTGGGACCCGATGAAAGCCTTCGGCGAGCAGGTTCACCAGCGCGGGGCTGAAGATTACGCCCAGGACGCAGAACGCGCCAACGATCAGGATGAGGGCGGTCGCGACCAGGTTGGAGAGCACGGCGGCTTCTTTGCGGCCGCGTTGCGCTAGCGTCTGCGTGAAAATCGGAACGAAGGCCGATGAAAGCGCGCCCTCGGCGAAAAGATCGCGCGTCAGATTGGGGATGCGAAAACCGAGCAGGAAAGCGTCGTATACGAAACCGGCGCCGAACAGCCGCGCCATCACGATCTCGCGCACCAACCCCGTGATGCGGGACATGGCGACGGCCACTGAGACGATACCGGCCGACCGAACCACGCTTTCAGCCGGCGCCGGTGTCTGTGTTTCGGTTCGCAAGTGCCTTATTCGACCTGCGACACACTGGGCGCGGGTAACACCATTATCGCAAAAAGGCGCTTGCTAACGGCACTGCAGCGCGTTACTTCATCGGCGAGTAGTCGGTGGCTTGGGCGAAAACGGACTCAACCTTCGTTACCAGCTTGCCGTTAGCTTCTGACTCCTTCGAGACGCGCTGCCACTCCGGGTCGTCGCGGAACTCCGCCCAGGCTTTCGTAGCGGCGTCGCGGCTGGGGAACGAGAGGATGTAGGTCAGAGTGTTTTCCGAGCGTGGCTTGTCCGTCGGCGCGAAGTAGGCGACGCTCGTCATGCCGTGCTTCTTGAAAATCGCGAGCGTGTGATCGCGAAAGCGGGCGTGGAGCGCATCGAGCTTACCCGGCTCGGCGGTATAGGTTCGGATTTCGAACACCTTGCCGCTGGCATCGGCCTTTGCGGTGGTGGTTTGTCCCAGCCGGTACGCGATGATCGCGGCAGCCAGAATAGCGAGAACAGTGAAGATGTTTCTTCGTGACATGGTGATGGTCTCCTGTTTTATTTCTTGCGCGGCTCCCACAGCTCTATCCGATTGCCTTCGGGATCCATGATCCACGCAAAGCGGCCATAGTCGTAGTCTTCGCGTTTGGGATCGATCTCGACGCCTTCGGCGCGAAGGATCTCGAGCAGCGCGTCGAGGTCATCCACCCGGTAGTTGATCATGAACGGTGCACTGCTTGGATTGAAATATTTGGTGTCTGTCTCAAAGATGCTCCAAGTCGTCAAGCCTTCACGTTCGGGATTGTCGGCTTCACGCCAACGTAGTGTAACGCCTTGCCCATGAGGCTCGCGTACCAGTCCCAGGTGCTTCTCGTACCACTCGTACATTTTCTTTTGATCTTTGGCCTTGAAGAAAATCCCGCCGATTCCCGTTACGCGTTTCACCGTGAGGGCCTCCGTTATGATTGAGACTATGATACGTCGTCAGAAGATGCCGTGCCCGATGGCAAGGCGCTTGGAACCGATCAGAATCGCGAGGACGCAGAGAATCAACGCGACCGTCGAATGTTGCCGCTCCGGGCGCTGCGTAGTGGCGTGCGCCAGAAGGCTGAAGATCAGGCCGCAAAAAGCGAACGGAATGTTGAACCAGTTAACCCAGCCGAAGCAGGGAATGAAGCCGACCATCATTCCGCCTAACGCGAGGATTCCCCAGGCGAGGCTTAAGGCTTGCATGGAATGCCCTTCCTGCCTGCGGCCGCGGCCACTCCGATTTCATTTGAGAGGAAGAGTAGGTACAGGGGAATTCCGGCGCGGTTAGCGTGGGCGGCATCGCCGAAGCGGCCTTTGGAGATATCCAGAAAACTTGTAGTCATGCCGCAAAATGCGCATTCGCGGCCGTACTTACTCTTCCATTCGCACGTTGGAACCAGACGCGCGACGCGCTCGCGGCCGAGCACGAACGGTGAAGTTAAGACCGCGAATATAAGCAGACTAACTGTCAACCAGGCAATGCGCAGCGCCTGCTTGAGCTCGGGCGTAATGAATCGCATTCGATAATTCTATACGCTAGACTGGTAAGTTAGGTTCGAGTTATGTTGTCAGTCGTCATTCCCATCCACAATGAAGAGCCGTCCATACTGCCGCTCTACGACCGGTTGACGGCAGTCCTCGAATCGCTCCAGCGGCCCTACGAAATCATCGTTGTGGACGACGCATCGACGGACCGTAGCTTCGACCTGTTGTCGAATCTGGTGGAGACTGACGCACATTTGAAGGTCGTCCGCCTGCGCCGCAACTTCGGGCAGACCGCTGCCTTGTCGGCGGGATTCGACGAAGCGCAGGGCACCGTCATCGTCTCGCTCGACGGCGACCTGCAGCACGCCCCCGAAGACATCCCGGCGCTTCTAGCGAAGATCGAAGAAGGCTACGACATCGCGAGCGGCTGGCGGAAGGATCGCGTCGATAATGCAATCACGCGTAAGATCCCGTCGCGCATCGCGAACTGGCTGATGGCCAAGACTTCCGGTATCCAGTTGCGCGATTTCGGGACGACGTTTAAGGCTTATCGCGCCGAAGTTCTCAAAGAAATCAATCTTTACGGCGAATTGCATCGCTTTATTCCAGCGCTGGCGAGCTTTTATGGCGCGCGCATCGCCGAGGTGCCGATTCGCAATACGCCCCGAATCGCCGGCGGCTCGCACTACGGGCTCGGACGCACGTTCAACGTGATGTTCGACATCCTTACCATCAAGTTTTTGCTGAAATACTTCACGCGGCCTATGCATTTCTTCGGGCGCGTGGGGCTGTTGGGCGTGACCTTAGGCGGCGGCATTCTGGGCGCTCTGGCCGTTTACAAGCTGTCGGGCCACGAACTGGTGATGGAGCACGGCCCGTTGATGATCGCCGGAGGCCTGCTGCTGCTGGCCGGCTTGATGATGTTCAGCACCGGCTTGCTCGGCGAAGTGCTGATGCGAACTTACTTCGAAAGCCAGGGACGGCGCATCTACGCGGTGCGCGAGATTCGCTGCCGGCGCGAGCCCGTGGCTCCCGCCTAGATTCCATCCTCGTTGGCGAGAGCGAGCTGATTGGCTGCGCGACGCGCCCAGTAATTAGCGAAGAGTCCCTTCATCGCTTCGCCCATTCCCCCATGTTCGAACACCACCGCGGTCCAGGTAGGCCGTGTGATGACGGGGTCAAGCAGCGCCATCAGCCCGCGCTTGCCGTCGAAGACCGCCAGCTTCATCGGTAGCGAATCCACATGGCCCACCTCGACGCCGGCCAGCGCGTATTCCTCCAAACGGTGACGATGACCTTCATCGAGCGTGCCTGCCTCGATGAGAAGCCTGCACGTAACGCCGCGCTGACGCGCCTTTTTCACTAACTGCTCGTCCAGCGGGTCCACCGCATAGGGAGGGCGCGAAAACTCCAGGTACTCGGAGCGTACCTCGGAAAGCATCCGGCGATACTGGATCGCGGTCTGTTCGGGATCGCTGACGATGCGCAGGTAGTCCAGCGTGCCGCGCTCACCGCGTCCCTCCGAATAGGCGTTGGTGAGGTCGGTGACCAAGGTGTCCGCCATGCGGTTTTGGTCGCTCAGCTCGCGCTGTAGAACCTGCGACCGGCGCACCAGGTAACTAGGCAGCGCGAGGCTCGGCTCGACCGCGGAGAACAGCTTGGTTTTTTCCTGGATAACTTGCGCGAATCCTTTTTCAACCAGGCTGTCCAATACCTCGTAAATCTTCTGGCGCGGTACGTGTGCCCGTGCAGCCAGCTCGAGTGCTTTGAAGCGCGGATGTCCGATTAACACTAAATAAGAGCGCGCTTCGTAGGCGTTCAATCCAAGTTGCTGGAGGCGCCGCCAAAAGCGCTGAAAATCCATCTCAGGTAGCTCGGGGGTCATTTGTTGTTCATTCCAGTCGGCGCCAATCAGATCGGCGCCGCTACCAGGCGGTGAAACGAAGCGCGACGCTTAGTGAGACTTTGAGCATATCAGATGGCTGGATGCGTTTGCTGTTAGAATCGCGGTAGATCGAGTTTCACCTTATGCCTGAATTACCCCGCACCCTCGGCGCTCTTAAAAACAGCCATTATTCGGAACAAAGAATCGGCGCACGCAGCGTGAAAGAGGAACTGCGGCAGAATCTGATCTGCCAGCTGCAACGGGGCGAGGACCTGTTCCCCGGTGTGGTGGGTTACGACGACACCGTAGTCCCGCAGATCGTCAACGCGGTCCTGTCGCGGCACAACTTTATATTGTTAGGCCTGCGCGGCCAGGCTAAGACCCGCATCATTCGCATGCTGACCGCGCTGCTCGACGAACGCGCGCCTTACCTCGCTGGCTGCGAGATTCGCGACAATCCCTACCGGCCGATATGCCGCGCCTGCCGCGACCTCATCGCCGAGCAGGGGGACGACACGCCGATAGCCTGGTTGGAGCGCGACGAACGGTACGTCGAAAAGCTGGCTACCCCCGACGTCACCATCGCCGACATGATCGGCGACATCGATCCCATCAAAGCCGCCCGCAGCGGCCGCGATCTGTCGAGCGAGCTGACCGTTCACTACGGCCTGCTGCCGAGAGCCAATCGCGGGATCTTCGCCATCAACGAGCTTCCCGATCTCGCCGGCAAGATCCAGGTCGGATTGTTCAACATCATGCAGGAAGGCGATGTACAGATAAAGGGCCACCCCGTACGTCTCCCGCTCGATGTCATGCTCGTGTTCACGGCGAACCCCGAAGATTACACCGCGCGCGGAAAGATCATCACGCCGCTAAAAGACCGTATCGGCAGCGAAATTCGTACGCACTATCCGCTTACGCTCGATCAGGGTTTGTCCATTACGAAGCAAGAGTCGTGGACCGAGCGAACGTCGCCGATCGGCCTCGAAACGCCAAAATATATTCGCGAGATCGTGGAACAGCTCGCCTTTCTGGCGCGAGAGGATAAGAAAGTCGACAAGCGCTCGGGTGTCTCACAACGCCTGCCGATCTCGGTGCTGGAAAACGTAGTGTCGAACGCGGAGCGCCGGGCGCTAAAGGCGGGCGAGAGCATGGCCGTCCCGCGGGTGTTGGATATTTACGCCGCCTTGCCGTCCATCACTGGAAAGCTCGAGCTTGAGTACGAAGGCGAGCTAAAGGGCGGCGACAATGTCGCGCGCGAGCTGATTCGCACAGCCGTGGGCAAGATCTATTCGAATTATTTCGAGGGCGTGAACGTCTCGCAGATCGTGCAGTGGTTCGAACTCGGCGGATCGCTGAAACTCGACGAGACCATGGATTCCGCGGGCATGGTTAAGCAGCTCGCGGGAATTCAGGGCCTTCTGGAAAAGACCGCAGCGCTCGGCCTGGGCGCGAGCGAGCCGGATGCCATCCGCGCGTCTGCGGGCGAATTCGTCCTGGAAGGGCTCTACGCGCACCGCCGGATCAGCCGCAACGAAGAACTCGGGTTCGTTGCCGGAGAACGCAAGCGCGAACCACCGCCAGAGGGCGGGGAAGGGCGCCGGCCTCCACGGCGTCAGTTCAATTAGCTTGGAAGCGGGTGCTGTCTCATGAAATCGATTCGCTATTCCCGTTACACCGGCGATGACTTCGGCCTGAGCGCCGAGGATCTGCTGAAGGCGCTCTCCGATTTCTTCCTTCAGAGCGGTTTTCAAAATCAATATATGGGCTTCAGCGAGTGGAATCAGCACACGCTCGAAGACTTGAAGAACGCCATCCAGCGCGCGCTCGAACAGGGCGATACGTTCGATCCCGATCAGGCCCAGCGTATCCAGCAGGCGCTCGAAAACATGACGCCTGAGCAAGTGGACGAATTGCTGAACCGGCTGGTGCAGAAATTGATCGACGAAGGCTACATCAGTGAACAGCAGCAGGCGAACGAGACCGGCCCGGGCGGAACCGGAAATGCCGAACGCAACGTGAACGTCGAAATCACGGACAAATCCATCGATTTTCTCGGGTTCAAAACCTTAAAGGACCTGCTCGGCTCCCTCGGCAAATCAAGCTTCGGCGCGCACGACACGCGCGACCTCGCCACGGGTGTTGAAACCAGCGGCGCCGCCAAACCTTACGAGTTCGGCGACACGCTCAACCTCGATATCAGCCAGACCCTGTTCTCCGCCATCCGGCGCGAAGGCTTGAAAGTCCCGGTGCAGCTCGAATACTCCGATCTGCACGTGCATCAATCGGAATACCAAAGCTCCTGCGCTACGGTCCTGATGCTGGACTGCAGCCACAGCATGATTCTCTACGGCGAAGATCGCTTCACGCCGGCCAAGAAAGTCGCGCTCGCGCTCGCGCATCTGATTCGCACGCAATACCCGGGCGACAGCTTGCGCTGCGTTTTGTTTCACGATTCGGCCGAAGAGCTGCGCCTCTCGGAGTTAGCGCGCGTTCAGGTGGGTCCTTATTACACTAATACTCGCGACGGCTTGATCCTGGCGCAGCGCCTGCTGAATCAAGAAAAGAAAGACATGAAACAGATCATCATGATCACCGATGGCAAACCGTCCGCCCTCACGCTCGAAGACGGCCGGATGTACCGCAACGCCTTCGGACTTGACCCACTGGTGATCAGCCG
>DASQJA010000225.1:0-2701 GCA_035631275.1 Bryobacteraceae bacterium
CTTTGCGTCTGTGATCGCCGACTCAGCCAGCGGCACATTACGCCCACGTTTTGCTGCATAGCTGCGCAGAAACGCCGTCGCGTCATTCAGTATTTTTTTCTTCAGCGTCTCATCGACCTGGACCGGGACTCCCCCAACGGCGAGGAGCGGGGAGGCTGCTCCCGTATGCGTTCCCGGCGCCATAGCCGCCACGTCGGCCGCCAGCAGAATGAAAAATCCAGCTGACGCCCCGCGCGATCCCGTAGGCGACACATAGACCGCCACCGGTACGGGCGATTCGAGAATGTGGTGAATGATGTCCTCCATGGAGGTCGAGAGGCCTCCCGGAGTATCCATCGTGATCAGGATCAAGCTCGCATGGCTGCGCGCTGCTTCTTCGATGCCGCTATCGACGTACTCCGCGAGCACCGGCTCGACTTCATCGCCGATGTTCAGTTCGAGGACGTGCGCTGCGCCTGCAGGAGCGGCGGAAGTGGCGGCGCCGGGCGCTTGGGCTCGAAGCAAAAATGGGGCTATCGAGACCACTGCGAGCGCGATCAAATGTCTCGCGGGACCAGCGCAAGAAAATCGACTCCCGCGATGACTGCGAGAATCCTTCACTTGGCCGCTCCCTCAGGCTTTTGCGGGGCCTGTCCCGAGCCTTCGGCAGCGGGCCGCAAGAGAGCTCGCTCCAGATTTCTCGATATACGCGCCATGCGCGTTAGCGCCGAAATGTCTTGAATCTTAACGGGTGGGGCTGGCTTGCCGGTGTCGCCGGCCACGCTGCGCAACTCCGCTGCGTCTGATTTTCGTCCGACGGATTCGAGCGTTGCGATCAGGAGCGCGCGTACGTCTTTGTCATCGGGATCAATCTTCGATGCCCGCTCCAGCGGAACCGCCGCAGCAGCCACCTGCTTGCCAACGAGTTTCGCGATGCCCAAATTAAGCCAGTAGTCAGCTTCCTCTTCGTCCAGCGCCGCGGCACGCTCGAATTCCGCGCTCGCCTCGTTCCACTTCCCCAAGCGCAGGCGCGCGATGCCCAGGTTATTGTGCATTTCTGGCAGTTCCGGGAGCGAACCCGGCCCGCCGCCTCGCGCCCGTGCGAGCAGGCCCGAAAGCGCTGCCTCCGCGCGCGGGGGATCGTTCCGCAGCAGATGGCAAACCCCAGTGTCGAAGCCGGCTACGGCGCCGTCCGGGCGATTGGGAGGAACACGGGAAAGCCACACAAGCGTCGAATCGCAGTCGTGCCGGTCAAAATAAATCTGGCCGAGCTCAAACGCAGGGCGATCCCAGGTGGGCTCGAGGCGCGCCGCTTCCCGCAGCAACCGAAGGCGCTCTTCATTTCCCGATGCCGTGAGGCCGCGGACCAAATTCTCCAGGGCATCCGAGCGCAGCGAAGGCGGCGGCTCGGAAAAGCTCGTTTCGTCGCGGTTCGCGCCCTCTGGCGGGCAACTCGTGCGGTCGATCGCGCACAGGACCTGCCAGGTCAGGCGGGCATGCATCCGCAGCAGATCTTGCATTGGGCCCGTAGCTGTGAAAGGCGGCGAGAGAGATGGCGGGGTGAGATGCAGGACGCGCGCTTCGAGAGTTGCGGTCTTGCCGTCGGATTGAAACCGGCCGTAGACGAGGGCGTCGGCGTCCGCTTCGGTCGCAATTTTTACCAGCGTCGCGTGGGAAAAGCGCGCGGAATCCGGCAGCCCCATTTTTTCGAGTGTGGCCAGCCGGTCCTGCCTCGTCAGCACCCTCACGTGCTTGTCTTGCAGACGCTCCGCAGTCAGTTCGGACAAACCTTCGCCGAGCCAGTCGAGGTTGGCCATTCGGCTCTCATTTTCAAACGGGAAGACGAGAAACCATTCGGAGCGGGATTCACCTGAATTCGCGCGGTTCTCGCTCTTGCCTTGCCCGGAGAAAGTAGCGCGAGGGAGTGCGGCCACAACGACAGCCGCAACAAAAACGAAAAGCCTAATCCTGAAAATTCGTGGAGACATCGCAATCACACGGGCGCGGGCTCCCTGCCTGCCGGCAGGCGGGCACTTTCTTGCGCTGAGCCTCGAATGGGAACCCATCAGGAAATTGTAGCAGAGGCAGGGTTGCGCGCATCCGCTGCGGCTGTTGCAGCGCGCGAAAAACTTACGCCCCGGGTTTCTGCCCCGTCGGAGTGATCCGCACCATCACAGCCTGGACATCGGGATCATTGATTACATCCTTGAACGCAGGATCGGTCATGGCTTTCCCAACGTCTTTGTATCCTTCGTCGAGGGACTTCCGCAGGTATTCAGCGCAGTGCGCCGCGTCGCCCTTTTGCGCGTAAACCTTTGCCATGGTGAAGAAAAACAAGCCATGATTGCTGACCGACCTGTCCTGCACCATCGTGCCTACTTTGTCGTTTCGTTCAAAGATGCGGGGATCGAGTTCGAGCGCTTTTTGAAATTCAGTCGCGGCCTCGGGAAACTTGTTCGTATTGTAGTAGGCGAATCCCAGGTTGGCGTGAGTCCCGGCCAGCGTCGGATCGATCGTAGCGGCCCTTTGATACTCGCGAATGGCGCGACGATAGTTTCTCTGGTGATAGTAGACCATTCCCAGATTATTCACGGCGCTGGAATAAGTCTTGTCGGCTTTGGTCGCGCGAATGAAATTTTTCTTGGCCTGGTCGTAATTATTCAGGTTGAGGTAGGCAATCCCGACCATGTTCATGTAGATCGCGTTTTTGGGCTCGGTCTTC
>DASQJA010000226.1:0-3979 GCA_035631275.1 Bryobacteraceae bacterium
AACCGGCGCGGCGTACCGCAGGGACGGCATACGCACGCGATTCTGGCCAGTGGCCGCAATGTTATTGAAGAATTCTTTCCGGGAATTTCGAGCGAGCTGATTCGCGACGGCGGCGTTGCGGGCGATATTTCGCAGGATGCCCGTTGGTTCATAGGGGGCGGGACGCTCGTGAGGTTCAAGACCGGCCTTGAGGGTCTGCTTGTGAGCCGGCCGTTTTTGGAGACGGCGGTCCGCGGGAAGGTCCTTGCGATCCCGAACGTGCAGGTGCGGGAGAACACAGTGGTGGACGGCCTGGCGGGGAACGCGGATCAGTCGCGTGTGACCGGCGTGGGGATCGGACCTGAAACATTTCTGGCCGATCTCGTTGTGGACGCCACCGGGCGCGGATCGCACAGCCCGCAGTGGCTCGAGAGCATGGGTTATCCGAAAGCGCCCGAAGAGCGTGTGGAAGTGGCGCTGGCCTACACAACGCGTTTGTTCAAGAGGAGTGGCGAGGAATTGGGCGGGGCAGGAGCCGTGGTGATTCCGCCCGAGCCGGAGGGAAAACGCGGCGGCGTGATGCTCGCGCAAGAAGGCGGCCGCTGGACGGTGACGCTGATCGGCCATTTCGGGCAGCGCTCTCCAGAAGAGCTGGACGGGTTCCTCGAGTACGCACAAAGTTTGCCGGCGTCCTATATATACGATGTGATTCGCGAGGCGGAGCCCATCGGAGAACCGATCTCGGCACGATTCCCAGCGAGCCTGCGCAGACGTTACGAAAAACTTCAACGCTTCCCGGAAGGCTATCTGGTTTTCGGCGACGCGATTTCCAGTTTCAATCCGATTTATGGGCAAGGGATGTCGGCTTCAGCGCTGGAGGCCGCGGCTCTCGCCGAGGTGATGTCTCAAGGAACACGCGATCTCGCACGGCGATTCTTCGAGCGCGCGGCGAAAGTAGTGGATATACCGTGGAGCATCGCGGTGGGCAACGATCTGCGGATGAAGGAGACCGTCGGGCCGCGCAATGCGGGAGTGAGTTTCATCAACTGGTACATGTCGAAGCTGCATCACGCGGCGCATCGCGAGCCGGTCGCGGCAATGGCGTTCCACAATGTTGGGAATCTGCTCGCTCCTCCTCCGAGCGTGATGCATCCGCGCGTGATGTGGCGAGTGTTGATGGGGAATCTGCGTTCGCGCGGCGACTCACTTCCAGACGAAGCGGGCAAGCGCGCGGTCTTTGCGGACTCCGGCAATCGGAAAGACCTGGTTGTGCATGACGACGTAGACGCCGGGCGCTAAGACGCGAGCGGCGAGCAAACTCTCAGTGAGGTTTTGCAGACCGTCGCTCGATTCGAATCCGAGCGGCGTCATGGCGCCGGTGAGTGCGATCGGAACAGTGAGTCCAGGCAGGTTCGCTTCGAGCAGCAGACCAGTTTCAACCAGCGTGTCAGTGCCGTGAGTGATGACGATGGGAGCGGGATCGCGCAGTTTTTCCCTCACCGTTTCGAGCACCAGGGTGCGATCGGAGTCTGTCATCTCCAGGCTGTCTTTGTTCATCAGGTGCGTGAGGTGAATGTCGGCGTCGGGTAGGCGCAGCAGGCGAAAGTAGCGGTCGATTTTGCTATCGATATTTTGGACCGCGCCGGTTTGTTCGGAATAGACTTTCTCGATGGTGCCGCCGGTGGAGATCACGTAGATTCGCTGCATCAAGGCTAGAGTTTGCGAATCACGGCGACTAGAACGTTGCCGACCACGTCGAAACTGTGCGCGCTCAGTTTGTCCATTGTGTCTTGCGCGGTGTGCCAATAGGCGTTGTTGGGGCCGTAGTCGAAATCGATCAAGTCGAGTGCATTGACGCTGCGCTTCAAGAACGGCAGATGGTCGTCTTCAGTGGCTTGGGCGGAATCGAGAAAATATTTGCCATATCCGATGTCGTGCGCGGTCTGCCAGACCAGGCGCAGGAGCTGCGGCGAGGACATGGTCTCCTGCAGAATGCCGAGGTCTTTGTCTCCGATCATGTCGACGTTGATGAGCGCTTTAATGCGCGGGAGAACGCCTTCGGAGGCCCAGCGCGCCGCCAAGTGCCGGCTGCCGTAGGTGCCGTTGGTATCGGACCATTCGCCGAACGCTTCCTCCCCGTCGAAGAAGACGAGGTAGATGTCGTCGGCGTGGATCATCGTATTGACGACGCGCGCGAGTTCGAGCAGGAATCCGGTAGAGGAACCACCGTCGTTGGCGCCGAGAAATACCATGCCGGGTGTTGGCTTGGTGTCGAAGTGTCCGGTGACGACGATCGCGCGTCCGGAGGAGCCAGGAAATTTCGCGATGATGTTGCGCATCGAGACCGGGCCGGGGGGAGTCTGTGCGGTGAAAGCATCGTAGGAAATCTGGCAATGCAGCAGCTTCAACTGCGATTCGATGTAGGCTTGCAATTTCTGATTGGCGGGTGAGCCGGGCGGACGAGGGCCGAACGCGACCGCTTTGCGCGTGAATTCAAGAGCCGATGCGCCGCTGAAATCGGCCGCGGTAGCGCGGGCGGCGAGGCAAGCCAGGATGGCCACCGCGGTCAGGACCTTTTTGCGGAGCATATATATCCCAGTGTAAAGTTCCGATCGTGATCGAGCGAATCGAACCAGGGCATTATGAGCGCGGGCGGCACGAGAAATACCGCTGCGATGAAGAACCACGGCCCTTTGAAGAATTGCAAGCCGTTCAGCAGACGGCGCGAGCACAGCCGGAAATAGCCTCCGGCGGCGAGGATGCGGCAATCGTTAAAACCGGCTTTGTCGAGCAGATATGCGACGCCGTAACGTGTGTAGCGGAAGTAGTCATGCGGCGCCTGGTGGACTTCCCATTCGTGAGGAACGATCAGCAGCAAGCGGCCGCCGGGCTTCAGCGTCCGGGCGATTTCACGAAGGGCGCACGCCGGTTCGCGGACATGCTCGAGCGTCACGATATTAATCGACGCGTCGAACGATGCGTCGCGAAATGGAAGCGCGGTGAGGTCGGCGATGGCGTCCAGTTTTCCGTAATCCCAGGATGCGTCGCCGACCGCGAGATCGACGCCGATGTAGCGCTGCTTGGAAAAAAAAAGCGCGTGGGACATCTCGCCCGCACCGGCGTCGAGCACCAGCGCACCGGGCGGAAGCTCGGAGGAGAAGCGCGTTACGGCTTGCTGAATGGCCGATTCGAAGTGCAGCAGGTAATCTCGGAGAAATCCCGGCAGGCGACGCTCGATGGTGTGGTAGGTCAAGCTTTTTTGCGCGCCTCCAGCATGATGGTGGAACCGGCGCCGCACAACGCTTCGAGCACGGTGAAGGGCAGCGCGGCGATCACCAGGGCGAAGTAGACGAGATCTTTCGCGAGCCTAGCGGCGCCGGATTCGTGGATCTTCCGGACGCGGCGCGCCATGGGATCCAATTCGGGCGCGACACTAGAAGCGAGGCCGGCGGGATTATCGCGCAGCGAAAAATTCTTCCGCCGCACGACTTCGAAGCCGCAGCGTTCGAGCAAGCCTCGGAGATCGCTCTCACGATAGTCGACGAGATGACGCGGGACGTCGATGCCGTTCCAATGCGACCCGAGCAGGAGAAATTGCCATGACGATGCGTTCGGCACCTGCACTACCAAGCGCCCATCCGGAGCGAGCAATTCACGGGCAGCGCTCAAGTAGGAAGCCGCATCGGGGAGATGCTCGACCACGTGGAACATCGTGACTACCGAAAAGCCGCCGGCGCGAAGAGGCGCACACGAAAGATCGCCGCACACGACGCCGACACGGTTGTTGATCCTTGCGGCCGAAGCCGCGGCCTTGGAGTTATCGAGGCCGGCGACGCGCAGACCGTGTTCTTGCAGCATGCCGAGCAGGAGACCGCCTCCGCAGCCGACGTCCAGAATGACGCCGTCCTCGCCTGCATCTTCCACGGCGCGCAGCACGAACGCGAGATGATCGCGCAAGACGAAACGCCGGTAAGATTCTTCGAGGCGCGAGGCTGTGTCG
>DASQJA010000227.1:0-17085 GCA_035631275.1 Bryobacteraceae bacterium
GAACACTCGCGCCAGCAAGGTGGTCTGGAGCACGTTCTACGATATCCGGCGCTATGGCGGACTGCAGATTTTTCTGCGCTCGATTCTGACCGGCGCGTCGCTGGTCCTATCCGACGCGCGCGAATCGACCGCCGAGTTTCTGGTTCGGGCGGGCGCTAGCGGCGTCACGCACATATCTGGTACGCCTTCGCATTGGCGCCGTGCGCTGATGAGCCAGTCCGCGCACGCGGTTTCTCCCGAATACGTCCGGCTTTCGGGCGAAATTGCCGATCAGGCGATTTTGAACAATCTGCAATCGGCCTATTCGCAGGCTCGCGTGGAGCACGCCTTCGCCTCAACCGAAGCCGGCCTCGCGTTCGAGGTTAACGATCGTTTGGAGGGATTTCCCGCCAGCCTGATTGGCGGCAGGGGCGAAATCGAGATGAAGGTGGAAAACGGATCGCTTCGCATCCGCTCGCCGAGGATAGCGGCCCGGTACCTGGGAAACGAAAAGCTAGCGGACGGAGACGGGTTCGTCGACACGTGTGATATGGTCGAGTTGCGCGGCGGCCGTTATTATTTCGCCGGGCGCCGCGATGGCGTGATCAACATCGGGGGAATGAAAGTGCATCCCGAGGAAGTGGAAGCGGTGATCAACCGCCATCCCAAGGTAAGGATGTCGCTGGTCTACACGCGGAAAAATCCCATCATGGGCGCGATTGTCGCAGCGGATGTCGTGCTTGAGCCGGGAACCGGATCATCCAAGGCCAAGCGCGACGAGCTGAAAAACGAGATCCATCAGCTTTGCCGCAAGGAGCTGCCTTCCCACAAAGTCCCCGCGGCCATCAAGTTTGTTGCGGCCCTGAATGTCGCCGAGACCGGCAAAATCAAGCGAACGCCATGCGCAACGTAGTAGTCACTGGCGGCAGCCGCGGATTAGGGCTGGGGATCGCGACGAAGTTGGCTGCATCAGGATACCGCGCGATCGCGATTGCGCGCAAAGAAAGTCCGGAGCTCAACGCAGCGATCGAGCGAGCGGAAGAAAACCATCCGCGATCGCTGCATTTTGTGGCGCGCGACCTGGCTGAGATCGACGGATTGGCGGACTTTGTCAAGACGCTGCGGAAGGATTTCGGCCCGATTTACGGGTTGGTGAACAACGCCGGCATCAGCTTCGAAGGCGTGCTGGCGATGATGCCGAACGCCGAGATCGAGCAGCTCGTGCGCGTGAACACGGTCGCGCCGCTGGTACTGACGAAATACGTCGTTCGCGCCATGATGGCCGATGGCGGAGGTCGCATCGTCAACATGGCGTCGGTCGTCGGTTTTACAGGCTATAGCGGATTGGCGGCCTACGGCGCGACCAAGGCGTCGCTGGTCGGGTTTACGCGATCGCTGGCGCGAGAAGTAGGGAAAATGCACGTGAACGTGAATGCGGTTGCGCCGGGATTCATCGACACTGACATGACGGAAGGACTTACTGCGGAGCAGCGCGAAAAAATTGCGCACCGCAGCGCGCTCCAGCGTCTGGCTTGCGTTGAGGACGTAGCCGAAGCTGTAGAATTCCTACTCAGCGAAAAGTCCAAGAACATCACCGGTACCGTGATCACCGTGGATGCGGGCAGCACGGCATGAACACCGCAACCAAGGTGACCGGCAGCAATTCCGCCGCGAAAGCCTGGTTGCGGGCGCTCGAGAAGACGGCGCTGATAGCGCGGCAACGGGAGCGGGTGTTTCCGGTTTTGATCGACGAACTCGCAGCGCAATTTGGCGATGCAACGGCGCTTCTTTCGGAATCCGAACAGCTCAGCTACCAGGATCTTTCCGGGCGATCGAACCAGTACGCGCGGTGGGCGCTCGAGCACCGCATCGCAAAAGGCGATGTAGTGTGTCTGATGATGCCGAACCGGCCAGAGTTTCTAGTGGTATGGCTCGGAGTCACCAAGGTGGGCGGCGTCGTGGCGCTGTTGAACACGAACCTGACTGGGCAGGCGCTGGCGCATTGCGTCCGAGTCGTGGAACCGAGGCATATCATCGCGGACTCTGCCTTTGGGGAGACGATCGCCGCGGCAGTGCCTGATTTTTGGCCCAATCGAATTCACACCGCGGGTGCGGCAAGCTATTCCACCCAAGAACTCAGTTCCAGCGAGCGGCGGCCAGTGTCAATCGAAGACCGCGCGCTTTACATCTACACCTCGGGAACCACGGGCCTGCCCAAAGCCGCAAAGGTGAGCCATGCGCGAGTGATGCAATGGGGCGGCTGGTTTCAAGGCATGCTGGACCTGGAAGCTTCCGACCGGCTCTACAATTGCCTGCCCATGTATCACAGCGTTGGTGGCGTGCTCGCGCCGGGCGCGATTCTTGCAGCCGGCGGATCGCTGGTCATTGCTGAAAAATTCTCGGCAAGCCGGTTCTGGAGCGACGTTGTGCGCTGGGATTGCACGCTGATCCAGTACATCGGCGAGTTGTGCCGGTATCTTGTGAATACCTCGGCTAGCGAGTTCGACACGCTGCATCGCGTTCGCATGGCGTGCGGCAACGGTCTCCGGCCGGATGTTTGGGAAAAGTTTCAAAGCCGTTTCCGGATTCCGCGAATTTTCGAATTTTATGCGGCCACCGAAGGCGGCCTCTCGCTGTTCAACGTGGAAGGAAAATGCGGGGCCATCGGGCGCGTGCCTGGCTACCTGGCGCATCGTTACGCGCCGACTCTGGTGAGGTTCGATCACGAAACCGGAGCTCCGGCCCGGGATGGGAACGGATTCTGCGTGCGCTGCGGCGTCGATGAGGCGGGCGAAGCGATCGTCCGAATGACGGACGATTCATCCAATCCTGGCGGCCGCTTCGAGGGCTATACGAACCAGGAAGCTTCGGAAAAGCGAATTGTGCGCGACGTCTTCTCGCCTGGAGACTCCTGGGTGCGCACCGGCGATCTAATGCGCAGAGACGAGGCCGGATATTTTTATTTTGTCGACCGTATTGGAGACACGTTTCGTTGGAAGGGTGAGAACGTTGCAACGCTTGAAGTGGAAGAGGCGATCTGTACCTTTCCGGGCGTGGAACAGGCGAACGTCTATGGAGTCGAGATTGCGGGCGCGGATGGCCGCGCGGCAATGGCCGCGCTAGTGGTTCGCGAAAACTTCGATATCGCCGCTTTTGGCGACCATCTTGTGTCATGCCTGCCCTCCTACGCGCGACCGCTGTTCCTCCGAATTCAAAGCGAAATCGAGACCACCGGCACGTTTAAGCAAACCAAGAATGGACTCGCCAGACAAGGCTTCAACCCGTCGGACACCCCGGATGTGTTGTACTTCAATCAAGCAGATCAAAGCGCTTATGTGCGTCTGGACCGTTCCCTCTTCGATCGAATCCAGGCTGGCGAGGTTCGAATATGAGTGCGGCGAAACACTCTGGTGTTGGAGTTTCCGGTTTCGCGCCGAGCCTGGGAGAACTCGCTCTGAACCAGCTTCGCGAGTGCGCGCTGGCGCTCGAATCGGGGATCGCGGACGGACCGATTCTTCCAAAGGTCAGGCTGGAAGAGATTCGCGCGCACCTGGCTGCGCGGTTCGATTTTACTCGGCCGCTCCCGCTCGAGGATGTCGTGGCCGACGTCGAGCGCATGATGCGCGCCTGGCAGGTTCAAGTTACGCATCCGCGCTATTTCGGGTTGTTCAATCCCAGTGTGACGCTGGCGTCGATTGTCGGCGATCTTCTCGCCGCGATGTACAATCCGCAGCTCGCCACCTGGAGCACCTCGCCTGCGGCGAACGAAATGGAGCGGCACGCGCTGGCGTGGCTCACCGCGAAATTCGGTCTACCGCCGGAGACCTTTGCGACATTCACTAGCGGGGGCGCGGAGGCCAATCTCTCAGCCACCATCGTCGCTTTGACCAAGACGTTCCCCGATTACGGCGACTGCGGATTGCGCGGCCTGTCTGCTTCGCCGACGATTTATCTCACGGCCGAGACGCACAACTCGTTCAACAAAATCGCGCATATCATGGGGCTCGGACGGAACGCGATACGCGTGATCGCGACCGGCGCCGATCTAAAGATCGACCTCGAGCATCTGGCGCGGCGAATCGCCGAGGATCGCAAGAACGGGTTCGCGCCGTTCATGGTGGTTGGGACCGCAGGCACGACTGCCGCGGGCGCCATTGATCCGCTAGCCGAACTTGCCGCCTTCTGCCAGCGCGAGAATCTCTGGTTCCATGTCGACGCGGCCTGGGGCGGATCTGCCGTGATCTCGCCGGCGCTGAAGCCTTACCTGGCGGGAATCGAGTTGGCCGACTCAATCACCTGCGACGCGCACAAGTGGCTCTCGGTACCGATGGGCGCAGGCATGTCGTTCTGCCGTCATCCGGAAGCGGCCGCGCAGGCCTATCGAGTGGATACAGTCGTGATGCCGGGTAAGACTGAAGGGGCTGTGGATCCTTACACTACAACAATGCAGTGGTCCCGCCGATTTATCGGGTTGAAGTTGTTTATGGCGCTCGCGACTTATGGCGAATCCGGCTATATCGAGATGATCGAGCATCAGACTCGCATGGGAAATATGCTGCGCGCTTTGTTGGGGTGCTCGGGTTGGAAGATCGTCAACTCCACGCCGCTGCCGTTAGTGTGTTTCACGCGAAACGGGATCGACGTGACGAAGTTTCTTGCGGCCGTCCTCGAGAGGAATATCGCCTGGATGTCAACCGTTAAGCTGTCAAACGGGGTGCACGCGTTGCGCGCTTGCGTCACCAGCTTCCGCACGACGGAGCGCGACGTCGAAGAAGTGGTTGCCGCCCTCGATCGGCTGGCGTCATGAACAATAATCGTCCCAGAGCGATGAAGCCGGAAACCATCGCCATTCACGGCGGTTATGAATGCGATCCTGCGACGAAGTCGGCCGCAGTCCCGATTTATCAGACGGTCGCGTACGAATTCGACAGCGCCGATCACGGTGCTGCGCTATTCAATCTTGAAGTAGAGGGTTTCCGCTACAGCCGGATCAGCAATCCGACTGTCGCAGTGCTGGAGCGGCGCGTGGCGGTGCTCGAAGGCGGTCTGGAAGCGTTGTGTGTCAGCACCGGCCAGGCTGCGACTTACTACGCCACGCTGAACGTGACATCGCTCGGGACCAATATTGTCTCGATACCCCAGCTCTATGGAACAACACACACGCTGTTTGCGCACATCCTGCCGAGCCAGGGTGTAAGCGTTCGTTTTGCTGAGTCGGACCGGCCTAGTGATGTCGAAAAACTGATCGATTCGCAGACGCGCGCTGTGTTTTGCGAGACGGTCGGCAATCCCGCCGGCAACATCTGCGATCTCGAGCCAATGGCGCGGGTCGCGCACAAGCACGGCGTGCCGTTGATTGTCGACAACACCGTTCCTTCGCCGATCCTGCTGCGTCCTATTGAGTACGGCGCTGACGTCGTGGTGCATTCGCTGACGAAGTTCATGGGTGGGCACGGCACGACGCTCGGCGGCGTCATCGTCGATAGCGGGAAATTTCCCTGGAAAGATCATGCGGACCGGTACCCGATGTTCAGCCAGCCGGATGCTTCGTATCACGGCTTGGTTTACACCGAGCGTTACGGTGACGCGGCCTACGCCGCGCGGCTTCGTAGCGTGTACCAGCGAGCCATGGGTGCCGTTCTTCCGGCGCTAAGCGCGTTCCTGCTGCTGCAAGGAATCGAGACACTGCCCCTGCGAATCGAGCGCCATGTGGCGAACGGCCGCGCAATCGCGACCTTCCTCAAGCATGACGCCCGCGTGGCCTGGGTCAGCTATGCCGGTTTTCCCGACAACCCGTACTATTCGCTCGCACAGAAGTATTTCGGAGAATCGGCCTGCTCGCTTCTGACATTCGGCGTCAAGGGCGGGTTCGAAGCGGCGAAGCAATTCTACGACGCGCTCCAGCTTGTGAAGAGGTTGGTGAATCTTGGCGATGCCAAGACGCTCGCGTGTCATCCAGCGTCCACCACGCACCGCCAGATGTCGGCGGAAGAACAGCGTAAAGCCGGGGTGCTCCCGGAGGCAATCCGGATCAGCGTAGGTATCGAGCATGTTGACGATATCATCGCGGACCTGGATCAGGCACTGAGTGCCATACACTTCGCCGGGCATGAATCGAATCACGTGCCGGTGAACGCCGCAGAGGAGCGCTAATGCCAGTGCGGTTGATGGAAGGCCGGCCGGGGCCAGAGTCCTCTGGTTTCTCGAGAGCACTGAATATCGGCTTGATCAACAACATGCCGGATGCGGCGCTCAAGGCTACCGAGCGCCAGTTCACAACGCTGCTCGACGCCGCTTCGCCAGATGTCGAGGTAAATCTCTACTTATACGCGCTGCCTGCGGTCCCGCGCGGAGAAGAAGGACAGCACCACATCAGCCGTTCTTATCTCGATGCGGAAACTTTGTTCGCCAGCCATCTCGACGGCTTGATCGTCACCGGCACCGAGCCGCGCGCAGCCGAACTGCGCGATGAGCCGTATTGGCACAGCCTGACGCGGGTCATCGAGTGGGCAGAGGCGAACACGCGTTCCACGGTGTGGTCGTGCCTGGCCGCGCATGCTGCGGTCCAATATCTCGACGGAATCTTGCGTCGGCGGTTTGTGGAGAAGCGATTCGGCGTGTTCGAATGCCAGCTTACCAGCGCGCACGAATTGCTGGCCGGCATTCAGTCGCCGCCCCATGTGCCTCACTCCCGCTGGAACGATATTCCCGCAGAACAGCTCGCTGAGCGCGGGTATACAGCGCTCACTCGATCAGCTGACGGAGGCGTAGATGCGTTCATCCGGCAGCGACGTAGCCTGTTCCTGTTTTTCCAGGGACACCCAGAGTACCAATCCGATACGTTGCTGCTCGAGTATCGCAGAGACATCGGCCGCTTCGTCAAGGGCGAGAGAGACGACTATCCGGGCTTGCCCAAAGGCTACTTCGATCGTGAGACTGAGGATCTTCTCGCGGCTGTCCGGGAGCGTATCGTTTCGGAGCGCTGCGAAAATTCGTTAGTGCATTTTCCGACCGCACTGTTGTCCACCAAAGTGCAAGCAACCTGGCGGTCGATATCCACGCAGATTTATCGCAATTGGCTCGGATACCAGTTGGCCCAGAAGGAGCGCGATCTCAGCGGGGCGGCCGTGAGTGTTCTCCCAGCCGGCGAAGCTTCCGAAGCGCGCCCGAACCTTCGCTAAGCTAGGCGGTTGGAGATGAAATGGTTCGCACTCATTGGATTTCTCGTCGCGGCCTGTCTCTCGGCCGCCGATTTGCAGTCCACACATGGAATCCTGCCGCGGCGGCGCGCTTTCTCGATCAAAGAGAAGGCTGGTGGGCGTCGTGGCCGCAGGCCGCCCGCGATCAGCGGACATTCTGTGTCTCTTGTCACATCACGATTCCTTATGCGTTAGCCAGGCCTACCCTCAGGGCCGTGCTGCGTGAACAAAGCCCCTCCAAGGAGGAGCGCGAACTCTGCGAGAATGTTGCCAAGCGCGTACGGTTATGGAACAATGCCGGGCCCTACTACGCCGGGCCAGGATCGTGAGTCGCGCGGCACGGAATCGGTCGCGAATGCTGTGGTCCTGACGAGTTTGGACGCGCCCGCGAAACATCTCAGCGCGGAGGCTCGGGCGGCCTTAGACAGCGATGTGGCCATTTAGCAAACTTCCGGCACCAACAAAGGCGCATGGCCGTGGATCAACTTTCGCAACGAAACATGGGAAGGGACTGATTCGCCATTTTATGCCGCATGTCTCGGAGCAATCGCAGCGGGCACTGCGCAGTCGCTCGGTTTTCCTGGGTGGTGTCCGCGCAATGCCTGGAGGTTGCGGCGACCGTGAATCTTCTCGCCCGATGGGTACTCGCAGATAACGTTGTCGGCATAGATCTCGTGCTCCACTTCCAGGTCGGCCGGACCGAGGCGCCCAATGGCGATCAAGTGCCGCCCGGTTGCTCTGATCGTACATTCCGTTCCGTCCTTTCTTTTTTACTTCGCGCCGCGCCGCTCCACAGCAGACGCTCTCATTAGACTATGCGGTCGGCGGCCGAACCGTTCATCCGATATCGAGCGCGCCTCTCATTGATGAGCACGAGTAGATAAACCAACTCAATCGATACCTAGGCGATTCGTTCGGCAACTTTGGTGTCCTACTAACACGGCACGAGCTGCCGAGTGCGATGACGAAGAACACAATTGATCTGTGGTCCGGAAAGCGCCGGTGCATCATCGCATTGAGCGACATCGACGTCGCTCAGATGGTTGAGGTGTTCAAGTAAGCAGCGATTACGCATAGACGTGGTGAATAAAAAATATGTCGAATTCCATAGACCATGTCCCTCGTAAAAAAAGTGTCGGTAGACCAAGTCGACACCTTAGAGCGACTCATTGGACAACTTACTGGTGTTCATGAGGAATTATCAGCGCTGTCGAAGAAGTCTCTAGCGCCGACGCCGTTAACAAAGTTCAAACTGAAGTTCGTGAATGCCGTTGTACGAGAAGCTAGCAAGTTTCGCGGGAGCGCCTATCGCCCATCGGTTGATTTCGAGAATTCAATACTGACGAGCTGCCTTCGAACAGCGACGTCATATTCATGATCGCTTTGTACCTACAGGCCGCAGAGCGGTTCCGGTCGGACCATATCAGAGCGGACTTTGGGCACTGGTACTTCAATACCCAAAGCCTTGATCGCATTAGGACGGGTCCCCGCCAGCGAAGCTTCAGAAATGAAAGTCGGAGTGAAAAATGAGAGAGAACAGCCCAACTACTCCGGAGAAGGTGGCCGCCTACAACGAAAGCGCTCCAAACTTATTCGTTCTGCGGCAGGAACTAAAGGATCTCGCAAAAGGAAACCCGACGGCACGTTGAGCAAGAGCAAAGTGGGTCTGATAAACCGCGTACTCGGTGACCTCCTTCAGCACTTTAGGGACGAGGCGGGAGGCAAGTCTCTCACGTTGCTCGACGACGAGCAACTGCCTCAATATGACGACGCAGTTCTGGTGATTTCTCAGTTGTCATCGGTACTTAAGCAGTTCAATGAGGAGCACTTTAGGATGCGATACGAACGCCCGCACAGAGCGCTTTTTTCGTTCAAGGTCGCAAGAAAGGAGGGACATAAACACGGCAAACGGCGCCTGTTTACACTCCTGTCGATCTGCTAATCACAGAACCTTTGCGGCTCGATCTCCTAGCCTGGGAGCCATTTCCCCGTCGCCAACCGGCATTCGAAATCCGCTCTCCGTTACCCTCGCCCCCGGACCTGCCATCCAAATCCCAAACCTCCCGCCTCAACGGCGCCAAATCCCGCGGCCCCCATCACTGATTCCGGCCGCGCCCGCTCCCTCCAAAACGCTCTCAAACACGGACTCACCTCCCATACGCTCGTCCTCCCCTGGGAAGACCCAGCCGACTTCGACGGGCTCCTCAACAGCTATCTCAATCACCTCCGCCCATCGGAGCCGTCGAACTCGACCTCGTCCACGAGATGGTTGCCGCCAAATGGCGCCTCGACCGCATCGCCCGCATCGAAACCCAGCTCTTCGCCGAAGCCATCGACCACGTCGAGGAATACTCCAACGACCCGCTCACGCCCGACCAGGCGTTCGACCGAAGCGTTCGAACGCCTCGCCAACCGCGGCTCCCTCAACGTTGTCCATCGCATGGAATCCCGCTACGCCCGAGCCTACTCGCGCGCCCTCCGCATTCTCCTCCAGCTCCAGCGCAATCGCAACAAACCGCCTGCGACCTCCAGCGGCGACGAAAAATGAAATTTGCAAAAACGAACCCAGCGCATCGCTCGACGATCCAACTCCCACAACCGGCTACCTCAACGCCCCCGACCCCGCGCTCACAACGCCTCCTACAGCCAATGCCTCGCTCCGCCGATCACCCTAATAGCTCGTACCGTGTCCGCATGATCATCTCCCGCACACCACTCCGCATCTCCATCGGGGGCGGCGGTACCGACCTGCCGTCTTATTACTCCCGCTTCGGCGGCTTCGTCATCGCTGCCGCCATCAACAAACACATTTACGTCGGCGTCAATGAAACCTTCAGCGGCGGATATTTCCTGAAATATTCCTCGCTCGAGCACGCCGTCTCCATCGACGAAATCCGCCACGCGCTCATTCGCGAAGCCTTGCGCCTGCACGGAGTACCCGCGCCCATCGAAATCGTCAGCATGGCCGACATCCCCGCCGGCACCGGCCTCGGCTCATCCGGCGCATTCACCGTCGGACTCCTCCGCGCCGTCCACGCCCTCAAGCGCAAGTACGTCGACCCGGGCATCGTCGCCGAAGAAGCCTGCAAAATCGAAATCGAAACGCTCCAGCAACCCGTCGGCAAACAGGATCAATACATCGCAGCGTACGGTGGCCTGGCTTGCTTCGACTTCCACGAGGACGGTCAGGTCGAGGTCAACCCGCTCAACATCTCGAACAGCACCCTCTACGATCTCGAAGAGCATCTCCTGATGTTCTTCACCGGCTACTCGCGCAACGCATCGGCCGTGCTCGACGATCAAAAGGTCCGCTCCGAGATCGGTGACGCCGCGATGCTCGACAACCTGCATTTCATCAAGCAGCTCGGCCAATGCATCAAGCTCGCGCTCGAAAAAGGTGACACGCGCCGCTTCGGCGAGCTGATGCACGAGCACTGGTTGCGCAAAAAGCAGCGCTCGCCCGGCACTTCCAACGATGGCATCAATCGCTGGTATGAAATCGGCCGAGAGAACGGCGCCATCGGCGGTAAGTTGGTCGGCGCGGGCGGCGGCGGATTCCTGCTCTTCTACGCCGACGATCGCGACGCGCTCCGCAAAGCCATGGCCAAGGAAGGTCTGCGCGAAGTCCGCTTCGCTTTCGATCACGAAGGCTCGAAGCTGGTGGCCCGAGACTAATATGCAGTGCGTGATTCTAGCCGGCGGGCTCGGTACGCGCATGCGCCCGCTCACCGAGACCTGCCCGAAAACTCTGCTCCCGGTCTGCGGCCGAACCTTCGCCTGGCACCAGCTCAATTGGCTCGCCGCGCAAGGCATCACCGAGGTTGTCTACTCCATTGGACATCGCGGCCAGATGATTCGCGATTACTGGGCCTCCGAGCCTTCGCCCATCAAATCCATCCGCTACGTCGACGAAGGCGACAAACTGCGCGGCACAGGCGGCGCACTGAAACTCGCGCGCGAATACGGCGCGCTCGCCGAATCCTTCTTCGTCATCTACGGCGATTCCTTCCTGCCTGTCCAGTTCATGCCGGTTTGGGAAGCCTTCCGCGCAAGCGGCCCTCCTGCCCTTATGACCGTGCTCAAAAACCAAGGCCGCTGGGATCGCAGCAACGCCATCTACCAGAACGGCCGCGTCACGCTCTACGACAAGCGCGGCGACCGCGCCATGCAATACATCGACTACGGCCTCTCCGCCCTGCACCGCGACTTGCTCGACGACATCACCGCCGAAGTCTTCGACCTCAGCGCGCTCTTCCACGAGCTCAGCGTCCGCGGCCAGCTTGCCGGCTTCGAAGTCGACCAGCGCTTCTACGAAATCGGCTCCCCCCAAGGCTTAGCTGACCTCGAGGCTTATCTAACAGAATCCGAAACCCTCACCATGCCCCCCAGTTAGTGCTCGTGTGTACTGTTAATGCTCGTGTGTACTGTTAATGCTAGTGTTTGACTGTTCACGCTCAGCCGTGGCGCACGCACTGCTGCGTACCGTGTCCCACTCATGGGACACCGTGAAGAGGTTTACTCTTCCTCACTCGACAACTTCGCCAACACCGAAAAATCCTCCAGCGTCGTTGTATCCCCCTTCACCTCACCACCCCCCGCAATCTCCCGCAACAATCTCCGCATGATCTTCCCGCTCCGCGTCTTCGGCAGCGCATCCGTGAACCGTATGTCATCCGGCTTCGCAATCGGCCCAATCTCACGCGCCACCCACTGCCGCAGTTGAGCCTTCAGCTCCTCGCCCGCCGTCTGCCCAGCCTTCAGCGTCACGAACGCCGCCACAGCCTGCCCCTTGATCTCGTCCGGCCTCCCGACTACCGCCGCCTCCGCCACCGCCGGATTCGCTACCAGCGCCGATTCGATCTCCATCGTACTCAGCCGATGCCCGGCCACGTTCAGCACATCGTCCACACGCCCCATCAGCCAGATGTAGCCGTTGTCATCGATACGCGCCCCGTCGCCTGCAAAGTACGCGCCCGGAATCTGCGACCAATACTGCTGCTTGAACCGCTCGGGATCGCCGTAGATCGTCCGGAGCATCGACGGCCATGGCCGCTTGATGACCAAAAAACCGCCCGCCCCATTCGGAACCGGCTGCCCCTCGCGATTCACCACGTCCACGCTAATTCCCGGCAGCGGCTTCGTCGCCGATCCCGGCTTGGTCGCGATCGCGCCAGGGATCGGGCTGATCATCGCCGCGCCCGTTTCCGTTTGCCACCACGTATCCACAATCGGACAGCGCCCGCGACCGATCACTTCCCGATACCACATCCACGCTTCCGGATTGATGGGCTCGCCGACGCTGCCTAAGAGCCTCAGGCTCTTCATCTCGTGCTTGCGCGGCCACTGCTCTCCCAGCCGCATGAACGCTCGAATCGCCGTTGGCGCAGTGTACAGTATGTTCACTTGATACTTCTCGACGATCTTCCAAAACCGGTCCGGCTCCGGCCACGTCGGCGCGCCTTCGTACATCAACGTGGTCGCGCCATTCTGCAGCGGCCCGTAAACAACGTAGCTGTGTCCGGTCACCCATCCAATGTCCGCCGTGCACCAAAATGTATCTTCATCCCGAAGATCGAAAACCCATTTGCTCGTAATGTAAGTCCCCACCGAATACCCGCCGGTGGTGTGCAAAATTCCCTTTGGCTTCCCCGTCGTCCCCGACGTGTACAGCAAATACAAAGGATGCTCGGAATCCACCGGCTCGGCCGGACACTCAGCGGACGCCGTCGCCATCAGCTCGTGCCACCAGTGGTCGCGGCCAGGCTCCATTTTCACTTCGCACCCTGTGCGTTTGTACACCAGAACGTTCTGAATCGTCGGACATTGCGGCAGGGCCTGATCCACCGCGTCCTTCAGCTTCACTTCCGACCCGCGACGGTACCCCGCGTCCTGCGTGATCACCGCCGACGCCCCGCAATCGTTGATGCGATCGATCAACGCCTGCGCCGAAAACCCGCCGAAGATCACTGTGTGCGGAGCGCCGATCCGCGCGCAAGCCAGCAGCGCAATGGCCAGCTCCGGAACCATCCCCATATATATGGCCACGCGATCGCCCTTCTTCACGCCGAGCGACTTCAGAACATTCGCGCACTTCGAAACTTCGTACAGCAATTGCTGATAAGTCAGCGCTCGTGCATCGCCCGGTTCACCCTCCCACAGCAACGCTGCTTTGTTCTTGCGCCACGTTGCGACATGCCGATCCAGGCAGTTATAAGACAGGTTCAACTGCCCGCCGATGAACCACTGCGCGAACGGCAGGTTCCATTCGAGCACGCGATCCCACGGCTTGAACCAATGCAGCTCCCGCGCGATGCCGGCCCAGAATCCATCCGGATCCAGTTCTGCTTCCTTATAAAGCCGCTCGTACTCGGCCAGGCTCCGAATGTGCGCCTTGGATCGGAATTCTTCCGAAGGTTCGAAGACCCTCTGTTCCTTGAGTACGGTATCGATCGCGTGCGTTCCTGCTGCTTGAGTTCCCATAATCTCCACTGCCTAGGATATACGCTGTTTGTTGTTTGTGTCTGTTGCTACGTGGCGCACGCACTCCTGCGTGCCGTGTAGGCACTCATGCCTACACCCTGCCTAAAGCTACAACGCGAGTCCATTTACACGAGATTGTAAAATCGTATCTAGACGAGCGAGGGGCAAAATCGAGGCGCGAGTCTAGGATCAACATGAAAAACTTCTTCATCGGCTTAGTCGTCGGCGTCTTATTCTCCGGCTTAGTTCTCTTTATCCTCGTCTTTGCTGCGGTCCGCCTCGCCGGATCGCTAGCCGGCTCCTTCGGCGCAACTCGCCCAGCTAGCGTGCCCGACTCGGCCATGCTCGTCCTCAAGCTCGATGGCGATCTCCCTGAAAACGCCCCGCCCGAAATTCCGCTCCCATTCTTCGAAGCGCAAAATCCGCTCGCCATCCACGACGTTTGGGAGATCTTCCACCGTGCCGCATCCGACTCGCGCATCAAAGGCATCGTGCTCGAGCCACGCGGCCTGAGCACCGGATTCGCCAAACTCCAGGAGGTTCAACAGGAGGTCGCCCAGTTCAAAAAATCCGGCAAGCCCATCGTCACTTTCCTGCGCAGCCCCACCGCTCGCGAATACTATCTCGCGTCGGCCACCGATCGCATCTTCCTCGGACCCGAAGACGGGCTCGACCTGAAAGGCATGCGCGTCGAGTCGATCTTCCTAAAAAGCGGTCTCGACAAGATCGGCGTCCACATGGATGTCATTCACGCCGGAAAATACAAAGACGCTGGCGACATGTTCACGCGCACCGACATGTCGCCCGAAACCCGCGAAGTCTTGAACGGCGTACTGGAGCAATATTATGGCAACCTGATCGACGTCGTTGCCCAAGGCCGCAGGAAGCAGTCCGATGAGATCCGAGCCGTGGTCGATCAAGGTCCATTCGTCGCGGGCGAGGCTTTGACCAGAGGCCTCGTCGATCAGCTCGGCTATGAAGACCAGGCCATCGAAAATCTGAAGAACCGTGCCAACAACTCTAACCTCGGGCGCGTCACCGCCAAGACCTATCTGAAAGCGCCGCGGTCCGGATCCGCAGCGCCGAACCGCATCGCTCTCGTCATTGGCCAGGGCGAAATCATCTCTGGCACCGGCAATGAGTCCGCCAATGACCGCGATTTCACGTCCACCGGCTTCGTCAAATTGCTCCGTCAAGTCGAAAACGATTCCTCTATCAAAGGCGTGATCCTCCGCATCGATTCCCCTGGCGGCGACGGCATCGCGTCGGATGAGATCCTCCACGAAGCGAAGAATCTCAGCAAGAAAAAGCCGACCGTGATCTCTATGAGCGACCTCGCCGCGTCCGGCGGCTACTACGTCTCCGTCACCGGCGATCCCATCGTGGCTTATCCCAACACCCTGACCGGCTCCATCGGCGTGCTATTCGTGCGCCCCAACCTTCACGGTCTCTACGACAAACTCGGCGTCGGCAAACAGCAGCTCTCGCGCGGCCGCTACGCGGAACTCGACTCCGAATACGTCCCTCTCGACGATGATGCCCGCCGCAAGCTGACTAGCGAAGTGGACGACTTCTACAAAGTCTTCGTCACCCGCGTCGCCCAGGGCCGCAAAAGCTCTTTCGATCAGATCGAGCCGCTGGCTCAAGGCCGTGTCTGGACTGGCACACAGGCAAAGCAGAACGGCCTCGTTGACGAACTGGGCGGCCTCGATCGCGCCCTGGAGCTCGTCAAGCAAAAAGCCCACATCGGCGCCGGCGAGCGAGTCACGTTAGTGCCATTCCCTGGCAAGCGTAGTGTCTTCGATGTCCTGGTCTCCCGCTCGGAAGATTTGAGTGACGTCGAGCTGCGAATCAAGAAGATCATCGGCCAAGTTCCGATTAGTGCTCTGATGCGCGGCGGCTTCTTGAAGCTGATGCCGTACTCGATTCAGGTGAAGTAACTCGCGAACGAACGGCCTTCTGAGCCTTCTCTGATACACTGGTGTCGCGCCAATGACGACGTACCTTGGCGGGTTATTTCGCAGGAAGCCCCGATTCCTTAAACCAGCGTTGCTGTGCGCCGCAATCGCCGTTGTCACCGCGCTGTTCGGATTCCAGCGTGAATTTCGCGTGCTCCGCAGCATGGAGCCATACGATGACGTCCAACTCCCTCCCGACTGGCAAGACAAATCCGAGTGGATTTTTGCCCGGCTGATGTATCCGCAGCATCCCCACGCTCGCTTCGGCCGTTACTTCGGCTGGGGAAATTACAACTGGCTTCAGGGAGGAACGAGTTGGTCGCAGGATTATCCGAGAGCCGACCGGCACTTTGCGATGGCGCTGCGCCGTCTGACGCGATTAAACGTGCGCTCGGTCGAGCAGCCCGTCAATCTAGACGACGGCGACGATGTCTACTACTGGCCCTGGCTCGCGGCCGGCGAAATGGGCGATTGGAAGCTTACCGAGGCCCAGGCGAAAAAGCTGCGCGACTACCTTCTACGCGGCGGCTTCCTCATGCTCGACGACTTTTGGGGCTACGAGGAGTGGGACCGCTTCATCGAGAGCATGCGCGCCGTTTTCCCGGACCGGCCCATCGTCGATATCGACAATGCCGACTCGGTCTTTCACTCCGTCTACGATCTCGACGACCGCTACCAGGTCCCGGGTCAATGGGCGATCCGGCGCGGCACCACCTATCGCAATGCCGGCGGCGAAACGGCCTACTGGCGCGGAATCTACGACGACAAACACCGACTCATGGTGGTGATGGATTTCAACTCCGATGTAGGCGATTCCTGGGAGTGGGCCGACGATCCCGAATATCCGGAGAAATATTCGGCGCTTGGGATCCGCATCGGGGTGAATTACGTGGTCTACGATCTAACTCACTGAAGCGCGCGACCGGTTGCTCAGCGCAGGTTGAACTTCTTCATCTTGTAACGCAGCGTATCGCGCGTCACACCCAGCAGCACCGCCGCGCGGGTTTGATTGCCGCCCGCGCGCTCTAGCGCCTTGCGCACCAGGTTTTTCTCGGCTTCCTCCAGGCTGACCTCGAACGGCGCGTTGGACGCGGAAATCGGCGATCCCGTGGTGCCGGCCTCAACCGCGGCGGCCTGTTCAGCCAGCACGATCGGAGGCTTGGCTCCATCGGAAGCGATCTGCATATTCGACGCCTGAATCCAGTCCGCTTCTTCGAGCACCATCGCGCGCTCGATGACATTACGCAGCTCGCGGACGTTGCCCGGCCAATCGTGCGCCAGCAGCGACAGAGCCGCCGACTGAGAAAGCCCCTTGATATTTCGCTTGAACTTCGTGTTGTAGTTTCGGATGAAGTGCTCGGCCAACGGAATGATGTCTTCCGAGCGCTCGCGCAGGGGCGGCAGAACTACCTGGATCACGTTCAGCCGGTAATCGAGGTCCAGCCGGAAGCGTCTTTGCTCGATGGCTT
>DASQJA010000228.1:0-12140 GCA_035631275.1 Bryobacteraceae bacterium
GAGCGGCTGGCGAAGTTGGCCGGCGGCGTGGCGGTGATCAAGGTCGGCGCGGCTACTGAGACCGAGATGAAGGAGAAGAAGGCTCGCGTCGAGGATGCGCTGCATGCTACGCGTGCGGCGGTAGAAGAAGGCATTGTTCCGGGCGGCGGCGTAGCGTTGTTGCGCGCTGTGAAGGCTTTGGACAACTTGAAAGTGCCTGGCGACGAGCAGATCGGCGTGGACATCGTGCGGCGCTCGGCGGAAGAGCCGGTGCGCCAGATCGTCGGCAACGCCGGATTCGAAGGCGCGATCGTAATCGAGAAGATTCGCGCTTCCAACGACTCGCACTTCGGCTTCAATGCTGCCACGGCGCAGTATGAGGACCTGGTGAAGTCGGGCGTGATCGATCCGACCAAGGTGACGCGGTCGGCTCTGCAGAACGCCTCGTCGATCGCGGCGTTGATGCTGACAACGGAAGCCATGATCGCCGAGATCCCCGAGAAGAAACCTGCGGCGGCTCCTGGCGGTCCGCACGGCCCCGACATGGACTACTAAGGCCACTGCGTGGCGGCCAGGGCGGCTCTGCCGCAGACGTGGTCCGTCTTCGAGAGAGGCAACTTGGCCCGCCCTTCGGGGCGGGCTTTATTTTCGAAGAATCCGGCCGCGCTCAGCCCACCCGACAACCTAAAACGGATTCGATCCGAGCGCCTTCAGCTTCTCGTGATAACTCCGCCCGGATTCGAGGCGGACACCACTCCGCAACACCACCACATACCCGGCTGAAGTTCTTTGACGCGACCAGTATTCACGATCAACGACCGGTGAATCCGCAGGAACCTTTCCGGATCGAGTGACGCCTCCAGCGTATTCATCGTGGCCTGGAGCAGATAGCAGCCCGCGCCCGGCTTTCGTTCAATCGTGTGCAGCTCCGCGTAATTTTCCGCCGCCTGAATCCACTCGATCTCGTCCACCGGAACAAACAACGTTCTCGCCCCCGACCGCACCGCCAGCCGCTTCGCGAACGACGACAGATTGGTATCGCCTCCAGCAGCGCCGCCATCCGCCGTCCCAATTCGTCGCCGCCGCTCGGCTGGGCGTCGTTCAATCGCGTCTTGGCCCGCTCCAGCGATTGGCGAAACCGCTCGGCGGTAACCGGCTTCAGCAGATAATCCAGCGCATTGATCTCGAACGCCCGGATCGCATACTGATCGTGCGCGGTAACAAACACCACCGCCGGCATCCGTTCCGCGCCCACTTCCTCCACCACTTGGAACCCGTCCATCTCGGGCATCTGCACATCCAGGAACACCAGGTCCGGCCGGCGCTCGCGAATCGCACTCACCGCCTCGCGGCCATTCTTCGCCTCCCCGATCGCCACCACTTGCGCGTCGCCCGCGAGCAGCATCCGCAGCCCCGCTCGCGCCAGCGGCTCATCATCCACGATCAACACCGAAAACCGCTTCATGGCGACTCGCCCATGCGAAACGGGATCGAGATCATCGCCACGGCGCCGCCGCGACCTCCGCGAGGCCTCAGCACCAGCACCGCCCGGTCGCCATAAAGCTGCCTCAGCCGCTTGCGCGTGTTGTCCAGCCCAATACCCCTGCTGCCAAAAATTCCGCCCACTGGTATGCCCGGCCCGTTATCGCTCACCGAAATCTCGAGCTGCCCATCCACCCGCACCGCGCGGATCACAATCACTCCGGCGCCGGCATTTTTCGCGATCCCATGCCGCACCGCATTCTCCACCAGCGGCTGCAAAACCATATGCGGCACCGTCGCGGGCAGCACCTCCGGGTCCGCCTCAATCTGCACTTGCAACCGGTCCGAAAACCTCACCTCCTCGATCGAAAGGTAGAGCCGCACATATTCCAATTCGCGATCGAGCGGTACCTCCTGGGCGTCGATATCGCTCAGCACCGCGCGCAATAGGTCGCTGAACCGGCCCAGCGTTTCCTCCGCTTTCTGCCCGCGTTGCTGCCTCACCAGCACCATGATCGCGTTCAGCGTGTTGAACAGGAAATGCGGCTGAAGCTGCGTCTTGAGCACGCTCAACTGCGCCCCGGCGATTTGCGCCCGCAGCTCAGCGGCATCCAGCTCCAGCCGCATCGCATCCTGCTCGCGCTCCCGGTACTTGCGGTAATAGCGAAACCCCCACTGGATTCCCAAAATCACGCCGTACGCAATCAGGTTGGCATGAAAGACGGCGATCAGAAGCGTCGCCACCGCACGGCCGTAGGACGCGTGCTGCGAGGTCAAGACGGGATCGCTCATCCCGAGCAGCATCGCGGCCTCGACAGCAACCTCGCCGACCGCGTACACTCCCGCCGCCAGCAGGTGCCCAGCCGACCGCGGCACCAGATGCGGCCGCTCGATCGGCCACCTGCGCCCCAGCCACAAAATCAGCGGCGTGAATACGGCCGAGACATACGCCCGCACCATCCAATACGTCGCTTCCTGCCACGGCCGCGGATCGCCTAAGAACGATCTCCTCCCCGCGTCCTGGCTCAGGAAGAACAACCCGGCTAGCGTCCAGCCGCCGAAGATGATCAGGAAGGCTCGCCTCCGGCGCCCCAACGCCGGAATTATTCGCTCCACAACCGCCCGCGCACCGAGCCCCCTCTATTTGCGAAACGTACTGAAAACGAAATCATGATCCTTCTGCTTGGAATGGCACCCATAGCACCCCGCGCGAAGATTGGTGGGACCCGAGAGCTCCTGGCTGTCGCCCAGCGTGCCATCGAATCCCCAGCCTCCCGTGTCCGGATACGCGCGGCTGTCTTTCCTCATGACGGCGATGCTGATGCGCTTTCCTTCGAAGCTGCCACCTTCATGTTGATCCACTTCCAGCCGCTCGTCCACAATCACGGCGCCATCGGAAAATTTGCCGCTCGTGAAGCCTTCGAGGCCCAGCGGATTGGCATAGTAATGATGGAAGCCAGCGTTGGGCCCTTCTTTAGTGATAAAGCTGCGCGTCACAGCCCAGGTCCGATACCCGGCCGGAAATAGAACGTGTTCGCCGGAGTCGGCCAACAAAGCGAACGCACACAAAAGCGCGGCAATTACGCTGCTGATTCTCATGATTCCTCCTGTCGCCCAATTCTGGCGCGCGCGCGGCGAGCCTCAGCTAGAGATTTGACCAACTGGATTAGCGGATGGATGAACAGGAGGCAGGCCTTGGCAGGCGGCAGCGCACCTCCGGCGCTGAGGTGCTCCGTCATCGAGAGAAGCACCGATGCCCGCCCTTCGGGGCGGGCTTTTTATTTGGCTATTGCAGCTCGGCGCACATGCCGGCAATGCTGCGGTCGAAGTTCGCGTTGGCGCCCATGCCGAGATCGTGGGCGTCGATTCGTTTGCCTGCGTCCGACGCTCCGGCTGCGCAGGCAGTTTTGGCGCGGGTGCGCAGCGTTGCGATGGTTGTGCGCCACTTCCTGAGATCGGCTTTCTTTGCGACAGGACCGTGGCCGGGGATCACGGTATCAAAGTCCAGTTGCAGGGCTTTGTCTATCGTCTGGTCCCATTCGACGATGCTGCCTTTCGCGCTGTAGTCGATGAACGGCGCGGTGCCGTTGACAAACAAGTCGCCGGCGTGCAGCACGCGCTCGGATGGGAAATAGATCACCGAATCGCCATTGGTGTGGCCGCGGCCGTAGTGGTGCGCGATCACTTGCTTGCCGTCAATGAAGACCTGCGCTTCATCGGCGAACGAGATCTGTGGAAGCCCCGGCATCTTGCCCGCGACCATATTGTCGCGCGCGTTGCGATGAATCAAAATCTGCGCGCTTTGGGTGGTGAGCATGGCTTCGTTGCCACCAGTGTGGTCGCCGTGCTGATGCGTGTTCAGCACATACTTCACAGGCTTATTGCTGATGCCCTTGATCTTCTCCATGATCTGGGGTGCGTCGCGCGCGAACTTATCGTCCACTACCAGGACGCCTTCGTTGGTCGGCATGACCGCCACGTTTCCGCCGTCTCCGATGATGACGTAGAGATTCGCCGACACCTTCTCCATGGTCAGCGGCGCCGGCGGCTGCTGCGCCTGCGACCATACTAGCCACAGTCCTGCAAGAGCGAGCCCAACACCACTCAAACGAATCGCGATCGCTTTGTGGATGCCCATAGTGTCGATCAGTATATCGCTTCAGCGGCTGGACCGCTTCCGGATTTGGTGCACGGGATAATCGACTCGTTCGAGAAAAAGGCCCGATGCCGGGGCGGTCCAGGCGGCAACGTCCAGCTTGGGATTTGCGCGGCCTTCCAGTAATCGCGAGAAATCGTCGAGCGTGATCTCACTGGCGCCGAGCCGCACCAGGACGCCTACCAGGCGGCGGACCATCCGCCACAGAAAATGCGAAGCGGTGATGCGGAACAGAATCAAGTCGCCTTCGACGTCGATGCGTGCGTCGTCAACCGCGACGATCGTGGATTCTCCAGGCCGCGATGGATCGGGGGCGCGAAAGCAGGAAAAGTCGTGCCGTCCGGCGAGCATTCGCGCTGCGCGGGCCATCGCGGCGATATCCAGAGGTTCGCGAATCCACCAGACGTACTTCTTAAAGAACGCGGTCCGGCGCTTAGAAATCTGATAGACATAAGTCCGGGCTACGGCATCGTTGCGCGCGTGAAAGGAGTTGTCCGCTTCCGCGACATCGATGAGCGAGATGGTGGAAGGCAGCCGTTCGTTGATGCCGCGCAAAAGTTCGCCCGCTGGCGGAAAGCGGCGCTGTGAACGGACTCGCAAGTGCGCGACCTGGGCGCGCGCGTGGACTCCGGCGTCAGTGCGGCCCGCGCCTTGCAGCTCGACCTCGACTCCGAGAAAATCTTCGGCCGCTTTGCGTATCTGGCCCGCGACGGTGACGGCGTTCGTTTGCTCCTGCCAGCCGCTATACTTTGTGCCGTCGTATTCGATGGTGAGCTTCCACGTTTGCAACTCTCAAGTTTACCGATTCCCTCTCGCCCCGATGCTATGATTAAGCCCTTCAAGGAGCGAGCATGTTCAAAGATTTCAAAGAGTTCATCATGCGCGGAAATGTGCTGGACCTCGCGGTGGCGGTGATCATCGGGGCAGCTTTCGGACGAATCGTAACCTCGTTCGTCAACGACATAGTCATGCCTCCGATTGGTATCGCAACCGGCAAAGTGGATTTCAGCAACTTGTTCATTAATCTTTCGGACAAGCACTACGACACGCTGGACGCGGCGAAAAAAGCAGGGGCGGCCACCATCAATTATGGAGTGTTCCTGAACACAATCGTCGATTTTCTGATTGTGGCTGCTGCGATTTTCCTCGTGGTTCGGCAGGCGAACAAGTTCAAGGACAAGCCCGCTGCGGCAGCGATCACAACGAAAGACTGTCCACTTTGCGCGACCGCGATTCCAATCCCGGCGAAGAGATGTCCGAATTGTACGTCGCAATTGGCGTGATGCTGTGCGGCCTCGGGCCCATGTTCACCCCAAAGTTAGTGTCGCGATGAGTCGCGACACGGCACGCACGAGTGCGTGCGCTACACCGCTACTTCTAGGCCTTCGTAGGCGCAGGTGACTTCCATCGGAGAGCGGAGCTGCTTGGCCAGCGTGCGCGCCCGGCTTTCCATTGTGTAGAGAAATTCGTCGTCATGCGCCGGATCGTGGTGCGTGAGGTATAGCCGCTTCACGTTGGCTGCGGCGGCCATTTCGACGGCATACGCGTAAGTGCTGTGTCCCCAGCGGCGCTTAATCGGATATTCTTCCGGCGTGTACTGCGCTTCGTGGATGACAACGTCGGCGTCGCACATGTACTCAGCATGGCGCAGGTCGCCAGGATCGAGGATGGAATCGATTCGCCCAGGTTCTGCGCCATCGCGCCAGATGCCTTCGTAGAAAGGCTCGTGATCGGCCAGATAACAGATGGTTCGTTCCTCCGCGTGAATCCGATATCCGAGCGTAACGGCGGGATGGTTCATGCGCTGGGCCACGGTCTTCAAACCAGCGATCTCGAATACGCCTTCATGAAGGTCCTGGTAAGTGATGCCGGCCGATAACTGATCGAGTTCGACGGGAAAGTAATGGTGCTCCATTTGTCCTGCGAGAAGCTCGCGCAAGGACAAACGCGATCCTTCCGGCCCGTAGACCGCGATCTGGTTCTTGGGGACAAACAGCGGCCCAAAGAAGGGAAATCCCTGAATATGATCCCAGTGGGTGTGAGTGAGCAGAATGGTGGCGCAAATGGGCGATGCCGAGCTGGCGAGCAAACGGTCGCCCAACAGGCGGGCGCCGGTGCCACAGTCGAGCACAATCGAATGATCCGCGGGCGTGGTGAGTTCAATGCAGGAGGTGTTGCCGCCGAAATGCGTAGTGGCGGGTCCGGGCGTCGCGATCGAGCCTCGGGTGCCCCAGAAACGCAGCCGCATGTTTTTGTCAAGTATACATCGGACGGCGGAGGCTCAAGCTATAATTGCTTCGATGTCTGGGCGGTTCTTATCCGCGATGAAGGCGCACGACGATCAGTCTTCATCCAGATACTCGGGTGGCACGTCGTCTTCTTTTACCTCGCGCGGTCGCAGCTCTTTTTCCGGATCGTCTTCCGCTTCTTCTACGCCGCTCACAATGCCGGCCTCGAAAGCATTCCCTTCCTCGAGCAGCTCGCTGACACTCTCCGAATCGGCTTGTTCGACCCCCCGCAACCCCTGAGTATCTCCGGACATAACGCCCGCACTCGATTCCAGCGCACGGCGGTCGAGGCTGGCCTCTCGTGCCGCACCCCTCCGAACCGGTTTTCTGCGCGTTGGCGCTTTTGCGCGTTTGATCTTCTTGGCGGCGCTGCGGCCGGCCGGCTTCATCTTCGCAGTCCGTTTTGAAAGCTTCTTCTTGGTTGCCCGCTTGGCTTTGGTTGTTCGCTTGGCTTTTGTTGCTCGCTTCGCGGGGGCAACTTTCTTTGTCGATTCACCGGAGACTCGCTTGGATTTCGGAGATTTCTTCGTGGCCATTCACGCAGTCTAGCACCGCCCGGTTCTGTTTACTCTGCCGGCTCGACAATCGCTTCGATGGTCTGGGGTGCATTTCCTTCCAATCGATTGTTGACGAAAATGTAGGACGGTTCATGACGCTCGCGCGCATGGCGGATCAGGTCGCGCAAGGCACGGCGCGCTTCGGGGTTGGGGTCTTGGACCTCGCGGTAAGGCGAGAATGCGGCGACGGCGTCCTCATATGGACGTCCCTGCCGCAGGAGAGCGCGCGCGACGGTGAAGTTGGCGGTGTAGACTTCCGGCAAGCGCATCTGGACCTGAAGGGGAGGCATACGGGTCCAGGCGTTCAGTACGTGAGCGACGCCTCGCGTGTTCAGGAGGCGGAAATAATCGCGGCCCAAGAAATCCGGGTTACGGATCTCGACAGCGTAGCGAAAATCGGGCCCGAGAGAGGCCAGAAAAGTGTCGAGCTGCGCGAAAAACTCGCCGGCGTCGCGATAGCTTTGTTTCGAAAACGACCCGAATTCGAAGATCAGTACCGCGACTAATTCCCGGTAAGGCTGCAACAGATCGAGAAAAGCAGTGCGAAACAGCTCCGCGTTGAGAAACGTTTCATTCTTTTTCCCGGCGCGCGGGCCGTAGCGGGGATGGGAGGGGAACGACTTGACGGTCACCTCTTCGGGTACTTTGAATGCGTACTTCATCGAGGTCGGCGCGGAAGCGAAAAGCTTATGCCAGTAAGCCTCGGAAGGAAACTGATAAAAGGAAAAATCGCCGCAGACGATGGGAAACGTCGCGGCGTATTCGTTGAGGCACTCCGCTTGAAAGCGTTTCTCGGAAAACCGTCCGCGCACGAGATAACGGTCGCGGGAGTAGATCTGGCCGATCCAACCTTCGTATTTCCAGGAGCTCGTCCCGATGTAAACGTTTTCCGTGACCAGGGATGCGAGTTTTGAATGGAGCCGCGCGCGATCGAACTCGATCGGCTCCTCGAAAAGAGGGAGATTATCCAACGGACAAATTGCTAGTAAGCGTGCGCTGAGCGATAACCGTAGGGATCTTCGCCCGCCTCGATCACGCCATCGGGGGTGATGCGGATCATCACGGGAGCTGCGCCGCTGGCCCATTTCGAATGCATGCTGACCTTGTGGCCGCGCGCGGCAAGGTCGGAAGCGACCGATTGCGGAATGCGCTCGTCGAGGATCAGGTCGCCGAGATTCCAGGCGTGATTGTCGAAACTCGAGACCAGGTGCCGGGTCTGATAACGCGGCGCTTCGGTAGCTGCCTGGGCGTTCATGTGAAACTCGATGACGTTCAGCATAAGCTGCAGCAGGCTCTGTTCCTGGTTGTCGCCGCCCGGAGTGGAAAGCGCGAGGAGGGGCTTGCCCTGCTCGGTAACGATGGTCGGGCTGAGGGTCACGCGCGGACGCTTGCCGCCGCCGAGCTCGTTCGGCGAGCCGGGCACGAGTATGAACTGCTGCGCGCGTTCGGTAAGCGGAATGCCCGTGTCGCCTGCGATCACGGAAGGCAGCCAGGCGCCGGAGGGGGTCGCCGAGAAAACGATGCCGTCTTTGTCGATCGCATCGATGCAGGTAGTGTCGCTTGCCATCAGCTCGTCGTCGATCTTCGTGCGTGCGATGTCCATCTCCACCGGATGCCGTGGTTTCTTGCCGTTGATGGTTCCGGGTACGAATTCGAGCGACGCGGTGCGTCCGATCAACTTTCGCCGTTCGGTCGCGTAGCTCTTCGAGAGCAAAACTTCGGCGGGCAGATTCGGATTGAACTTGGGGTCGCCGTAGTAGGCGTCGCGATCGGCGTAGGCGAGCTTGAGCGCTTCTACCGATTTATGGATATATTCAGCCGAATTGTAGCCGAGCATGCGGAGATCGAAGCCTTCTAATATGTTCAGCGCCTCGATCATAGCCGGCCCCTGACTCCAGAACCCGGGTTTGTACACTTTGACGTTGCGATAGTCGGTGGAGACCGGTTCTTCGGGCTGGAGCTTGAATGCGGCCATATCGTCGTAGCGAAGGAGGCCATCGTTTTCTTTCATGAATGCGTCGATGCGGTGAGCGATGTCGCCGCGATAAAAGTAGTCGCGGACCGCGTCGATCGCGGCCGCGCGGTTAGCTCCCGAGGCGAGCGCTTTCTTCTCTGCTGCCGCCATGGATCGTAGGGAGCGCGCGAGGTTGGGTTGATGGAAAACCTCGCCAGGCATGGGGACCTGGCCTTCGGGCATGAAAGTCTTCTTCGAATCGGGCCAGAGGTCGAAGAAACGGCGCGAGTGAGCGATGGTGCTGGAACGCATCTCGTCGATCGCGAGGCCGTCGGCCAGCTCGATGGCCGGTTGGATCACTTCGCCGAAGCTCTTCGTACCGTATTCACGCAAAGCAACAAGGCCGGACTCCACCATGCTCGGAACCAGAGCCGGCATGATGCCCGCGACCGGGATGATGCCCTTGAGGCCACCGGGATCCAGCGTGAGTATCTCGCCCGGGCGCGGCCGGCGCTCGCGGAACATCTCCGCCGTGGCGAGCTTGGGCATGGTGCCGACGCCGGCGATGGAGACTACTTTGCCGGTCTTGGTTCGAATCAGTATGGGCGCTTCACCGCCCAATCCGAAGTGAGAAAACTCCGAGACAGACGCCGCATACATCGCGGCGACACCAGCGTCCACCGCGTTGCCGCCGTGATAGTACATGCGCATGCCCGCTTCGGTGGCGTATTCGCTCCCCGCTGCGACGGCAGCATGAGTGCCGCGCGCGGCGTGCATGGCGGGCTGTTCGAACTCCTTGCGCTGCGCCATAGCGGCCGCGATTGCGCAGAAAAAGAGGACGCCGATCTTACGGTTCATAGCTAGGCTCATTATAGCCCCAGGGTCAGGAAAAGCTTTTTCTTACTTATACAAGAGCAACCTGCTCTTCAGTTGGCTCCGCTCAACAGTACCAGGGCTCGTCCATGTAGGGGATGGTGCCGCGCGGCATCAGGTCGAAGTTCTCCGGCAGTGCGTCGCCACTTGCCAGTTCCCATAATTCCTTGAAGACCTCGCGGCGGGGGGCTCGGCGGCCGGCGAGTTTCAAAGCCTGATCTGCCAGGGCATCCAGTTGCGGATCGGGATGCTTCCAGCGATGCAGGAGCGCCGACTCGTCAAAGCCGGTGATCGTGGAACGAACATCGTCGAGTTCGAGCAGGCGTGAGCCGTTCGGGATCAGCAGGCGCAGAGCAAGCTGGATCGGCGCGACTTTGTCGATCAACTCGTGTTCGGCGAGGACCGCGAGCTGGTCGCGATAGGAATCGCGTGTGGTCCAGGGGGTGAAGGGAATGAATGTCGGTGCGAGGGTTAGGCCGATTTCCCGAAATTGCCTTACAACTTCGAAAAAATCGGCGCGCGTGTGACCTTTTTCGAGTTTCGCGAGCACAGCGTCATCTACCGATTCCACCGCGCTGGTTACGAACAGACACCCTGTCTCTTTGAGCCGCGGCAACAGATCGCGATGTTTCCGCAGATGCTCGATCTTGATGGTCGTGTCGTACGTCAGCGACGGAAATTCCCGATGCATTTCGGCGACTATGCGCATGGCGTGAGTGGGACCGTTGAGAAAATCGGGATCGCCGAAGGTGATGTGTTCGGCGCCCCCGGCGATCTGCCGGCGGATGTCTTCCAGCACGACAGCAGGCTGAACAACCCGAAAGGCTCCGCGATAGACAGGGACGACGGGGCAATGCCGGCAAAGATGTTTGCAGCCCCGGCTCGCTTCAGTGTAGCCCGCGCGATGGGTGCTGCCGTTGATATGAAGCTTGGCGTATCGATCGAGTGGCGGCAGCTGATCGCGCGCCGGGGCGATGAAGTGAAGTTTGTCGAGCGATACGAGTGCCTCGGTTTGCGACGCGTGTGTACCACGCTCGAGGCGATTCGCAAGGGAGACCAGACCCGACTCGAACTCGCCGCCGAGGATGGTTTGCACGCCGAGTTTTCGGAGGTACGCTTCGTTTAGCGGCGCGTACAATCCGTAACAGCAGAGATGGGCGTCTGGGTTGGTTACGCGGATTTTCGGGATCGCGAGAGCCGCGAGACGAGTTGCTGTATGCATCGGGAGGTAGAGCGCGATCAGCCCGGCGCGCCGCACGGCATCGTCCTTGAGGGGTGAGACGCACAGGTCGGCGCAGGCCACGTCGTGTCCGTTCGTGACAAGCCACGCGGCAGGCGATGCGAGACCGAAGGGCTGGCGTCCGAGTTCGTACGTTGAAACGAGCAGGGTTTTCATCGAGCGCTTGTCAGTAAGCGAGCATCTTCTATTATGAGGCGCGGGCTGCTATGTCTGGCATTCGCTCCGTGGTTTTTCCCGGACTCGCGGCGAGCATACAGCCCGGGGGACTCGAAGCCGCCGGATCGTTTCGTCCGGCGTCTCACCATCGGGTTCTGTCTGGTGGCTCTCGTGCTCGGCGCGCTCGAAGCGTGGACGTCGCGCTGCGAGATGAACCCCGACGGCATTCAATATCTGGACAATCCCTCGGCGTACCGCCAGGGTGATTTTCGAGACGCGCTCAACCCGCAGTGGAGCCCGCTGTATCCGTGGCCGATCGCGGGAGCCGAGGCGATGGTACATCCGTCGCGCGAACAGGAGTGCGCGCTCGTGCACGCCGTCAATTTCACACTTTTCGCGGCGTCGATTGCGTCCTTCTTTTTTTTCTTGAAGTCCATGCCGAGTCCGGCGTCGACGAGTTTTCTGCTGGTCAGCTATGCTGCCTTTCTCTATTGCTCGCTCGATTTCACACACCTTCGCTACGTCACGCTCGATTTGTTGGTGAACTGCTTCGCGTTCATCGTAGCCGGACTGCTGGCCCGAATGTCGAACGGCGATGCCACGCTGAGACACCACACAGCACTCGGACTCGCGCTCGCAGTTGGATATTTCGCGAAAGCGCCCTTTCTTCCGATCGCGGTCGTTTGTCTTTTCTTAGCATTCCTCGTCGGCCGAAAGCGCGCGCTGATTTCCATTGGCGTCTTTCTGTGCCTGACCGTCCTTACGACGCCGCTCTTCCGAAGCCAAACATCGCTTCACACTCGGCGATAGCGTAAAACTGAATCTGGCCTGGCACGTGGATGGGTTGCCGAACACGAACTGGCAAGGTGGTCCGGCCGAGAACGGGCAGCCTGAGCTCCCACGCGGCAACTGTCAGCGCATCCAGAGATTTTTCGAATTCGGGGAACCCGCGGCT
>DASQJA010000229.1:0-20315 GCA_035631275.1 Bryobacteraceae bacterium
GGAACGCACCCGGCGATTCGACAAAGGAGAACATCATGCTAAACCGAGCGCTTATTTTGCTGATCCTGCCGGTTTTCGGTATCGGCCTGTTTGCGTCCGATGATGCCTCCTTCCTGCCCGTTGTCTATAAGAGCTCAGCCGACCTGAAGAGCTCAGCCGACCTGATGGCCGCGCTCGCGAAAAGCATCGAAACGCGGGCGCCGATCAGGCCACTTCGCCCATCGCCAACGAAGATCGCTATCGCGTCAATATCGTCCGGCGCGGAAGCCCCGGCGTTGCGATGGCGCACGCCACGGGGCCGGCCAAGGACACCGAGGTTCATTACGTAATCGATGGCGCGGCGACGGTAGTCACAGGCGGACCGCTTATGCGGCTCCCAGGCGGCAACGCGGCGAGCGCGAAAATCGAAGGCGGGCAGAGCCGGCGTGCCACTAAGGGCGACGTCATCACAGTGATCCCGGCAGGGACGCCGCACTGGTACAAAGAAGTCGAAGGCTCAGTGACGTATCTCGAAGTGCGTTTCGATGTCGACCTGAAGAAATAGCTTCAGGCTGCTTTCTTCTCGCTGTCTTTCAGCAAGCCCAACCGAACCATGCTTTCGGCGGTGGCGACGATCGCCTCCTCCGCCGATCGAGGAGACCATTCGAGCAGGCGCTTGGCTTTCGCATTAGTTGCATTCTTGCGCTTTCCGAGCTCGGGCAGGATCTGTTTCGCCGCCGAATCTCGCAGCGCCACGAGTCGCACAACCCAGTTGGGAATTTCACGGGCCGGGACTTTCTTCGCAGCCGCGCCCATGCGAGCCTTCAGCGTTTTCGCGATGTCGAGCATGGACACGAAATCGCCCGCCGTCGCGATAAATCGCTCCCCTTTCGCCGCCGGATTCGCCATCGCCCGCAGATGCAGATCGGCGACATCGCGCACATCCACCAAGCCAAAATAGAGCTTCGGACAGCCGGGCACTGCGCCGTCCAGGAGGCGCTGCACCAGTGCGATCGAGGTCGCATAGTCGGCCCCCAGCACCGGTCCCAGCACGCCGACCGGATTGACCACTGCGAGCTCCAGCGCTCCGCCTTCGCGCGCCACGAAATCCCACGCCGAGCGCTCGGCCAGGGTCTTCGACTTGATATACGGCATAACGTCAGACCCGTTCGGATCCGTCCAGCTCGTTTCATCGAACGGGGCATCCTGCTGCGGGTGCCCGTAGCCGATCGCCGCGAACGAAGATGTAAGCACGACTCGCTTCACGCCGCCGTCACGCGATGCGCGCAGCAGACGAAGAGCGCCCTCGCGCGCGGGCACGATCAGTTCGTCTTCGTTCTTCGGCACCGTGCCAGGAAACGGCGACGCAACGTGGAGCACGTAGTCGCAGCCGGCCGCCGCCTCTTTCCAGCCGGCGTCCTGTTCGAGATCCGCCGCGAAGAAGGACAAGCGATCGCCCGCGTCCGCTCCCGCAGCCTTGAGGGTCGCGCGCACTTCCGGCTCACGCTTCAAATTCCTGATAGTCGTGCGCACCTGATGGCCCGCAGCCAGAAGCAGCAAAATGCAGTGGCCGCCGATGAATCCCGATCCGCCCGTCACCAGAACTGTGCTCATGTCGCCCCTCTGCAATCATCGTACGCCACAGGCCAGTGCGGACGGACCGGACGCTAGAATAGATCCATGCAGGTTTTGTCGGCCGGGGATCACAAGTTCATCCTGCTCGAACTCGATCCCGATCTCGTTGGCACCATCGCGAAACAGGCCGGCTTCGAATACCGCCTCGAAGAAAATTCCCGCGCTCTCTGCCTCGACCTGCTTGCTTCCGGTCGCCAGGCGCCACTCCTGCTCTTCGACGCCGCGGACCCCGGCAACCTCGGCTGGTTCTCGCGCTGCCAGTTCTACGTCGACGGCAAATCCGGCGTAGTGCTCCAGACGCCCATGGCGGTCGCCAACCAGCGCGACCGGTCCGGCCACACCCTGCCCCACTCGATCCGCCTCCAAATCACCAAGGAGCTGCCCGCGTCGTTCCGCCTTCCAGGCAAGCAGCCGGTGAACGAACAGATGGTTTACCAGGTACTGATCCATCTCCTGAATGCCCTCATGAACACCGGCGTAGGCGTGTGCGGCGGATCAGTCGTGCGCCCATTGGCCGGGCGTACCGAGACCATAGGTACTCGGAACTAAGGCACGATCCAGTCACGATGTCAGTTACCTTTAACGCATCTGTCATGCGTTCGTAACCTAAATCGCGTTACCTTGTTGGGTGCAGATAGTAGCACTCCAGCTATGAAGAAAATCGTTCTGATTGAGGATGACTCCGACCTTTTCGCTCTGGTGAAATACAACCTGGAGAAAGAAGGTTTCGCCGTCGCAGGGTCCCAAACCGGCAAAGGCGCACTCGAAATCTGCAGGCGCGAGCGGCCGGACCTGATTATTCTGGACATAATGCTGCCGGACTCGGATGGCCTGGAGATCTGCAAGAGCCTCCGCAATCATTCCGAGCTCGGTAACGTCCCCATTATCTTTCTGACCGCCCGAGTCTCGGAGACCGATCGTATCCTAGGTCTCGAACTAGGCGCCAACGACTACATCGTCAAGCCGTTCTTCATCCGCGAACTGATTGCGCGCATCAAGAATCAGTTCCGCACACAGGTGTCGCCGGCACGGACCATTCGCGCGGGATCGCTGGAACTCGATCGCGCGAGCTGCCGTGTGCTCTCGCATGGCCAGGAAGTTTCTCTCACGGCTACCGAGTTCCGCCTGCTTGAATTTTTGATGAGCCGGCCGGGTGTGGTGTACAGCCGCGAGCAGTTGCTCGATTCAGTCTGGGGGCACGATCGCGCAGTGACTGATCGCACCGTGGATGTCTACATCCTTCGCCTGCGCCAGAAGATCGAAACCGATTCCGCGAACCCCGTCTTCATCCGGGCGGTCCGGGGCTTCGGTTACAGCTTCAATGAGAACACCATCGACGTAGGTCCGCGCGCTTCCGCAGCGGTCTAAGCGAACAAATCTAGCGATTTATAGCGAGGACTTTTCCCTAACCACGGGCGGCCGGAGCTGCGCTTCTTCCAGCCGCTTGGCTTCCTGATAGGTGAAGACCATGCGGTGGATCACGGTGAGATTGCCGAGCACGGCGATCACCCACAGCACCGGAGCCATGCGATCGAACAGCGCCCCGATGATCAACAGCACTACGCGCTCGGGCCGCTCCATGAAGCCGACCTTGCAAGTGGGAATCGAGTTCTCCGCTCGCGCGCGCGTGTAACTCACCATCACGGACGCGGTCATCACGATCGCGGTTAGCACGACGTAAAACGGCCGGTTGATGATGCCGTAGTAAACCAGCAAGCCCATCAAGAGAGCGAGATCGGAGTAGCGGTCCAGCACCGAGTCGAAGAACCCGCCGAAGCGCGTAACACGATTAGTCTCACGCGCAACGCGGCCGTCCACCATGTCGAACAAGCCCGCGCCGATGATCACGAATCCCGCCGTGCGGAACTGGCCCGCTGCCAGCAAAACTCCGGCGACGATATTGATCACCAACCCGATAAACGTGAGAACGTTGGGAGAGATCTTGGAAAGTGCGAGACCATGCACGATCAACCGGATCACTTTATTGCAGGTCACGCCGATCGCGCGTGTGTACGTCATGCCCGCTCCAATAGTAACCGATGCCGCATCATTGTTGCGCGTCGTGAATTGTAACGAGTTGTGTAATTTCCATCTCGCGCAGACCGCCGGGGATCTGCACCTTCACTGTGTCACCCACTTGCTTGCCGAGCAGCGCGCGGCCGATCGGTGACGTGGTGGAAATTCTGCCCGCGGCGACATCGGCTTCTTCGCTGGTCACCAGCTTGTAGATGATCTCTTCGTCTTTCGTGAGATCGAGAACGGTGACTGAAGATCCGAGCCCGGCCCGATCGCGCGGGAGGCGGGAAACATCGATCATCGACAACTCGCGCAGCCGCGCGCGAAGCTGGCCCAGCCGCGCATTCACCACGCCCTGGCGTTCTTTCGCGGCGTGATACTCAGCGTTCTCGCTCAAGTCGCCGTGGGCGCGCGCTCTGGCAATCTCGCGCGGCAGTTCGATGCGCAGCTCTAGATCCAAAGCCGCGATTTCGTCTTCCAGCTTTTTTTTGAGATCCTGCATTTCCAAATGCGAGGGTACCGCGAGAGCGGTCCGAACGCTGACTTCATTATAAAGTCACACCGGATAAAGTCACACCGGCTGGATGCGGCAGTCCGAATATCCTGCCTGGCAGTTACGCCACCTGGCGAACAAGCGCGGCCGGGTTACGGACGCATCTCCGCCGATGGGGTCAGCAGGCGCGGCCGCACGGGCAGGTACGATTGGCTGGGTTTCCGCTGCGAGCGAACGTCATTCACTTTGGACCGGCTATGGACGTCCATCGCGCCCGAGCCTACGTGGATTCCGGCCTCCAAAGCATCGGAGTCCGGTCCAATCAGCTCCAGGTACACGTCACCTGGTGTAACGCCGCTCGGGATCGTTATATTGACCTGATATAGTCCCGCCAATCCTGGTGCAAGGCCCGCGAACGTTACGGTTGCCGGGATCGCATCCACCGTAGCCGTAATCTGCGTGGTGGTGTTTGCAAGACTCGGCGACGGCCCCGCCGCGCCGTCCGGCACCAGCGGGAACGTGCTGCCGAGACCCGTCACGAACACTGCTATCGTCTCTCCGATCTGCGCGGGACTGTTCTGTGTCACCAGCGAAAAGTCGGGATGGAGTGCGGCTGCATCGCCAACACCGCCGGCCGGTTCGGTGAAGATCCCAGGTGTAGTCTTGTTGATGAACTCTGTAACCACGTTCGAACTCGAGCTGCCGTTGATGATCTGAATCTGCGCCACTGTGGACGAGGCGATCTCATAAGGAACAATCGCCGAAACCTGGTTCGCGCTGACATAGTATATCGGCGCCGCAATATTGTTGATCATCACTTGCACGTTGCCGAGCTTCGTTGGAAACGGAATGCTCTGCGCGACCTGCAGCGAGCCGGGCCCGATGTTGCTGCCGACGATCGTGATCAGTTCGCCCGGCGATACACCCGCGGTGAACGGAGCAAAACTCGCCGCGTTGAGAACCCCAGCAGGATTGATGTACGCTCCGCTGCCGCTGAAGCTCGGCGCCTGCAGCGCCACCGAAAGCCCCAGCAACGGGCCGACCCCATACCCGATTCGAACGGTTCCGCCGTTCCCTCCGATGTAATTTTCCGAGAAGAAGCTGTCGCCGTACGTTCCGCTGGTGCTTAGTTGCGAAAAATCGCCGTACGTAAATCCGAACGTACCCACGCCGACCGAGAACTGCCGCTGGTGCCCGACAACGATGCTGTCCTTTGAGTCCACGTTCATGGATCCGTAGTAGGTGTCCAGACCCACTGTGTTGCTGCTGACTAGTTGCGAGGCGTCTTCATCGAGTCCTGCCTGGTAAAACAATCCCGAGAAGTTGCTCCCGGATGATCCATTGCGAACGCCGACGAAGAAATCGAAATCCTGTGGATTGCCGCCAAAGATGAAACTCCCGTCGGGGGATGAGTACAGGAATTGCTGACCCGTCAGAAGGTTCGAATTCGAATTCGGGAACGACATTACGAACGCTGCGTTGGTCGACGTATACTTCACGCCCGAAATGCTCTGATTCGTGGGGGTGGAACTCGTCTGATAGACCGCAAGGTTGAAATTCGAGATTCCGCCGCCGCCGTTGGCATTCATCTGAATGAAAGCGCCCGCCGGAATGAGCGGATGCATGTAGGCCATCGAGTAGTTGCCGTTCAGCGTTCCCGCGTTTTGCGAAGCCACGGGCGCGGCGATGAATAGATCGTTGAAGCCGCTCTCCGTGCTGCTTCCGATGAAAATTCCGTTCGAAACCAAGCCATAAATCGGACTGTTCAGCACTGAATTGGAAATAAACCCATAGCCGCTCGCCGAGATAGAATAAGTCCCGCTCACATTGAACGGCACTAGCTGCATAGAGCTGGTGTCGCCTTCGGTCGCCGATGTCGTGTAACTGCCCGTCCCGTTGAACGCGATAGTGCCGTATACGACGGCCGACGTGTTACTGTTCAGGTCAATACTGACCTCGCGAAAATAGTAAGTTCCGTTCAACAGGTTATTCCCTGTGTTATCAAACACCTGGGCAGCCGCGGGACACGCCAGCGCAGCCAGCAAAAAGAGCAAAGTATTTTTCTGTTTCGACATTTCTGATCTCAGCCTTCCACAACCCTGGGGATTCAGAATCACCGCGTCCTCAGATAAGTATACGCACCGGCCCCTAAGAACGATTCCTCTTCTTAGGACGGAGAGTTCCATCCAGCAGTTGACCGTCGCCCTTGTGGCGCACGCACTCCTGCGTGCCATGTTGACACTCGTGTCAACACCTTAACGGAATGTAGGGCTGGCCCCAAGTGATTGAGATCTCAGCAGGAATAAATCCAGCACAGGACAGGTCTTCACGGACAGAGGTCGCGAAAACCAAACCAACGCGAGGCAAAAATGGCAAAACGAATCACTCACAACCTGAACCAGGACGGCATCGATCGCCGAGGATTCCTCGAATGCATGGCCTGGGCTGGTACCGGCGTTCTCTGGACTGTCAGTGGCGGCGTGCTTAGCTCCCAGGCTTTCGGCCAGAAGGCGAAAGCCGCGAAAGGCGAACTGCACTTCGTACAAATCAGCGACAGCCACATGGGCTTTAACCGGCCCGCCAATCCGGACGTCGCCGCCACGCTCCAAGCTGCGATCGACAAGATCAACGCACTCCCAGAACAACCGGAATTCCTGATCCACACCGGCGACCTGAGCCACACCTCCAAGCCCGCCGAATTCGATCAGCTGGATCAAATGCTGAAAGCCACCAAGCCGAAAGAGGTCTTCTTCGTCCCCGGCGAGCATGACACCTCCACCGACGATGGCAAACAATACCTCGAGCGCTACGGTAAGAATGCCAAGGGCCGCGGCTGGTACAGCTTTAACCACAAGGACGTGCACTTGGTCGGGCTATCGAATGTCCAGGCGCAGGAAGGGCTCGGCAAGCTGGGCGCCGATCAGCTCGCTTGGCTAGAGGCTGATCTCAAAGGCCAGCCCTCCAGCCGGGCGATCGTAGTATTCGCACACATCCCGCTCTGGAGCGTCTATCCGGATTGGGGCTGGGGGACTGCCGATAGCGGCGAAGCTCTCGGCTACCTGAAGCGCTTCGGATCGGTCACGGTTCTAAACGGCCACATTCACCAGGTGATGCAGAAGGTGGAAGGCAATGTGACGTTCCACACGGCCATGTCCACCGCGTTTCCGCAACCCGCGCCCGGCGCCGCCAAGGCGCCCGGTCCGATGAAAGTAGACGATGCAAAGCTGAAGACCGTGCTCGGGATCACAAACGTGCACTCGGTCATGAAAGAGCACAGCCTAGCCGTAGTCGACTCGACGCTCCAGGAGTCGTAAGTGAGCACTCGTAATTTCGCGCTGGCAGCCGCGCTCGGTATCGGAATTGCGGCTGCCCTGCTGAATGCGCAGGCGCAGAAGAACGGAGAAGAGATTTTCGCTTCGCGCTGCGCCGGATGTCACGCGCTCGATCGCGATAAAGAAGGCCCCCGGCTCGGCGGAGTTTACGGACGCGCGGCCGGCTCGGTGGAAGGCTTCGAATACTCCAAGGCGTTGAAGAATTCAAAGCTCGTTTGGAACAACGAAACGTTAGACCAATGGCTGGCCGGTCCGGACAAGCTTGTCCCAAACAACGATATGGGCTTCCAGGTCGATAACTCGCAAGAACGTCAAGCTCTGATTCTGTTTTTGAAACAAAACTCCGGGAAATGAAAATTTTCCGGAGTCCTATCCTCCTTCCTCGACTCGACCCACACACTCATACCACCCCTGTTCTTGACAGGCCCCGTTCGAGTATTCTACTGTAAACATTCGACTTGGCCACACCCTGCGAACCTATGGCAGAACGACGGATGCTGCTTGAGTCCACCTTAGATAGCGTGGAGGTGGCGGAAAAGGCGGTGTTGAAAGACGCCGAAGATATCGGATTTGGTGAAGATGAGTTGCATCAGCTCGGCATGGCGGTGCGCGAAAGCATGGTCAACGCCGTGGTCCACGGCAATCGCTACAACACCCGTAAGAAGGTCCACGTTTCGATCACCAAGGCGCCCGATCGGCTGACCATCGTAATCGCCGACGAAGGCGAGGGGTTCGATCCGGCCTCCATCCCGGATCCGCTGGCCGCGGAGAACCTGCTGCGCCAGTCGGGTCGAGGTCTGTTGCTGATGCGGGCCTTTGTGGACGAATTTCAGGTCCGGCGGGGCGAGCCCAAGGGGACGGAAGTAAGAATGGTGAAGTACCTGGCTAGAGCCAGTTGACACCAAAGACTGCGAGGAGGGTTTATCTGTGAGCGTTAAACTGACAACGCGTCAAGTTGGGGATGTTACGGTGATCGATGCCACCGGCCGAATCACGCTGGGTGAGGGCGCCAGCCTGTTCCGTGACACTGTCCGCGACCTAGCGACCAAAGGCAATAAGAAACTGCTGGTGAATCTAAACGACGTATCGTACATCGATAGCTCGGGGATCGGAGAAATGGTGTCCGGATTCACCACCGTCACGAACCATGGCGGCCAGCTCAAGCTGCTGGGTCTGAGCAAGCGCGTCAAGGACCTGTTGCAGATCACGAAACTTTATACCGTTTTCGAGGTCTTCGACGACGAGGCGTCCGCGGTCCGAAGCTTCGCTTAACCGGCCGCCGCGCGACTGTTCAGAGGGGCCGCTTGCATTGCGTCGGCCGGGTGCTGCATCGTCAGCGCTCGCGGCGCGAAAAAGCGGCGAAAGCAACTCCGGCAGCCGTAGGGATTGAGCAGCAGCGGCCGCAGAATTGCGTTCAACCCGCTCGCTTGCCGCGCTCGCTGGACATCTTTCGAGCTGCGGCGCGGGCAATTAGACTCCAAATTAATCGTCATAATGAAGTACAGGCGGGGCGGTCGAAGGCCTCTCAAGTAAATCTCGCGACCGGAAAGCCGCGCGGGAAAATGCTATGCTGAAGTTTCCCATCAAAGAGGTATCTTGTGGCTCGTCTCACGCGTAAGGAACTGAAAAGCGACAAGTTTGCGCTGGAGGTACAGCACGGCGTCACCTATGTCTCCGAACACCGCCAGCAACTCATCCGCTGGGGCGGGATCGGCGTGGCAGTAGTCGTCCTTGCTGTCGCGTTCTTCGTCTATCGCAGCCACGAGCGTGTAGTTCGGCAGGAAGCGCTCCACCAGGCCATGCAAATTCAGAACGCCACTGTCGGACAGCAAACTGGCAACCCATACCTCCTCACGTTCCCAACAGAGCAGGCACGCGTGCAAGCAGCCGTCAAGGCCTTTAACGATATCGCCGTCAAATATCCTGGGACCGAGGAAGGCGCTCTCGCTGAATACTTCCTCGGCACCAACGCCGCCGACGCGGGCAAGTACGCCGATTCCGAACAGCACTTCAAGAAGGTGGTCGACTACGGCAACGAGAACTTCAGCTCCGTGGCCAAGCTCGCGCTCGCCAAAGTAAAAGCCTCCAACGGGAAATTGGGCGAAGGCGAGAAGTTGATCCAATCGGTGATCGATCATCCGACCGCATTGGTTTCGAAAGAACAGGCCACGCTCGCGCTGGGCGAGTTGCTCGCGAAATCGGACGCGCAGCGCGCGTGCAAGCTGATCCTGCCCTTGCGCAGCAGTCCCCGGGGACCGATCAGCAAAACCGCCATTAACGACTCCACCGAAATCCCCTGCAAGTGAGCCGCCTGGGCCGTCTGCGGTTCCCCGTTTCGGCGAGCCGCGGCCGCCGCTATCCCGAACTCCCGCATCCCTACCGCAACGAATTTCAGCGCGACCGCGACCGCGTCATCCATTCGCGCGCCTTCCGCAGGCTCGAAAACAAAACCCAGGTTTTCCCGGCCGGGATCTCCGATCATTTCCGGAATCGCTTGACGCACACCATTGAGGTTTCACAGATCGCCCGAACCGTCGCCTCCGTCCTTGAGCTGAACGAAGACTTCACCGAAGCGCTGGCTCTGGCCCACGACATCGGACACCCGCCGTTCGCTCATGCCGGCGAAGAAGAGCTCGACCGCCAGATGCGCCGCTTCGGCGAACGTTTCGACCACAACCTGCATGCTCTTCGCATCGTTGAATCCTTCGAACATCGATACGCGCGTTTCGCAGGCCTGAACCTGACGTTCGAAGTGCGCGAGGGAATCGTGAAACATTCCCGCGATTTCGAACCGGGCGAGAATCCGGTACTCGACGAATATCTGCCCGGGCTTCGGCCGCCGCTCGAAGCGCAGATCATCGACCTCGCTGACGAGGTTGCCTACAACACCGCCGATCTCGACGATGCTTTCACAGCCGGACTTTTTAACATCGACCAGGTTCGCGAGGCGGTGCCCGAGTTCGACCAGCGTTACGAAGAAGCCGAGGGCCAGTTTCCCGGCGCTACTTGCCGCGAACTGTTCCAGGAAGTGGTCCGCGGTCTTGTCGACATGCTTGTTACCGGGCTCGCGCAAGGTACGCTGGACGCGGCGGAAGGCGCGCAGGTCGCGGATTGGAGCGAAGTTCGCGCCTACTCGCGACGCCTGGCCGTCTTCGCACCGGAACCGCAGGCCGCCAATCGCCGGCTGAAGCAGTTCCTCCACCACGTCGTCTATTTTTCCAAGCCGATGGCCGAAGAACGGCACCAATCCGCCACGCGCATTGCGGAGCTATTTGAGTTTTATGTCAGCCATCCGGACCGCTTGCCGGAGAACTACGCCGAAGCGTCGTCGTCTGAGCCGCTCCATCGCGTGGTCTGCGACTACATCGCCGGGATGACGGACGGATTTTTCCTACGCTGCTACGAACAAAACCTGGGCCGCTAGCCTCATTTCACGCGGTTCTACGAATCTCTTTCACTCCGTAGCCGAGACGACGGCGCAGCAGCGTCCTCAGGGTCACTCCTTCGCGATAGCCGACTCGCGCGGCTATTTCCTCTACGCTCTCCTTGCTCGTCTTCAATAAGTGCACGGCGCGCTCCACTCGCAGGTTCTGAATATAGGCGAGCGGTGACCGCCCTAGGACCTCTTGCATCCGCCGCGCCAGCGTCCGCTTACTCGCCCCCACGGCCTTGGCCGCCTCCTCCAGCGAGAATCCGTGCTCCAGCCGCCTCCGCGCCCAGCTTTCAAAACGCTGCACCAGTGGATCGGAATGAATCAAATGATCGGTGAGAATATAAGCCGACTGCGACGGGCGCGAATCGACAATCAGATATTTCGCTGTGAGTGAAGCTAGCTTCGGACTGCTGCGCCGGATCAGCCATAGCGCCAGGTCTATATGACTGAGCGCCGCTCCCGCCGTCACGAATTTGCCCGACCTCACCAGCATGTTCGATTCGTCCACCATCACCGACGGATAGCGCTTCCGGAACAACGGCGCGAGCCACCAGCTCGTCGTAGCCTGGTGATGGTCGAGCAGACCCGACTCAGCCAGGACGAACGTCCCGATGCACGCGGCGGCTAAGGTGGCGCCCTGCTCGGCCCAACCCCGCAAAACCTGGCTGGCCGAGGCAATCTCCGGCCTCGCGAGCGCTTTCTCCAGCGCATCGGGCATTTTGTAACCGATCGCTGGAACGACAACGCAATCAGGCGCGCGGATGCCGATCTTCTGCACCGGCACAGTCAGGCCTAGCGACGTCCGCACCGAGCGCCGCACGCTCACGATCTCAACTTCGAAGCGCGGAGACGGCAATCCCAACATCGGAGCCAACTCGTTGGCCGTTCGGAACGCATCCAGCACCGTCGCGAGGCCGGTATCGAAGACACTACTCAGCGCGAGCACCTGAACACGCATGGCAATTACGATATCAAATCTGGCGTTCTTGCCAATAGTCCTTTTCCCGCCGCCGCCCTAATCTGGAACGGTAAGTCGATTCCAAAGGAGGAAATCTCGCATGCCGAAACTGTCATTGTTTGTCCGGCTTGAGGCGAAACCGGGCAAGGAAAATGAGGTCGCCAAATTTCTGGAGAAGGGCCTGGAGCTCGCAAATCAGGAGAACAGCACCCTGCTCTGGTTCGCGCTGCGATTCGGCCCTACCACGTTTGGCGTGTTCGACGCCTTCGCCGACGAGCAGGGACGCCAGAATCATCTGAACGGCCCGATCGCCAAAGCCCTGATGGCCAGCACGCCCGATCTGTTCGTTACGCCGCCATCCATCGAGCGCATCGACCTGCTGGGCGTCAAGCTGCCGCGCTGACCCTGGCCGCCGCCTGAAGATCAGCAAGGGCTACTTCCCACGCTGTCAACGGGGCGAGCTGACCACGCCACTTTGCGCGGCATGGCTTAGATAGCTAGCCGCGCCTTCCGCTCCCATGTAGCGCTGCAAAACGCGGGCGTCGGTCTTGTGCAGATCGACGACAATCAGTCCGTCCAGGGCGTTCGAAAAATTCCGGTCGACGTTGAACGCTACCAACTCGCCGCCCAGCTTGAGATATTGCTTGAGCAAGATCGGCACACCCTTGCGATCGATCTCAATGTCGGCGATTAGCGCCGATAGCTCTTCGATGTCCCACACCGCGGTGCTCACCAGCTCGTGGGTTCGCATCGATGGACGCACGCGGAACGGATTGCGCGCCTCCACCAACGGCGCAAGCTCGGGCGATTGATGATACGTGTTCAGAAATCCCACCATGAGCTGGCGCGAAGCTCGTGTGTAATCGGCGCTGATGCTCACCGGCCCGAACAGCATCCGGTATTTGGGATTGCGCACCAGAAATTGCCCGATGCCCCGCCACAGCAGCAGCAGCGGAGCGAACGTCTTCTGATATTCCAAGCGCACGAACGAGCGCCCCAGTTCGAGCGCAGGCTGAATTCGCTCCAAGAACGGCGACTTCCACGCGAACAACTGATTCGTGTACAAACCGCCCGGCCCTCTCCGCTCGACAATCTCATCCGACGGCCCGAGCCGGTACGCGCTCACTACTTCCTGCTTCACGCGATTCCAAACAAACAAGTGCCAGTAATAGCGGTCAAACGAATCGAGATCGACCGAATCTCCCGTTCCCTCGCCGACGTGGCGGAACGCGATCTCACGAAGTCTTCCGATCTCTTCGAGCACGCTCGGCATCTCGTCTGCCTTGCCTAGCAGCACTTGGAACTCACCGCTCTCCGCAAGCATCCGATCTTTCCCCAGCCGGGCTATATCGCCGGCCATCGATTCCACCGGCGTCGCAACCGTTAACGCCGCCAGGGCCTCGGCCGCGAACCGTCGGCCATGCTTCACTGCCTCTCGATTCTTCAGCAAATAGGTCCGGTGCCGCAGATACCGCGTCAATGCGACGTCATCCTGAAAAAACCGCACCTTGTCGGCACCGATCGGCTTGCCGATCCGGAGCTCGATCGGTCGATCGTGCTTATTCAGCAGCTCGTGCGGCAGTAACGCCGTCCGCACGCGGGGATGGAGAAAACCTAGGAGCTGGAACAAAGCGCTGTTTGCGCCGAGAAAATACACCGGCAATACCACTGCGCTCGTGAGCCGGATCAAACGCGCGATGTTGTGATTCCATTCGGGATCCACCACCGCCCGTTCTTTCAGATTCAGATGTGCCACTTCACCGGCGGGAAACACACCCAGCACACCGCCCTGCCGAAGCCACGCGATGGAGCTTTTCAACCCGCTTAAGTTCATGCGAATCGATTCTGGCTCGCCAAACGGATCGACAAAAATGCAGTATTTCCGGGCTTCCGGAAGCGACGCGAGCATATGATTCGCGAGAATCTTCACGTCCGCGCGCACCGCCCCGAGCATCGCAGCCAGTACCGCGCCTTCCACCAACCCGAACGGATGGTTCGCGACCGCGACCACTGGTCCGCTCTTCGGCACCCACTCCAAGTCCGTGGCCGACACGGTCGGACGCACGTGCATCGTTTCTAAGAACTGTTCGACGAACGACTGGCCGCCCGACTTGCGCCGCACCTCGTCGTAGAGCTCATTGAAGCGGTCGAGCAGCAACAGCTTTCCCAACGCCCCCTGGACCGGAGCCGGGAGTTTTTCCCCGAATAACAACGTTAATGCGTCCTGCATTTAAGCCCATAAAAACACCTAAATGTGAATTCCTGATTACCTCTGAATTACGGGTTTCTGAGCGGTGAAAGCTAGAATCCCACACCGTCTCAATATCTCCCTGCCATTCGCGCGCGGAGCTGTCCGGCGCCGCAGGAGAATTCATTTCGACACGGTATTGTCATTGTATTGTCGCGGCATTGTCATTTTCTGCTGATATCGTCGACAACTTGCCTGTCACCTCAGGCAATTCCACCGATAGGAGCGTAACCTCAGATGCAGCGCGTTAGGAGACTCAATCGATCTTTGCTCTCACTGGTTGTGTTGGCGGCGGCTTCGTCGGCCGCGCTGGCGCAACCCTTTTCAGGATTCACATCCGGCAACATTGTCGTATCGCGCAGCGTCTATACCGGCGACGCTTCCATTCTTGCCGTCGGTCAACCCCTGCCTCCCGTCTGCCCCACTACCGCGAGCTGCGGGACTGGAAAAGCTAGCGACAGCGGCGCCTATCCTTCCACGACCAGCAGCAACAATGTTTGGAACAACAACACTGTCGATGGAAGCTTCGGCATCACCTCGCCGATTTTTCTCGATCAGCTCACCCCCACTGGGACGCTCGTCAACACCCTCGCCATTCCTCCAAATCTGGTCAACACCAGCTTCAGCTCCAAATCGGAAATGGCATTGAATCTTTCTACTGACGGAACGGCGATCACCTTCATGGCTTACGTCGCGCCGTCGAACACTGTGGACGTCTCCAATTCCAACACGCCCGGCGCCTACGATCCCACCAATCCGTCGGGCGGGAGCTACTACCGCGCCGTCGTGCAAGTCGAAGCAAACGGCGCCATCCAGGTCACGCCTACCAACAGCTATAGCGGTAACAACGGACGTGCCGCCATCCTCGCCAACGGCATTTACTACCTGGCCGGAAATTCGAACAACGGCGGTGGCACGCCTGCTAATATCATCTCGACCGCCGGCGTCCAAATGGCAATGCCCGGCCAAAACGGTGCCTCTGCTGCTGTCCCGATCGGCAACTTCTCGATTACACAGGTGAATGATCCATCAACCGGGAAGCCCTATGCAGCCGACAAGGCGGGCAAAGACAATAATTTTCGCGGCCTGACCATTTTCAACAACACCTTGTACGTGACGAAAGGCAGCGGCGGCAACGGAATCGATACGGTCTATCAGGTTGGAACCGCCGGAACTCTTCCCACCACCACCACTGCCGCGAACGCGCCGATTAACGTCCTTCCGGGCTTTCCCACTGTGCTCGCGAAAAACATCGGCGCGACCGACAACTATCCCTTCGGCATCTGGTTCGCCAACGCGAATACGCTGTACGTCGCGGATGAGGGAGACGGCGTTGTGGCCGACGCGGCTAAGAGCCCGAGCGCTGGTGTGCAGAAGTGGGTGCTCACGAATGGCACCTGGAATCGTGTGTACGTGCTGCAGAACGGCTTGAATCTCGGCCAACAGTACAGCGTTCCGAACTATCCGACGTCACTTAACCCCGCCACCGACGGGCTTCGCAATCTCACTGGCAAGGTGAACAGCGACGGCACTGTGACGATTTGGGCCGTCACCTCCACCGTCAGCGCGAATGGCGACCAGGGTGCCGACCCCAACAAGCTTGTGTCGATCACAGACACGCTCGCCAACACGGATCCGACCGTCGCTGCGAAAGAACAATTCACTACCGTTCTGTCGGCTCCCGCCGGACAGGTACTTCGCGGCGTCTCGCTCACCCCCACGGCCGGCAGTTCACCCGCGCAAAACGCGCCGCTCATTCTCTCCGCTGCAAGCTCGCAAGTGGAATCGGTCGCCCCCGGTGGCCTCGCGTTCGCGTTCGGTCAAGCTCTGGCTGCAGGAAATCCGCCCGAGATCCTCGGTCCTGCTCCCACCGAGCTGAACGGTACCTCGATCTCCATCAAGGACTCCACCGGCGCGACCACCGCCGCGCCGCTGCTCTTTGTCTCGCCGTGGCAGCTCACGTTCCAAATTCCTTCCACTGTCGCGGCTGGCGCCGCTCAGGTAACCGTCACGTCAACAGCATCCACGCAAGCTGTTTCAAGCGTTCAGGTCTCGTCCGTTGCCCCCGCCATCTTCTCTCTCAACGGACTCGGCCTCGCCGCGGCGTTCGCCACCCGCGTCTCCAATGGAACGCAGATCACTGAGCCGGCCTATACTTTAAACAGCTTCGGAACCTTCATCGCCAAGCCGATTAGCATGGGCTCGGGATCCGATCAGACCTACTTGACTCTCTACGGCACTGGAATCCAGGCAGCCGGACAGAAGAACGTCTCGGTTACCGTCAACGGAGTCAACGCGCCAGTGCTCTACGCAGGCTCCGGCGGATTCACCGGCGTCGATCAGGTCAACGTGCAGCTTCCTGCTTCGCTGGCTGGGACAGGCAACGTGAACGTTCAGGTCACAGCCGGAGGGACGCTCGCGAATCAGGTTCAGATCACCATCCAATAGACTCCAGGGCGGTGCATCGCGAAAGGGTGCACCGCCAGTTCTTCGCTCGAGCGCGGTAAACTCCTCTGCATGGACTTGAAAACCGAATCCCTTCCGGGCTCACGCGAAGGCGTGCGCATATTCCGCCTGACGGGGCCGTTTACGCTTCCGGGGGTCTTCGAATTTCAGTCCCTGGTGCGAACCTCCGACGACCCGGTGATTATTGTCGATCTGAACGCCGTCCCTTTCATGGATTCCGCGGCGCTCGGCGCCATCATGTACCTGCACGCCTCTCGCGCGCGGCGAAAAGACGATTACGCTCTCGTCGGCGTCAATGAACGCCTGCAGACGATGTTCCAGGTTGGCGGTGTCGACGAGATCCTGGTGACTTATCCTACGGTCGCTGAAGCGGAGGCGGCCCTGCGCGGAAAAGCAGCGTCCTCTTAGAACGCTACTCGCCCGGCTTCAATCCAGGACGCTCGACGATCTCAATCTTCGCGCCCGCCGGTCCTGCGACGTAAGAGAAATTGATGGTCGGACCGTTCGGCAGCGGCAGGGGGCGCGGCTCTGTCAACACCGTCACGCCTCTCGCCCGCAGCCCGTCGATAGTCTTCGCGATCGGTCCCATGGAGCGCCACCCAATGTGATCGATCGCGCGTCCTTCGCTCGGTTCGGACTCGCCGCGCTGGATCAAAATCCACACGTCCGTGAACCCGGGGGCGCTGTACTTCATCCCGTCCAGCCGTCCCTTCAGCTTGGTCTTCTCTCCGCCGAACTTGTCCTGCAGCCAGGCGAACATCTCGTCCGGATTCGGCCCGCGCAAATGCAGGTGATGCAGCCCGAGCAGCTCCGGGTCCTGCACCACTTCAATGCGCGTGCCCCACGGGTCTTCCACGAAGCCAAGCTTGAACAGCCCCGGCACATCGCGCACCGGCGTCACGATCTTCACGCCCGCGGCCTGCAACTGTTTGAACTTCGCGTCGATGTCGGCCACCGAAAATCCGACGTGATCGATCGCGCCTCCGCTCGATGGCTTGGCGTCGGCCTTTTGCAGGAACATAAATCGCACCGCGCCGAACATGAGCCGGTTAGGGCCTTCCGTGATTCTGCGCCCGCCGAGATTCTTCTCATACCAATCCGACGCCGCTTTCGGATCCGGCGCGTTCAGATGGATATGGTCGTATGGAAACGTCTGCGCCGCAACCGAGCCGGCCAAAGAGGCGAGCGCGCCGTAGGCAAAAACGGCCGAAAGCAGAAACCGTCGCATCGATGAAACTCCTTAGGTCCACTGGACCGTTTCTTAGTCTACCTTAGGAGTGCGGAATCGAGAATATTTGTCAGAGTGTGCGTTCGATCGCAATTGCCTCACTGATAAACTGATTAGGGATGGAATCAACTACTGATGGCCACGCCAACCAGCGTCGAATCGCCGTTGTCTGTTGCTCCTTCGCGGGAAGATCTTATTCGTGCTTATCGCGCAATGTATATGGCGCGGCGGCTCGACGACCGCGAAATTCTGCTCAAGCGTCAGAACCGAATCTTTTTCCAGATTAGCGGCGCCGGGCACGAAGCCGCGCAGGCGGCCGCCGGGCTCGCTTTCAAGCCCGGGCACGACTGGTTTTATCTCTACTACCGCGACCGCGCCCTCGCCCTCACCCTCGGCATGACCGCCGAACAAATGCTGCTCGGCTCCGTGGGCGCTGCGGCCGACCCCGCTTCCGGCGGCCGCCAGATGCCCTCGCACTGGGGACTGCCCGATCTGCACATCGTCTCCGGCTCCTCGCCCACCGGCACGCACTACCTCCACGCGGTTGGCTGCGCACAGGCTGGACGCATTCTCGCGCCCGATTCCGACGAAGTAACGCTCATATGCAGCGGCGAAGGCGCAACCAGCGAAGGCGAATTCTGGGAAGCAATGAACGCCGCCTGCCTCGAAAATCTTCCGGTCATCTTTCTGATCGAGGACAACGGTTACGCCATCTCCGTGCCCGTCGAAAAACAAACCGCCGGAGGCAACGTCGCGCACTTACTCGCCGGATTCCCCAACCTGAAGCGCATCGAAGTCGACGGCACCGATTTTCTCGCGTCCTACTCTGCCATCTCCGACGCGATCGCCTACGCGCGCGCCCGCCGCGGACCTACGCTCGTGCGCGCCACCGTCACTCGGCCCTATTCGCACTCCCTCTCCGATGACGAAAAGCTCTACAAGACCAAAGCCGAACGCGATGCCGAAGAAGCGCGCGACCCGGTGATCAAGTTTCCTGAGTGGCTCGTCTCGGAAGGCATTCTCGACCGCCATGCGCTGCAAGTGATCGTGCACGAAGTCGACAAGGAAATTCAGGAGGCTACTGAGCGCGTCCTGCGTGCCGACCCTCCGCCCAAAGGCTCCGCGCTCGTCCACCTCTATTCCGAAGACGTCGATCCCTGCTCGGCAGAGTTCGATCGCGAACCCGAGTTCTCAGGCGACCCGCGCACCATGGTCGACTCGATCAATCTCACGCTGCATGAAGAAATGGCGCGCGATCCACGCATTCTCGTGTTCGGCGAAGACGTCGCCGATTGCAGCCGCGAAGCGACTCTCGCCGAAGTGAAAGGCAAGGGCGGCGTCTTCAAAGCCACCGCTGGCCTGCAAATCAAATTCGGCTCCGCGCGCAGCTTCAACACACCGATCGCCGAAGCGTCCATCATCGGGCGCGCTATCGGCATGGCCACCCGCGGCCTGAAACCCATTCCTGAAATTCAGTTCTTCGATTACATCTGGCCGGCGATGATGCAAATCCGCGACGAGCTGGCAACGCTGCGTTGGCGCTCCAACAATGGATTCAGCGCCCCGGTTGTGGTTCGCGTCGCGATCGGCGGTTATCTCAACGGCGGCGCAATCTATCACAGTCAGTGCGGCGAAGTGATCTTCGCGCACATCCCCGGTCTGCGCGTCGTCATGCCGTCCAACGCACTCGACGCGTGTGGCCTGCTGCGAACCGCCATCCGCGCCGACGATCCGGTGCTGTTCCTCGAGCACAAGCGCCTTTACCGCGAGCCCTACAACCGTTCGCAGCATCCCGGCCCTAACTACACCATTCCGTTCGCCAAAGCGAACTTGGTCAAGAGCGGTCAGAACCTGAGCATCATCACTTACGGCGCGCTGGTTCAAAAATCCCTGCAAGCTGCCACGCAGATCGAGCAGCGCTTCGCCGACCGCACGGTCGAAGTCATCGACCTCCGCACCCTGTCGCCGTACGACTGGAACGCGATCCGCGCCTCGGTCGAAAAAACCAACCGCGTACTCATCGCGCACGAGGACTGCATATCGTTTGGCTATGGCGCGGAGATCGCCGCACGCATCGCGAACGAGCTGTTCGAGTACCTAGATGCGCCAGTCGGCCGCGTCGCCGCCCTCGACACTTGGGTCGGCTACAACCCTCAGCTCGAGTACGAGATCCTTCCCCAGGTGGAGAACTTAGTAACTGAAGCTGAGCGCATCCTGAGTTACTAAGCCAGGCGCGCTAGTTATCAAGCCAGGCGCGCTCGCAGGTTACTTAAAGTAGATTTTCGCTTCCGATGTATACGCATCGGATGTGCCCAAATTCACCCACTGCAATCCTGTCGGCACGCCTGACGGCACGACAAAATTGATCTGGTACAAACCAGCGAACCCGGGTGCGAGGCCGGCGAACGCTATCGATGGCGATGGGTATATTTTGAAATTCTGGTCCTGAATATCCACGCCGATGTCCGTGTCTACGACATAACTGAGCGGATTCGACGGAGCAGGTAGCCCGTCCCCCACCGCCGGG
>DASQJA010000230.1:0-5640 GCA_035631275.1 Bryobacteraceae bacterium
CGCAAGCCTCCGGCCAGGACAGTCATCGGGTGGTTTCGCTGGCGCGCGAAGCGGCGCAAACGGCAGAGGATGCGCGTATGATCACGATGAAGCGCCGAGAAGAGCAGCAACAGCGCGAAGTGCGGCAATCGAAGGATCAGAGCCGGCTTCGCGCGCAGGCCGAAGAGGAGCAGGCGGCTGTGGAGGAGCGAGATGCTGAGCGCGCGGGATACGAGCGCGACCAGGCCAAAGCCGAGGCGCAAGCGGCGCGCAATACCACCCCCGCGCCGGCGGTGGAATCTGCTCCTGCCGTCCCAAGACCCGCGCCCGGGCCCCCGATCGTCGCGCGTCCGGTGGAGCGCGCCAAGTTCGAACTGAGCGGCGATCAGCGCAAAACCCGGGCGGAACTATTGGCTCGGCTGACATCAACGCTGGATACTCGAGACACTCCGCACGGTCTGGTAGTGACGATCACCGATCCGATGTTTGAATCGGAAACAGGTAACATGCTGCGTCCCGCAGCTGTCGAACGGCTGACGCAAGTCGCCGCGATCGTCCAAGCTCATCCCGATCTGACGATTCGCGTCGAAGGATTCACGGACGATCGCGCGGAAAGCCGAAACTTATCGCAACGTCGAGCCGACTCGGTGTGTGCGGTATTGCTGCGTTATGGCGCGAGGCCGGGTTCCGTGATCGCGGCCGGGCTTGGGAACTCTCGGCCGCTTGAATCCAATGCGACGGCCTCGGGGCGTGAACAGAACCGCCGCGTCGAGCTGGAAATCGCGGGTCCGAGCATCGGCAATATGGCGCTGTGGGATCGCACCTACTCGCTTCGGTAATCGCTACTCCGCGGAAGGCTTCGGAGGATAATTTGGCCGCCGGTAAATCGTGCGTGGGTCGATGTTGCTTGGAAACGCCAGGTGCATGAACACCGCCATCATTTCGTCAGAAGTCTGATCGCCGAAGTGGACCTCCTTCGACGGATCGGGATTCCAAGGATTGTTGGCGGAGTTGTCGTAGTGAGACACTGCTTCGAGCCGCGTCCCGGCCGGGAACCGTAAACCGCCTTCGGGTTCGTAGGTGATCTGCCAGTTGAAATCGTATTTCGGAACGCGAAGGATCGGCTCGGAATGCCCGTCAGGAAACGTCGCGGTGACTTCGGCCGACTTGCCGCGAAGATGCATGTGCGGGTTGATACCGAGCATCTCCACATCGATGCCTAGCGTGGCCACCGCTTTCGCTTCATAGTTAGGATCGTAGGGCGGAATCTTCAAAACCGGCGCGCCCATGCCGTAGGTGATCACCTGATACTCGGGCTTCTCTTTGGCGAAGATGAAGCCGAGGCGCGATTGATCGGTAGTCGCGGTTCCGTTCGGGGTGTAATGAACTTGCAGCATGATGTCGGCTGCGGCCGGCAGTCGCAGCGCGTAGCCCTTGGGCAGAACGAGCGGCGGGATTCCGGGGACATACTCGGCGATGATTCCATCCGAGCTTCCGGTTTCCGGGGCGTTAGATGGTTTTGGAGTCGGCACGCCTGGCTTGGCGTCGGCCATCCATGGCGATCCTGCGCGCCGCCAGAAGGCCGCGACGTGGTGCACCACCGCGCGATTTTCCGGCCGCACTTCGAAGGCCTGAATCCATTTGTCCTCTTTGAACGCTGGGATCAGGATCCATTGGTAGTCCACCGTGCCCTGTGCTGGGACTTGATAGGGAACGGGCATCTCCAGCACCATGTCCGGCCTCCCGATAGCCCAGCCTTCCGAGAACTCGATCGGCTTGGGCGCATCTTTAGGATTGCCTTCTGGCGCGCCCGCATCGACCCAGGCGGCGAGCATATCGATTTCAGACTGACTCAGCCGCCGGTCGTTCCGAAAATGTCCGACCGATGCGTCCGCCGACCACGGCGGCATTTTTTTCTCGAGAACGGCTTGCTTGATCGCTTTGGCCCACGGGCGAGCATCGTTGAATGTCAGCAGCGACATCGGCGCCGCTTCGCCGGGGCGGTGGCAGGCCTGGCAGCGAGCCTGGAGAATCGGCTCGACATTTTTGTGAAATGTGATTTTCGTGTCGGCAGCGAAGGCCGGCAGATAGAATGCGAACGCGGCTAGAAGAAGCTGGCGGATGCGCATGAGGCCAGCATAACTCACCAGCGACTGGCTACATGTATTCGGGAACGGCGATTCCTAGGACGCCCAGCGTGCGCTCGAGCTGTGCGCGAAAATAGTCCGTCATCCAGAGCAGAAAGACGCGCTTTTCGCGATTTTCTTCGGTCAGCACGGGGTAGGCGTGATAGAAATTATTGAAGGCCTGCGCGAGTTGGAATGCGTATTTCGCCACATGCGCCGGTTCGCCGGACGCGATGGCTCGTTCTACCGCGGAGTCGGATTTCGAAGCGATGAGCAGGAGCTGCCAGAAGTCCTCGGATGCAAGTTGACGCTCTAGCGCAGCTCGGTCGAGTTCGCTCGGAAAATCCGGCAAAGGTTCACCGCGCTCGGCAAGTTTCCGCAGGATGTTGCGCGCGCGGACCGCTGTGTACTGCACATACGGACCGGTCTCTCCCTCGAAGCTCAGGGCTTCATGCAGATCGAACGCGATGACCGAATTCCGCGTGAACTTCAGCATGAAATAGCGCAGGGCGCCGACCGCTATCTGAATCGCCACTTGACGGCGCTCGGCTGGGGGCGCCTCCGGATGGCGCGAGTCGACTTCTTCGAGAGCCTTTTCGATAAGTTTGTCGATCAAATCGTCGGCTTTTACGCCGAGGCCCTTGCGGCCGGACACTTCGACGTGGGCGCGCTTCTTGTCTTCTTCAGGAATCTCGATGCCGAGTTCGACACAAGTGCGCGGCGAGAGCGCGACCATCTCGTAGGAAAAATGAATCGAGCGATCCGCTTGCTCGTTGTACCCGAGCGCCCGCAGCCCGGCTACCACTACATCCTGCAAATAGGACTGCCGCGAATCGATCACGTTGTAAACCGAACTGCCCGCGCCGAAGGACGGCCCGCCGGGTGGCTGGTCCTGGTCTGTCGACACGTACACTTCGTACTCGGGCCAGCACCGGTAAAAAAAGTCTTTCCCGAGCAATCCGAACTTCCAAAGCTGGTAGGCGATGTCCTTGCCGACGTAGGTTACCGTGTTGTTGGACCGCACAATGACTTTACTGTCCTCGGTGTCCTCGTTGGTTTGGTCCTTGAATGCACTCGCCGGCATCACCCAGCAGCCTTTGTTCTTGCCTTCGGTTTCGAAATAAATCGCCTTGCGATCTTTCAACTGCTGGAATGCGGTCTCCCAGAACTTGAGGTGCAGAATCTCGCTTTCACGCGGCAGTACGTCGTAACGAATGCCCAGCCGCCGCATTGTGGTCAGATGACAGCCGACGATCGCGTCGGATACCAGCGCAGCCAGACTCGCGAGATCGCCCGATCCATGCTCGATTTCGTGCAGCGTATGGAGTCGCCAATCCTTCAGTTCGGGATGAGCCGAGACCTGCGCATATAGATCCCAGCAGTAATAGTCGAAGCGGACGGATGGGTCGCTGAGAAGCGCGCGCACGTCGCTGGTGGACTTGTGTTCCAGATAGTGAAACCCGGCGACAACATCGGCGACCTGGACGCCTGTGTTGTCTATGTAATTCTGCACCTCAACCGTTCGCCCGGCGGCACGGAGCATGCGCACAAACGTATCGCCCAGCACCGCATTCCGCAGATGTCCAATGTGCGCGGCCTTGTTTGGATTGATGTTTGTATGTTCGACGATGATTTTTCCGGCGACGGCTGGCGCCGCGTCGGACCCTTTAAGAACGTCGCTCGCGTAGGAACCACGATCGAGCCGGACGTTGATATAACCGTTGCCGGCCACTTCGAGTGCCGCCACGCCTTCCATCGCGCCGAGGTCCCCCACCAACTGCGATGCAATCGCCTTAGGCGCCTGCTTGAGGTGCCGCGCCAGATGAAACGCCACGGGAATCGCGAGCTCGCCAAACGACGCCTGTTTGGGCTGTTCCAGCGCGGCCGTAACGTCGGCACCATATCGACTCTTCACATGACCGGCTACACGTCCGGCAATTTGCTTTTCGATGGAATGAAACACGTCTTACCAGTATGCAGGAGGCATCGCGAATGCGCACGATATAATGAGGCTTGCCTAAGGTCACGATTGACGGAAAGACAGTAGAATTCGAGCAGGGAAAGCTTCCGTATCAGGAGCACGGCAAGCCCGAGTCGATACTGGATATCTGCCTGAACAACGGCATTCACCTGGAACACGCTTGCGGCGGCAACTGCGCCTGTACTACCTGCCACGTCATCGTGACGAAGGGAATGGAAAATCTTTCCGAGATGGATGACGACGAGGGTGACCGGCTCGATATGGCCGCTGGTCTGACATTGCGCTCGCGCCTGGGCTGCCAGTGCGTCGTGCAAGGCGATGTGGAAGTTGAGATCCCATCCTGGAACCGCAACTATGTGAGCGAAGGCGGGGGATCTATGAACCTCGGCGACGCGATCCCCGCCGGAAAGAAGTGACTCGGCCATGGCGCAGAGTTCCTCATTTGAACCCTACGCGCTTTCGTTGCTGCGGCTAGCGATCGGCTTCACGTTTTCACTTCACGGTTTCCAAAAGGCCTTCGGCTTTTTCGGCGGCATGGGCCACGGCACGGCGGCCCACTTTCTTTCGCTTCTTTGGGTGGCGGGAGTCCTCGAATCGGTCGGCGGGATTCTAATCCTGCTCGGCCTCTACACTCGCCCTATAGCGTTCATCCTGTGCGGCGAGATGGCAGTGGCTTATTTCAAGCAGCACGCGCCGCATGGATTCTGGCCAATCGCGAACGGAGGTGAACTCGCCGTGCTCTACTGCTTTATCTTTCTGCTTTTGATGAGCGCGGGCGGCGGAGCGTGGAGTCTGGATCGCGGGGTTCGGAATAAGTAGCGCCATTCCACGGAGCACGCGCGGAATCCAGCGTGGAACGTTGGCGCGAAAACGATCGTAGTCGGTTCCGAACTTCGCGCGCAGAGTTGGTTCTTCATACGCGAGCACGAAGAGGTGGAAGCTAGCCCAGAGCACCGCTCCATACCCGAGCAGCCTCAGATTTCCGAACAGCAGACCTTGTCCAAGAACGATCGAAAAGACAGCGACATACATTGGATTGCGGACGTACCGGTAGAGTCCGCTCACAACCAGCCGCTGCGGCGGTAGCACGGGCGCAGGCGTCCCGAGGCCTTCGAGTGCGAATCGCGCAAAGGAATCGATCAGCACCGGAAGGCCCGCGGCGATCAGCAGCGCGCCGGCGATTCGGAAGGGAAGCCAGAACGCGAGCGGCGTCTCGAAACGCCAATGCGTGATCCACCAAGGAGCCACCAACGCGACGGTTCCGGGTGCGACGACCAGGAACGTTGTGGATCCAAGAACAGCGATCACCCGCCGCATCTGATGCTAGCCTCTTAGCGATCGAACCGCATCGGCCGGAACATTGCCGCTGCCGTTTTGCTGCTGGCCACCATTCGGCCCCGCGCGCCGGCCGCCTCCTAGCTTGCCCTGCGCTCCATCGCATTCGGCAGGAAACATGCACTCGACCCGAAACTCCTCTGCGGCGATACAGTGCGGCGTGCCGACGGTCGAGACCATCGAGAAATAGGACCACTTCTTCTCACCTTTGACGAACGT
>DASQJA010000231.1:0-15617 GCA_035631275.1 Bryobacteraceae bacterium
AAAGCCACAAATTTTCTACGTGAATCGGCCGCGAAATCAAGGCGCGCTCCGTAAAGGTTGACACTCGAAACACCGTCTGCGACTCTGAAATAGAACGCCGGTGTAGCTCAGGTGGTTAGAGCGACGGTCTCATAATCCGTAGGTCGCAGGTTCGACTCCTGCCGCCGGCACCATCATTCTTTTCGAGCTGCCGCAAGGATCGCTTCATACACCCGCTGAAGCTCTTCCTGTGAGTAGTATTCGATCTCGATCCGACCCCGTTGCTCCGACTTCTCTACAATACGGACTCTTGTGCCGAGCGCCGCTTCGAGTTCGCCGACGGCCGCCCGAACATTCGGATCCTGGAGCAGCTCTTCGCTTGACTCCCGCGGCTCGTTCATTTTCTTTACCAGGCGCTCGACTTGGCGAACGGAAAGCCCCTGTGCAGCGCACTTCTCACTTACCTGCGTCTGAAGCTCAGGAGACGTAATCCCCAGAATCGCGCGAGCATGGCCCATGGAAAGGCGGCGCTCGGCAACCAAGAGCTGGACCGCCCCGGGGAGGCGAAGCAGGCGGATGAGATTCGTGATGGTGCTGCGATCCTTGCCAGTGCGGGTGGCGATGTCCTCGTGGCTTAAGCCCATCTCTCGCGAAAGCCGATCGAGTGCTTGCGCCGTCTCCAGCGGGTTGAGGTCCTCGCGCTGAATATTCTCGATAAGGGCGACCTCGAGCAGGCGATCATCGGCATAATCCTGAACGATGGCCGGGATTTCTTCCAGCTCCGCCAGTTTGGCCGCCCGTAAACGGCGTTCTCCGGCGATCAGCTCGTATTGCCCGGCTTGCTTGCGAACCAGAATCGGCTGAATAATGCCGTGTGTTTGTATAGAGTTGGCAAGCTCCTGGAGGCGTTCGGCATCGAAAACTGTTCGAGGCTGAAGAGGATTGGGAGCGACCTCAGAGATCCGGATCATGAGAACTCGAGGCCCTGCTGACTCTTGCGGTGGCTCCGCGACGGCCGGCCTGGAGATCGGCTTATTCGAAAGGAGCGCCGAGAGGCCTTTACCCAAGACTCTGCGTTGTAGCTTTTCCGGTGGTTTGGGCACGAGCCAGGATCTCCTTTGCGAGTTGAATATAGCTTTCGGCGCCGCGGGAGCGGACGTCATACGCCAGGATCGGCTTGCCAAAGCTGGGCGCTTCCGCAAGGCGAATGCTGCGGGGAATCACCGTCTTGAAGACATCGTTTTCAAAGAACCCTCGGAGGTCCTGCTCAACCTGGCGCGTGAGATTCATGCGCTCGTCGTACATGGTGAGGAGAACACCCTCAATTCTAAGCGTCGAATGGAATGAGTCGCGGATACGATCGATGGTGTCGATGAGCTGAGATATGCCTTCCAGGGCGAAGAATTCGCACTGGATGGGGATCAGCAGGGAGTCGGCCGCTACGAGAGCGTTTACAGTGAGGAGGTCGAGCGCTGGGGGACAATCAATGAGGATGAAATCGTAGCGCTCCCGAAGGGTTCTGAGAGCCGCCTGGAGACGTGATTCCCGATTCTCAAGCTCGATCAACTCAAGGTTTGCGGCGACGAGGTTCTTGTCGGATGGTAAGACGTCCAGACCCTCAAACTCAGTGCGTAGGGTAGAAGCAGCAGGATCAGAGTCACCGAGCAACACCTGGTACAAAGTTGGTCGCTCCTCTGCTTTGGAGATACCGACCCCGGTGGTCGCATTACCTTGCGGGTCGGAGTCGATCAGGAGGACCTTCAAGTCATTTGCCGCAAGGGATGCGCTCAGATTTATCGCGGTTGTAGTCTTGCCGACGCCGCCTTTTTGGTTCGCGATTGCGATTACTTTGGCCAACAATACTCCAACGTTCCACGTGAAACTTCACTGAGTTGTTCCACGTGGAACACTTCCCATAACCAGGAATCTTCGGTCTCCCCAAGGTAACCGAATCGGCTCCGAGCATGCAATTCCAGGAGTGCTTCGGATAGCTTCCAGTCCGTTTTCGCCGATCAGCAACGCGACGCTCCTTGCTAGACGGGGCACGTTCGCCAGAACATCTTTCGGATTCACGGCGCGTGAAATTAACAAATCGAACCCACCCTCGATCTCTTCAGCTCGCTTTCCGATCACCCTGACATTACTCAAAGGTCGTGTGGCTTCCCGCAAGAAAACCGCTTTGCGCTGCACCGACTCTATCAGACTCACTTGGCTTTCCGGCAGAAAGACTGCGACCGGAACACCAGGAAAGCCTGCCCCCGAACCCAGATCCGCGATCCTCGGCACGTCTCGACTTGGAAGGTGAGCGGCCAGAAACAGCGACTCGCAGTAGTGCCGAGTAATCATTTCCCGGCCGGGCTCTACCGAAGTAAGGCTGATTTTCTTGTTCCAGCGCTCCAGATAGCTATAGTGGGTGTACAGCTTAGAAATTTGATCGGCAGAAAGGGTTAGCCACCGGAAGAGCTCCTGAGTGAGGACATCGGCGAACCAAGCCGGAACCGGCAACATGCGTTACGCCGGGGCGCCAATGCTCAAATAAACGTCCAAAACCGCGATAGCTGCAGGGGTAACACCAGGAATGCGTCCCGCTTGACCGAGCGTTTCCGGCCGCACGCGCTCCAGCTTCTGCTTCACTTCCGTCGAAAGACCTGGGATTTGCGAAAACTCGAACTCCGCTGGAATCCGCCGTGATTCGGAGTCCCGCAGTCGGCCGATCTGCCGTTCTTGTTGCGCGATATAACCGGCATACTTTGTTTCCGTTTCAATCGTTGTTAGGACGCCGCGAGCCGGGCTCTCGCCCAGTTCTCGTTCGATCAGGCTGGCGAGCGTTTCAATTTTCGATTCAGGCCGCCGCAGCCAGACGGAAAGTGTGGGCCGATCTGGGGTCGAACTTTCCAGACGTGTCGTTTCCAACATGTGAGCGATCCGCCGCTTCTGGTCCCGCTTACGGGCGAACCGGCTCCAGCGCTCATCGCTAACCAACCCAGCGCGCCGGCCTAGTGGGGTCAACCGCTCGTCTGCGTTATCGATGCGCAAGTGCAGACGAAACTCGGCGCGTGAAGTGAACATGCGATACGGTTCGTCGGCGCCTTTGCTTATAAGATCGTCGATTAAGATCCCTGTGTAGCCTTCGGTTCGCCCAACTGTAACGGCCGGTTCGCCCTTCAAGCGGCTGGCGGCGTTTAGCCCGGCAATTAGGCCCTGGCAGGCGGCCTCCTCGTAACCGGACGTTCCATTAATCTGGCCGGCAAGAAAGAGGCCTTCAATCGCCTTCAATTCCAAACTGTGAGTCAACTCCCGGGGATCGACTGCGTCGTATTCGATCGCATAGCCCGGGCGGATCATCTCGGCATTCTCGAGGCCCGGAATCGAGGCGACCATTGCCGTCTGTACGTCGATCGGCATGCTGGTGGACATACCGTTGACATAAACCTCATATGTATCAAGGCCTTCCGGCTCTAGGAAAAGCTGGTGACGTTCCTTGTCCGGGAACTTCACGACTTTGTCCTCGATTGAAGGGCAATAACGGGGGCCGATTCCTTCGATCTGGCCGCTGTACAGAGGCGATCGGGCGATGCTATCTCGCAGGATCGAAAGTGTTTGTCCTGAAGTGTATGTCACATAACACTTAATTTGCTCACGGTCGATCTTATCGGTCAGAAAGGAGAACGGCGTTGGCTCCGGATCGCCCGATTGCGGCTCAAAACGATCCCACTCGATGGTCCGCCCATCGAGACGCGGCGGTGTTCCGGTCTTCAATCGGGTCCAGGCGAGGCCCAAAGCGCGAAGCTGATCGCCGAGCAAGTTCGATGGCGCCTCACCGTTGCGGCCGCAGCTATACTTCATTTCGCCGACGTGCGCTAAGCCATTGAGAAAGGTCCCCGTGGTTACGATGACAGCATCGGCAGACACGGAACGCCCGTCTCGCAGCAATACTCCAGTTACGCGACGACGCGGTCCGTCATGAATCTCGAGCTGCGCGACTTCGGCCTGAAGGATTCGCAGGTTCGGCTCGCGCTCAAGCACGTCACGCATCCGGAGGCGATATTGTTTCTTGTCGCATTGCGCACGCGGCGACCAAACCGCAGGCCCTCGGCTTGTATTGAGCAGCCGGAATTGAATGCCGACAGCATCCGTCACCTCGCCCATCACTCCACCGAGAGCATCGATCTCCCGCACCAGATGGCCCTTCGCGATGCCGCCGACCGCGGGATTGCATGACATCTGCGCGATCAAATCGAGATTCATGGTGATCATTGCCGTGCGCAGACCCATGCGCGCGCAGGCACGAGCGGCTTCGCAGCCAGCGTGTCCGGCACCGACAACAATCACGTCGTACTTCGATTTCATCGCGTTTCAGTTCTTAGTGTGGCATAAGCGCACAGGCGCGGGACGCGTTCGCCGAGCGGTTCAAACAATCGCGGCCGCTACGTTGTGCGCGAGTTTAATGTGGGTGTGTTAGCTTTTTTGTTCGATTATGAGAGTCCTTGTGATCGGTTCCGGCGGACGCGAACACGCCCTGTGTTGGAAGCTTGCGCAGAGCGAACGCATAACGGCTCTGTACGCCGCACCCGGAAACCCGGGTATCGCGCAGGTTGCAAATTGTCTGGAGACCTCGGACTATTTGGCGGCAGCCGAGTCGATTGGCGCCGACCTCACCGTCGTCGGGCCGGAAGCGCCGCTTGCCGCCGGCATCGTGGATCAATTCCGGGCGAAGAACCGGCTCATCGTCGGGCCGATTGCGGTCGCTGCGCGATTGGAGTCGAGCAAAGTTTTCGCGAAAGAGTTCATGACCCGCGCCGGCATTCCTACTGCGCGTTTCTTTAGCGCCCACGCGCCGCAAGAAGCGCGTGATGCGCTGCACGAATTTGATTTTCCAGTGGTGCTCAAAGCCGACGGACTCGCCGCTGGAAAAGGCGTGATCATCGCGAACACCCTCGCAGAGGCCGAATCGGCGATCACACAACTCATGACGCCTGGGTCGCAATTGGTCCTCGAGGAGTTTCTCACCGGCGAAGAGGTCAGCTTTATTGTCCTCAGCGACGGAGAGAACGTGCTGCCGTTCGAGCCCACGCAGGATCACAAGACGGTTCATGACGGCGACACGGGACCGAATACGGGCGGCATGGGTGCTTACTGCGACGGACGGATCCTAGACGACTCGGCAAAGGCGCAAATCATGACTCAGGTGATCCGGCCGGCGATCGAGCAAATGCGTGCCGAAGGCTGTCCGTTCGCGGGCTTTCTCTATGCCGGTTTGATGATGACGGCTCGCGGGCCACGCGTGCTCGAGTTCAACGCGCGACTGGGCGATCCAGAGACGCAGGTGTTGATGCACCGCATGGATTCGGACTTTCTGGAGCCCCTGCTCGCATCCGCGCACGGGGAGTTGAAAGGCGCGCAGGTTCAGTGGAAAGCCGACCCTTCCGCTTGCGTCGTTCTCGCCGCCGCTGGGTATCCGGGATCAGTGCGAACGGGACATGCGATCACCGGGCTCGATCGCGTGGCTGGTGCGACTGTCTTTCACGCTGGGACAAAAATGATAAATAATGTTCTCACGACTTCAGGCGGGCGCGTGCTTGGAGTTACCTCGCGCGGGCCGACGCTTCAAGCTGCGATTGGAAACACGTACGCCGCTGTCGCGGGAATCCATTTCGACGGCATGCACTATCGCAAAGACATCGGGCAAAAAGGCTTGAAACGTTGGTAAGTGGCGGCTTACTTTCTCCCCGCTTCGGCTTCCTTGGCGCGCGCGCCGGCGAGAATGTCCTGCAGCGCATAGTTGCCTTCGTGGCAGGCGTACTCAAAGATCGGCCCGTCGATCCTGGTCATCGGGACCTCGGCAGTCCAAGGCCGGATATATGTGTTCGGATCTTCGACCGTGTAGCGATAGTCGATCTGGTCGGCGGAAATGCGCCGGAAGCGCTCCACGACATGCAGACCGGATCCCGCGCCTGGGCAGCAATTGAATGAGTTGCTCACGATCTTGTCGTTGTAGTTGGTGGTGTCGACAACCAGCGTGTCGCCTTCCCAGTGGCCGATGGAGTCGCCCATCCAGAGCCGGATCTTGGGGTCAATGTGCGGGCCGTCCATGCGGATTACGCGCGCTTCGTGAATCATTTCTTGCATGATCAGGACTGAATTGCGCGTTTGATAGATCTGAAAATTATTGTTATAGCCGCCAGGGAGCTTGGGCGCGCCGCGTGTGATGCAGCGCTCGGCAAGGTTGCGATCGGTCCAGGAGTCTGCGGGATCGGGTCCGCGCCGGCGCCGATCTTCCGCCCGCGCCTTTTCGCGCTTTTGACCGTCGGGCGTCAAAGGGGGAAGGCGGCCGTCGGGCGGATCGACGATCAGCGAAGTGCGTAACAACAGATGACCGCGTTCGCGCCAGAGTTCGTTGTAGGAGCGGTTCACGTCCACTTCTGCGGGGCCATCTCGGCGATCGGTGCTGACATCGGCAAGGATGGTTTTGTAGCGCTCCGCGGCTTCCTGCTCTGTGAAGAATGCCTTATCTCCGAGCGCGCGCGGCCGCTCAAGGGGAGTGATGGTGGAGTTGGTCCAGATGCCTTGGAGATCTGGATGGCCGTCGGCGGTTTTCGGCGGTGTCCAGGATTTTGCGGAGCTGGCGGTTTTCGCCAAAGGCGCCGGAGTTTGAGCGATTGCGGAGATGGCTCCAATTAAGGCCAGGGCGGCCAACGGTCGATAGGGCATAGACAGGCCTCCATCGCTATTGTCATCCAGGCGCGACGCGAGTGGGAAAGCTAGGTCTCATTTAGCTCGCTTCGTAGCGGCGGCGCGCAAGATCCATGAGCTCTTTGTGGGTCCCGTGCAGCGCGGCACCTTCCGCGCCTGGCGCCGGCGTCAACTGCGAGTACGTTCCGTCTTCACGGAGAACCCAGGCTTGACGGCAGTCGCGGAGGCAGATTTCGAGAACCTCCCACAGCTTTTCCTTCGCCTCTTTGGCGTGAATGGGAGCAGCGACCTCGACGCGCTTCGAAAGATTGCGGTACATCCAGTCGGCCGAGCCGATGTAGAAGTCGCCCAGCACTGGGTCATCGTGGCCGTTCGCGAAGTAAAACACGCGGGAGTGCTCGAGAAAACGCCCGATGATCGAACGCACCCGGATGCCCTCGGTGCGTCCGCGAACACCAGGACGCAAACAGCAAAAACCGCGGATGATAAGGTCCACGGACACACCGGCGGCGGATGCGTCACAAAGCATTTCGATCAATTCCGGATCTTCGAGCTGATTCATCTTGGCGACGATGCGCGCGTGACGACCGGCGCGTTGGTTGGAGATCTCGCGTTGGATCAGTTCCAAAAAGCGGGGCCGCATCGTGGTGGGTGCAGCCAGTAGCTCGGAACAAACCGGAGCTTGCGAGTGCCCGGTCAGATAGTGGAATAGACTGATCACGTCGCTCGCGATCGCAGGACTGCAGGTGAAAAGACCGAAGTCGGCATAGAGCTTGGCCGTGCGCACGTGATAGTTGCCGGTGCCTATGTGAACGTAGCTCCGAAGGCCCGATGCCTCCTTGCGGACCACCAACGCCAGCTTGGTGTGGGTCTTCAGATTCGGGACGCCGAACGTTACGTGCGCGCCGACGCGTTCGAGCTCGCTGGCCCAGTGTAAATTGCGTTCTTCGTCGAAGCGCGCCTTGATCTCGATCACGCATGCCACTTGCTTGCCGCCTTCGGCCGCCTTGATCAGGGATTTCACGAAAGGAGTGTCGTCGCCAATCCGGTAAGCGGTCATTTTCACCGTGACGGTTTCGGGATCTTCGGCGGCAGTAGCGATGAAGTGTTCGACGCTATCGTCGAAACTCTCGTAAGGATGATGAACCAGAACATCGCCCGCGCGCATTGCGGCGAAAATATCTTTACTGCTTTCGATCGCGTGCGAAGGGAGCGGAGCCCAGGGCGGATCTTTCAGCGCGGGGATCGGCAGCGACGCAATCTGAAACAAGGTTGTGTAGTCGAGCTCTTCGGGCAGGTCGTAAATGTCTGTGGCCGCCAAATGAAAACGCTCGCGCAGCAATTCGCGAATGGAGGGATCGGCTCCGCGCGCGAATTCGAGCCGGATCACCGGTTCGTAACGCCGTTTGCGGATTTGCTCCCGCACCAAGTCACTTAGAGCTTCGTCGGAATCGTCGTCGATGGTCACCTCGGCGTCACGCGTGAGCCGGAAAAGCGTGGTTCCGGAGAGCCTCATGCCGGCATACAGCTTGTGAACGTTGCCGCGAATCACCTCGTGCAGCGGTACGAGCACGTAGGAACCCGGTGGGACATCGGCTTCGACTGAAACCCACTGCTTCAAGACGGATGGAACCTTGACGCGCGCATAGGCCGGCACATCGCGATCGTGATCGTGGAGCAGGAAGGCCAGAGAAGTGGACAGATTGGAGAGAAATGGGAACACATGAGCTGGGTCGAATACCAGTGGCGTCAGCGCCGGAGAGATCTGCGAATCGAAATAGCGCGCGCCCTCCTCTTGCTGAGACTCGGTCAACTCGTCCCAACCGCGGAGATACACGCCGTTCTGCGCCAGCTCGGGAAGGATAATGTTGCGATAGCAGTCGGCCTGTCGAGCGAGGCTCGAAACCAACCGTTCGCGAATCCTGGCATGCAATCCAGCGCGCTCGCGCGTGGAGCCCTTGCGTACCACGGCCATGCGCTTCATGAAGAACTCGTCGAGATTGGAGGTGAAGATGGCCAGGAACTTGACGCGTTCGAGCGACGGGGTGCGGGGATCGAGGGCCGCAGCCAAGACTCGATCGTTGAAATCGAGCCAGCTCAGATCGCGGTCGATCCACACATCATACAGCGGCTGCGAAATCTCGCGATTTAGTACGCCATCATCGCCAATTGAAACTTTTTGGGGGAGACTGCTTACGGCTGTCGCTTCGTCCATTGAGTAATTATTCCTTCTGCTCGTCTCGCTCGCTGGAAGGGCTTGATAAGCGCTTCTAACGGATCAGTCTATCTCTTGGATTGTGACAAGCTGGTGAACGGTTGCGTCGAGGAGCCAAGCCTTAGCCCGGCTCCTCTCGGCGGATCTTACATCTGGACGTGCTCGTTGGCGTGGTGCTTACTGGCTTCTTCGGAGTGGTGGACGGCATGGACGTGGTGCCCTTGCGCAATATGCGCATGGTGCCCAGCCTGTTGATGATCCCCAGCTTCGTGATGGTCGGCTGCAGCTCGATGATGACGAGCGGCGTGATCGTGGTGTTCCGCAGCTTTGCGATGATGCTCAGCGGCTTCTTTGGACATGGAAAACCTCCGATGCAGTATAGAAACCTCCGTTCTCGCGTCGATTACAGGACAGTAAACGTTAGGTTAGAAAGCGGCGCTAATCCCCACGCGTCATCAGGTACTGGCGGACAGCCCAGACCGCGCCAGCCGCGACCAGCAGCGCGAGCGTGCTCCAGGGAGCGAACGGGCAGGTGGACACGTAGCCGAGATCGTTGGCTTTGGATGCGGAAAAAGGCAGCAGGGTGAAAACTGCCAGCCCGATCAAGATGATGATGATCGCCAATAGCAGGGCGTTGCGGACGTCCTTGGGCATGCCGGGAAACGACTAGCTTATCAACTTACTGAGCGAAAAACCTTAGGAAACATGGAGGCGGGGACGGTCGTCTAGAATACAACCAGTCTATCGGCGTTTGCGGGTTCCCGCGTGCCTGTGCGCCATCGAGAGTAAGAATACAAATTCCTTCGAGAAAAAAAGGAGAAGTTCGATTTATGTCTGTTCGCAACATCTTTTCGATAATTGTTCTGGCCGTCAGCGGGGTGTCGGCTATTTTGGCAGATCCACCGACGGCGACCACGCGCGAGGTGAGCTTTCCGCCGGTCGGCGTCGCGCTGACTGAGACGATGCAGGTGAACTTATTCAACCAGGCGACGGCGGCGAGTAACAACAGTACCGCGCCATCCTGCACCGGCTCTGTCTCGTTTGTAGACGCGACGGGAAAGGCCATCGCCGGCACAGGTGGAAATTTCACCGTAGCATCCGGCCAAACGCAATCAATCAGTATTCTTGGATCGAAGGCGAATACCGGCACGACGACTGGTTCACGCGCGGAGGTACGGGCGGTCGTAACTTTGAACGTTGTACATGGCACGCCCTGTTCGCTGGTGGATTCGCTCGAGACTTTCGATTCCACAACGGGCGCAACGCACGTTTTCCTGCTGGGCAGTATCCTGAACGAGATTCCGTTTTCCGGTTTCGTTCTGAACAAATAGCATCGGGCGCTGTTTATCCGGCGAGGTCCGCTGTGGCTAGGAATCTCGGCCGCTTGCGGGCCTTGCTGGCTTGTTCGAACGCGTAGGCGAGTTTGAGCAGGACCGGTTCGCTCCAGGCCCGGCCGAAGAAGGAGAGGCCGACCGGTAATCCTCGAACGAAGCCGGCGGGTACCGTGATGTGCGGATACCCGGCCACGGCAGCAGGAGTAGTGCAAGCCGGCCAATTGCCGTCGCCCAGCACGAAATCGTTGAGCGGCGCGGGCGTTATCGTGGGCGCAACGATGGCGTCGAGTTGATGCTGCTTGATGAGTGCGTCGATGCCTTCCTTGCGTGAGAGCTTCACGCAACGGTCGCGCGCGTCGCGATATTGCTTGTCGGTTAGCGGTCCCTTGGCCTGCGATTGCTCGAAAAGCTCCTGCTCGAAATAAGGCATCTCCTGGGCGCGATGCTCGCGATTGAAGGCGATCAGATCGGCCAGCGACCGGACGCGAATGTTTGGGCCGAGTGTGGCGAGGTAGGCGTTGAGATCGGCCTTGAACTCATAGAGCAGCACCTGCTGTTCGTCCTCGTCATATTTGCCGTGTGAGGGGAGAATGGCGGGATCGATTAATTCCGCGCCTTCTCTTCTCAGGATCTTCAGGCATTCCTCGATTACGTGGTCCGAGCCGGCGTTGCCTCCGAAGAATTTCCGCTCGACTCCGAGGCGCGCGCCTTTGAGGCCGCGCGGATCGAGAAACTTTGTGTAATCGGTCTGCGCTTTTTCGGCACTCGCGTTCGTTGCCGGATCGCGCGGATCGACTCCAGCGAGCGCGCTGAGCAGGATGGCCGCGTCGCGCACCGTTCGAGCCATCGGGCCGGCGGTGTCCTGGCTATGCGAGATGGGAATAATGCCAGAGCGTCCGATCAGCCCAACCGTGGGCTTGATTCCGACGAGTGAGTTCACCGAAGATGGCGCGGTAACGGATCCGTCGGTCTCGCTGCCGACTGCGACGGCACAAAAGCTCGCTGCGGCGGCCGCGCCCGAGCCGGAGCTGGAGCCTGAGGGATTGCGATCGAGCGCGTAGGGATTGTGCGTCAATCCGCCCCGTCCGCTCCAACCGCTAACGGAATGCGTAGACCGCATATTGGCCCACTCGCTGAGGTTCGTTTTGCCGAGCAGCACCGCACCAGCCGCGCGGAGCCGTTCCGCGACAAAGGAATCTCGAGCGGCGATGGAGCCAATCAGGGCGAGCGACCCGGCGCTGGTCATCATGCGGTCGGCCGTCTCGATGTTGTCCTTGATCAAGACCGGGACTCCGTGCTGCGGACCGCGTGGTCCCTTGGCGGCGCGCTCGCGATCGAGGGCCTCGGCAATTGCGGCGGCCTCCGGATTCACTTCGATCACGGCATTGACGCGAGGGCCGTTCTTGTCGAGCGCGTCGATGCGAGCCAGATACCACTCGGTGACAGCGCGCGAGGTGAATTGCCCAGCTCGAAAGCCGCGTTCGAGGTCGTCGAGCGTGGCTTCTTCAAGATCAAACGATTGACCGAGCGCTCGAGCGGCGGGAAGCGCAAGCAGCGCGTGTTTCAGAAGCTGGCGGCGATGCATTTAGTAAGAATTATCGCCGCGAAACGGATTCAGCGTGCACCTGCAGCCTTTACGGAGCTGAACGGGGCGATCCACAATTGGGCGATGTTGTGGATCGTGGTGCGGAAGTGAGCCAGGTCCGGCGGCTTTTCGGCGTACATGTTCGCGCCCTCCGCGTAGGTTTGCAAGATCTCTTCGGTGTTCCTCGATGCGCTCCAGACTACGACCGGGAGCTTCGGTCTTCTTCTACGGATTCTCCTCAAGACATGGAGTCCTGGAATGCTGCGATTTCTTAACTCCAGCAAGACTAAATGGGGGCGATAGTCCTCGCTCGCCAAAGCACACATCGCGTCGTCCCCGTCTTCCACAACGTTGACGAGCGCGTTGTAGTCGCGTGTGAGACACTCTACTGCCACGCGGGTATAGCGCCGATCCTCGTCCACTACTAAAATCTCTAGCATTTCGCTCCTGATTCGATCTCTTGCAGCCGGCGGCGCCCACTGACTTCGCGATCGTGCAAGCGTTCGAGTAGAAACACACGTCGATTGGATATACATAGAGCCAAGCGCACAGATCAACCGTACTAGGTTCAGTCGCTGAGGAGAATGGTCCTTGGGTACTGATTTTCACTGTGTTTGCCCCACTAAGCGTACTTCGGGTAAACGCCTTATGCCTACCCGCGTGTTTTTGCTGGTATGCCCGCGTCTGTCACAGAGATTAAACCCGCCTAGGTGCAAATTGCCGAACCGTGCGAGCGAATGTCATTTCGCCGGCGGACCGATTGCGCCTACAATGAAGCGATGGCACAAGTTACAGCCGCGCCGCCGGTGTCCGGCCGCAAGACTCTGAGCGGGATTCCCGTGGAATCAGTCTACGGTCCGGAGGATGTTCGCGGCCTGGAACTGCCACCGCCGGGAAGGTTTCCTTACACGCGTGGCATTCACGAAAGTATGTATGGCGGCAAGCTCTGGACCATGCGCCAGTTCTCGGGCTTTGCGACGCCCGAGGAAACCAACCGCCGCTACCGGTATTTGTTGAGCCAGGGTCAGACTGGGCTTTCGGTCGCGTTCGATCTTCCGACGCTGATGGGATACGACGCCGATCATGCTACGTCGGAAGGGGAAGTGGGCAAGTGCGGCGTTTCGATTTGCTCGCTCGAGGACATGGAGATTTTGTTCCGCGAGATTCCGCTCGGCGACGTGACGGTTTCGATGACCATCAATTCGCCGGCGCCGGTGATCTGGGCGATGTACTTGGTGGTGGCCGAAAAGCAGGGTGTGGATTGGTCGCGCGTTTCGGGCACGCTGCAGAACGACATCTTGAAGGAGTACATTGCGCAGAAGGAGTACATTTATCCGCCCCGGCCCTCGATGCGGCTGGTGACGGATGTGATCGAGTACTCGACGCAGTATGTTCCTCGGTTCAATCCGATTTCGATCAGCGGGTATCACATCCGCGAAGCCGGGTCGACCGCAGTACAGGAACTGGCGTTCACCTTGCGTGACGGGATCGAATATGTGGACTGGGCGATGGAGCGCGGGCTTCCGGTGGACAGCTTCGCGCCGCGCCTGAGTTTCTTTTTCAATTCGCACAACGATTTCTTCGAGGAAATCGCGAAGTATCGCGCGGCGCGGAAGATTTGGGCCGAGGTGGTGCGCGATCGCTACGGCGCGCGCGATGAGAAAAGCTGGAAGCTGCGCACGCACGCCCAAACCGCCGGCTGCTCGCTGACCTGGCAGCAGCCGTACAACAACATTGTCCGAACGACGATTCAGGCGCTGGCGGCGGTGTTGGGCGGGACGCAATCGCTGCATACTAATTCGCTCGACGAGGCTTATGCTCTGCCGAGTGAGCATGCGGTAACCATCGCGCTGCGGACGCAGCAGGTGATCGCGCACGAGAGCGGCGTGCCGGCGGTGGCCGATCCGTTGGGCGGGAGCTATTTCGTCGAGAACCTGACGAACGAGATGGAGAAGCGGGCCAACGAGTACATCCGCCGCATAGATGACATGGGTGGGATGATCGCGGCCATCGAGCGCGGGTATCCGCAGACGGAGATTGCCAACGCGAGTTTCGACTATCAGCATTCCATCGAAAGCGGCGAGCAGAAAATCGTAGGCGTAAACGCGTTCGTCGAGCAGAACGAGGAACCGATCGAGCTGCTGCAGATCGATGAGACCGCTGCGGGGCATCAGCTTGAGAAGCTGAACAACCTTAAGGCGCGCCGGGATGGCGCGAAGGTTCAGCAATCGCTGGATGCGCTGCGCCATGCTGCGGAATCGAACGAGAACACCATGCCGCGCATCCTGGACGCAGTCCGCGCCTATGCGACGCTCGGCGAAATCTGCGACGCTTTCCGCGGTGTTTTCGGCACCTACACGGAAACCAGTGTGATCTAGGTCTTCCTTGCACCGGGCCGCGGCGTCGGCAGGCGGTTCGCTGGCGGCATTTTTCTTTCTGGTATTCGTTCTATCGATCCCGTTTTACGTCGCTGGGTCGCTCGTGAAGATCCAGCTTTTGCCTGGGCTGCCCGTGAGCGCGCTCGCACTGGTCTCGCCGGCATTGGCGGCGTCGATCATGACTTGGCGTGAGAAGCGACTGGCGGGGCTGATCGCGCTTCTGAAAAGATCATTCGACTTCCACCGCATCAAGCCGAAGAGCTGGCTCCTTCCAATGCTTCTCTTCATGCCGTGCACGACTGTCCTTGAATACGCAGTGATGCGCGCCCTGGACTTTCCTTTACCGGAGCCGGGGGTATCCCTGCAGAGGGCTCTTCTGCTCTTAGTGCCGTTATTCGCCGCCGCGCTGGCGGAGGAATTGGGCTGGTCCGGCTACGCGATCGAACGCCTGGAAGCGCCTTGGACTGCGCTCGCATCCGGCTTCTATTAAGACTTGTCTGGGCGGTGTCGCACGCGATCCCGCTGATTCAGGCCGATCGGTCGCGATCCTGGATGGCATGGCGGGCGCTCGGCAGCGTGGCTACGCGCGTTGTAATGACCTGGCTTTTTGCGAACACTAGGCACACTGTTTTCGGAGCGGCTTTGTTCCATTCGACGATTAATCTGAGCTGGCAGATGTTTCCCAACGAGGGCTCGCATTGGGATCCACGGATGAATGCGCTTATTGTCTTTTGTTGCGCTATCGCGGTAGTACTGATTTGGGGGTCCCCGTACGCTAACGCGCGCGGCCCGCTAAGAACGCCGGTGGGTCCATTTCATGCGGTTGTACAGGTCCGCCACGACCTTTACCGACGCTTCGGCGGCCGCGCGATCGGGTGTCTCGTTCGAATCGTTGTAGCCTTCCATATCCCCCTTGCCGCGGTCCTGCACCACGATGCCGTCGCGCCGTGAGATGATCGCGAGGCCGTTATAGAAGACGCTGTAGTTGACTTCAGGCTGCGGCAGTAGCCAGGCAATTTGGCCCCGCACCGGCACAATCGACTCGTCGTTCCATAAGGCTCGCGCGCCGTATCCGGTCGCATTGATGATCGTTTTCTGTGGCAATTGCGCCAGTTCGGATGGCGAGTGAAACTCAGCGTACTGGATCTTCCCGCCTTCGAGCAGGAAATCTGTCACGAGCTGCCGCGAATAATCCGCGATGTTGAACGTGAGGGTGGACGACCTTTGTGCGTATTTAGTCGGGAACGGATGACTCCCGGACGGCAGTTCCTGCGAATGGGGAAACAGATCGGCGACGCGCCTGTTGAACGAAGCAAAGTCCAAGCCTTCCTCGCGCGGCCGGCTGGCGCGTCCTGGCTCGGCCGTTTGGTCCGACAGCGTGTAGCGATCCAGCCATTCGACCGGATTCCCCGACACTCCCAGGAAGCTCTCGT
>DASQJA010000232.1:0-5468 GCA_035631275.1 Bryobacteraceae bacterium
GACGAGGCGAACCGGCGGCTGTTCGTTTTGCAGATCGTCCAGCCGGGACTCGCGGGCCTGATGGATGGTTCAGTTTCGACGCTTGCGCCGGTGTTTGCCGCGGCGCTCGCCACGCACAGCAGTTGGGACGCGTTTCGAGTCGGACTTGCCGCGTCGGTCGGCGCGGGTATTAGCATGGGCTTCGCCGAAGCGCTGTCAGACGATGGCAGCCTCACCGGCCGCGGCCATCCCTGGCTGCGAGGAATCATTTGCGGCGCGATGACAGCGCTCGGCGGTGTCGGCCACACGCTGCCGTTTCTGATTCCCGAGTTTCGCGCCGCGATGGTGGCCGCGATGGTCGTAGTGATCGTGGAGTTGGGCGTGATTACGTGGGTCCGGCATCGCTACATGGAAACACCGCCTCTCTCGGCTGCGCTCCAAGTCGGCCTCGGCGGCGCGTTAGTGTTTCTGACGGGGATTTTCATCGGGAGTTCGTAGTTCGTTTCGTGCCAGCGGGCTCATTCTATTGACAGAATATTCCTTAGATGCAATAAGGGAAGTGTTGGCATGGGAGGTTGAGTCTCAACCAATGAGTTCGAGGTTTGGTGGAGCAACCTAAGCGAGAGCGAACAAATCAAAGTCGACGCGACCGTTCGGCTGCTCGAGGAATATGGCCCGGATCTACCCCTACCCGGTGAGTTCCGGTGTGATTGGTTCTCGTCATTCGCACATGCGAGAACTCCGGATTCAGATTCAAGGACGACCATTCCGGATTTTGTACGCATTTAATCCAAAGCGCGTCGCGATCCTTTTGATCGGCGGAGACAAGACCGGAAACGATTTGTGGTATCAGGTCAATGTTCCGATGGCTGACAGGCTGTACGATCGGCACTTGGAAGAGCTACGCGAAGAAAAGGATGGTGCATAGAATGGCGCAAAAGTTTAGTGAGCTGCGGAAGAAGATGTTCTCGGCGGCGCACGCGGAGAGCGAACGCGAATTTCGGCGAATGGCGGAAGAGATGCCCCTGCGGAAGCTGCGAGCCGCGCGAGCGCTGACACAGAGAACCTTGCGACGTCCTTCATGTAAAGCAATCGGAGGTCTCTAAGATCGAGCGGCGCACCGATATGTATCTAAGCACTCTTGCCAGCTACGGGAAGGCGATGGGCGGGGCGTTGGAAGTGCGAGCGGCATTTCCCGATGGCGAGGTGGTTAAGATCACGCAGTTTGAGTCTCTAACGGAGTAAGGCCGCTCGACCTCTGCGACAATGATTATGGGCCTGTTCGGACGGGTGGTCGCTCGGGCGCGCGGGTTCGCCGCCGCCGGGAGGAAAGTCCGGTCTCCACAGGGCAGCATGCCGGCTAACGGCCGGGGGGACTCGCTCAAAGCGGGTTTTACGGAAAGTGCCACAGAAAATATACCGCCGCCGGGCGGGGCTTGCCTCGATCGGCGGTAAGGGTGAAAAGGTGCGGCAAGAGCGCACCGCGGGCGGAGCGATTCGTCCGGCAGGGCAAAACCCATGCGGAGCAAGACCAAATAGGAGAGGAGGAGCGGCCCGCTCCGTTCGACTCTCGGGTAGGTTGCTTGAGCCGCCCAGCAATGGCCGGCCCAGAGGAATGACCGCCGCCCGCAAGGGAACAGAAACCGGCTTATAATCCGGGCAGGCCCCATCTATCGAGAAGAGCTAGCTCGAGTTTTCCGGTTGACAAAACGTGTGCCTTTGTAACGATGGAAGCGTCGAGAAGGACCTGGATCGGCATCGGTAAGTCCGGTCCCTTCCCACCAGGAAGCTCCGTTCCGCGGACATCCGCGAGAACCCGCGACAAGCAAAGTGCCATGCGCACCGTCAGCTTGGGGCGGGTTCTTACAAATCCTCCCAAGTTTCAAAAGCAGAATGCTATGTCCACAATTCAATCTAACCGCGGCATCGTGACCCAGATCAATTTCCTCGATTGCGAGCCGTCGAATCAACAACCACTGGTGGATCTGCTGATCGAGTCGGCCCGGTCGGTCTGTCATCTTCCGGGCTGGCTGTCAGCGAACATCCACCCGAGCTTCGACGGTAAGCGTGTGGTGAACTACGCCCGGTCGGAGAATCACGAAGCTGCTCAGCGCGTGATCGAAGAGCTCAAAGCCGAAGGCCTTCTCGATCGGAATAAAATGCTGGGAGAGGCGCACCCCGGTCTCTACGAAGTCGTACTTGCGCTTCAAAGATAGCCCGCTCCGTCGGCAGGCTGCGAACGCCTGCTACCGTGGGGTTGTGGCCAGCAAGCCTCAACCCACGATTTATACTGTGGGCCACTCTACCCATCCGATCGATGATTTCATTCAGATCCTCAAAGCTCACGGGATCTCCCAGCTCGCCGACATCCGCACCATCCCCAAGTCACGCCATAACCCGCAATTCAATCGCGAGGTTCTCTCTGCAAGCCTGAAGGCAGCCGGAATCCAATACCGTAACCTGCCAGGCCTCGGCGGACTCCGCAAACCGGTGCGCAACTCAATCAACACGGCATGGCGTAACGCGTCCTTCCGCGGCTATGCCGACTACATGCAAACCGCCGCGTTTTGCAAGAATCTCGATGAACTGATCGCGCTCGCCTCCGCCGCTCCCACCGCGATCATGTGCGCGGAGGCTGTGCCCTGGCGATGCCATCGATCGCTCGTCGGCGATGCACTCACCGCGCGCGACGTCCAGGTCTTCGACATCCTTAGCGAAACGAAGGCACAGCCTCATTCCTTGACCTCATTCGCGCGGGTTGAGGGCGATCGCGTCACTTACCCAAGCGAACACAACCTCCAGAATCCGCAGTTGGACTTCGATCGTTCCGCTCACTGACGCCGCGCGACAATAAAGCTATGCCCGGCCCGTGGTCCCGCATCCAGAACGCGCTCGACGCCGGTGCGCGCCAGCAGGTCACCCGCCAGGGGCTCATCTTCTTCCTGACTTGCATTCTGGTCGCGCTCGCCGCGTTCGCTTCCGCCAACAATCTGCTCTTCCTGATCTTGGCGATCTTGCTCGCAACCATGCTGGTCTCCGATTTCGTCAGCCGCCTCTCGCTTGCGGGCCTCGAGCTAGACTTCCAACTCCCCGCTCACATCTGCGCCGGCCGTAAGCAAATGGGGCGCATCGTCGTCCGCAACACGAAATCCTGGATGCCGTCCTTTTCCATCCATGTCACCGCATCGGCCGACAGCGGACTTTCGCAGCCGCTTTACTTTCCTGTGGTCGCGAGCGGCGGGCAGGTGGAAGAACCCGTGGAGCTTTTCTTCGCGCGCCGCGGCTCATACCGCCAGAACAGCTTTCGCGTCTCCACTCGTTTTCCCTTCGGATTCGCTGAGCGGCGCATCAGTGTTCTGCTCGCGCGCGAAGTCCTGGTGTACCCATCCATCGATCCTCAGCCTGGCTTCGAAGACCTGCTGGTCTCGCTCCAGGGCGAGATCGCTTCGTTCTACCGCGGCCAAGGCTACGACTTCTACCGCATCCGACCGTATGAAATTTCGGAAAGCGCGCGCCACGTCGATTGGAAAGCGACCGCCCACACCGGTGACCTGCAGGTTCGCGAATTCGCACGCGATCAGGAACAGATGGTCGCGTTCTTTCTCGATCTGAACGTTCCCCCGGAACAGGCCGCTTGGTTCGAATCCATGATCGAGTGCTGCGCGTTTCTCGGATGGAATATGTCCCAGCGCGGCTCGCGTGTGCGCTTCTGCACGCAGGAAGTGGACTGGCAGCTCCCTGAAGAAGCCAACGTGTACACCATCCTCAAGTACCTCGCGGTGGTGACGCCGCGCCAAGGCAAAATACTCGCTGCCTCGCACCCGCGCAACGTGTTCCAGATCGTGTTCAGCGCTGTGCCGGAGCGCCTCGCCGAAGCAGGATGGGAATTGAGCGCTGGCAATCTGCGGCTGCTCACGCCCGAAGTTGCAGCGGCGCTAGAACGCTAGCGCTTCCGGCCGCCTCGCTCCACTTCGAAATGGATTTGATTCAGGACCTCTACCGCGTGTGGCAGTTCCACCGGACCAGGCGGAAATTTATTGATGCTCAGGACGTAAGCCACTAGCGCCGCATTCACTTGGGGGCTAAGCTTCCCTGCCTCGAAGTTCAGCGGCATGTCGCGGCGGATGCGTGTGTACAAAGCCCCGACGGTCTGCCCATCCCAATTCGTCAGGAACTGCCCGCCGCGTAACGGCGGAGCCTCGGCGTCGCCCTCCAAGTCCTCGCCGTGGCAATCCAGGCAGTGCACATTGTATTCGGCTAGCCCGCGCTCGGCCTGTTCTCTGGTATAGACACCATCCCAAACCGACTGCGTCACGTCCTGCGCGCGCAGCGCCGAATACGCAAGCGCGACCGTGCCCGCCAACGCCAGGAGAATGTGCCGGATCGAACCCATGATTAGCCGAAAAGACCTTCAGTGTACCATCGGCTTCAGCCGCGCGACGAGCATCAAGCAAACACCGCATTTTTCGCTATTCTGAAGCGAATGAGAATCGCGCTGCTCCTTCTCGCCTGCCTCCCGATCGCCAGCGCCGCGGACCGATATGTCGTGGACTGGGCCAAAATCCAACCCGAAACCCTCGATTACTACTCGTCGCTCATTCGCATCGACACCAGCAACCCGCCGGGCGACGAAACCAAAGCCGTAAATTACCTCAAGCCGATTCTGGATCGTGCGGGCATCCAAACCCAGGTCTATGCGCTCGATCCGAATCGCGCCAACCTGGTCGCCCGCATCAAGGGCAACGGCTCCAAGCAACCCATCATTATCATGGGTCACACCGACGTGGTCGGCGTGCAGCGCGACAAATGGCCGCTGGACCCCTTCGCCGCTCTGCGCAAGGACGGCTATGTATGGGGCCGCGGCGCGAGTGACGACAAGTCACACGTAGTCTCCTGTCTGATGACGATGCTCGAGCTGAAGCGGTTGAACGTTCAGCTCGATCGCGATGTCATCTTCATCGCAGAAGCCGGCGAAGAGGGATCCTCGCAATTCGGGATCGGCTACCTCGTCAACCAGCATTGGAACGATATCGCCGCCCAGTATGCGCTGGCAGAAGGCGGCCAGACCGTGACGCGCAACGGCCAGGTGCTCTATGTCGGAATTGCAACCACGGAAAAAGTGGGGCGAGGAACCCGCCTCATCGCGCACGGAACAGCCGGACATGGCTCGCGCCCGCGCCAGGACAACGCTATACTGCACCTGGCCAACGCCGTCGCGAAGTTTCAATTTTGGCAGCCGCCCATGCGCTTGAACGACACCACGCGCACATACTTTGAGCGGCTTGCCACCATCAGCCCGCCGGATGAAGCTTACCGCTACAACCATATCGCCGATCCCGCACACTCGGAAGAAATCCAGCGCTATCTCGCCGAGCACGAGCCGGGGAATTATTCGGTTCTGCGCACTTCCATCGTTCCAACCATCATTCAAGGCGGATTCCGGAGTAACGTGATTCCATCGCAAGCAGAGGCCACGCTCGACATCCGCG
>DASQJA010000233.1:0-12368 GCA_035631275.1 Bryobacteraceae bacterium
CGGCGGGGGCGGTGCCGGCGGATTCGCCCGTGGCCGCCGCGCCAGTCTCCGGAGACTTAGAGGCCACCTGAAAGCACCCCTCGCGAATCAGCACATGCGACAGACGCCGCCGGATCTCCTCGGAGATTTGCTCGGCGCCCGGCGTGGCGTTGATCATCTTCAGCGGGCCGACGGTGATAGCGCGGCGCTGCTCCAGAATGCCGGGCGATGGCGTGGCAGCGCGGTATTCGAAGATCGGAACGTAGCTGCCCTTGCGCAGAGTGATACGCGTGAGATCTTCGCGGCCTTCAGTACGGTAGTATTCTTCGAGCTTATGACGCAGGCGCCGCGCTTCCACGCGAACAATCGAATCCACTCGTGGATCGAAAGCGTCACGCCGGTCGAAAACTTCCAGGCCGATCAGATATTCCTTGAGCCGATGAGGTTGCCCGAGAAGGCTCTCCTCGACAATAAACTGCAGAAAGCGGCGAATACGGTGCGATTGAATAAAGGCACGGCTGCGGAGGACCCGCTCCAATTGAGCCCGTATTTCCTGCCCCGGTATGCCGTTCAGGACGATGGTTTCCTCGGTTTCAGGTACTGCTGTTGGCGTCATCTCAGTTGTTCGACACAGACATGAGGTAACCCGTTACATGAAAACTTTCAAAGAAGCGCAAACTTTCGCAAGCTGCTGTGCTTATTGGACTGAGCTGACGGCCCGGGATGGCCGGCGGTGTAGTACGTAGAAGACCTTAGAGGTTCATACTGGCGATGTCCACTTGCGAGCGATGGCCTTCCACCACAACGATGCCGCTATCGGTTACATGGTGTTGCTCGCGGTCGCGCTCCAGATCATAGCCGATTGTAGCGTCCGGAGGTACCTGAACATTTTTGTCCAATATTGCACGGCGGATTCGCGCGCGGCGGCCGATATCGCAGTTATCAAATATGATGGAATCCTCCACATAGGCGTGGGAATGTACGCGAACGCCGCGTCCGATGACGGAGGCGCGCACCAACCCGCCGGACAGGATGCTGCCGCCTGAGACGATTGAATCGAGCGCCTGGCCGCGCCGTCCGTCTGCGTCGAAGATAAATTTCGCGGGAGCGTCGAAGTATCCAGCCGTCCGAAGAGGCCACTGGCGGTTGTAAAGGTTCAACTCCGGAGAGACTGAGCGCAAATCCATGTTGGCGTCGAAGAATGCATCGATGGTTCCAACATCGCGCCAATATACCGGCGCACCGGGAGGATCGCCGGGGATGCGGTTGACTTGAAAGTCGTAGGCGAACATGTCGGCGCGGCCGATCAAGCCGGGCAGGATGTCGCGGCCAAAATCATGAGAGCTTTGCGGATTTTCGCCATCGGCGCGGAGCTCGTCGAGAAGCAGTTTGGTAGAGAAAAGATAGTTCCCCATAGATGCGTAGACCCGGTTCGGATCGCCCGGCATAGTGGGCGCGTCGGACCGCTTTTCGTGGAACCCGATAATGGTACCGTCGGCCTTGGTCTCAATCACGCCAAACTCGGAGGCTTGCTCCTTTTCCACAGGGATGGCCGACACGGTGACTTGCGCGCCTCGCTCGACGTGAAACTCGATCATCTCGCGGATGTTCATGCGGTAAATATGGTCGGCGCCGAAGATCGCGACCAGGTGCGGTTCGCCCTGCTCAACTAGGTTCATGTTCTGGTAAATCGCGTCGGCCGTTCCGCGATACCAGTCTTCGCCGGGAGATCGCATCTGAGCGGGGACGGGAATAATGAAATGATTGCGGAGCAGGCTCGATGCCTCCCAACCCTCGCGCAGGTGCTGGAGCAGGGACTGGCTCCGGAACTGCACCAGCACGTAGATCGAGTAGATCCCCGAGTTGATCATATTGCTAAGGACGAAGTCGATGATTCGATAGCGTCCGCCAAAAGGCACGGCCGGTTTGGCGCGTTCTTTCGTCAAGGGGTAGAGCCGAGTTCCCTTACCTCCGGCCAGCACGAACGCAAGGACGCGGAGTTGGAGTTTGCGCGATTCCGCCAGCATGGTGTAATCGAACTTATTCTGCCAGAGAAAGGAGCTGTAAAGAAAACCGTTTAAGTAGCCATGCGGGGCGCTTACGGATTGACGAGTACTTGATCGTACTAGACCGCCGGCTTCATTCCGGGATCGGCAGGCTGGACCTAAGATTGGATCACTTCATTGAGTTAATAACGAAGTTTCCTCTCCGGTCTAGCGCCCAAACCAAGACTTGGGCGCTTTTTTTTGCGACTCCTGACTCCTTGGCGTCAGTGCGTTATCGCGTATGTGATGTAGTTGATCCCGATGCGGAGCCCGAGCGCTGAGAACTGCTCCGGGTAGCGTGGATTGTCGGCGTGTTCCCAGGAATCGCCCAGGTCCATGTCGTGGCAGATGGCGACCATCAGGCGGCCCTTGTCGTCGTAGATACCACGCCAGTGGGCATCGAAGCCATCTTTTTCCCACTTCCGATGCGTGTAGACGAACTGCTCGCCAGGGACTTGATAGCGGTCATCAAGATCGAAAATGGTGTGGAAGATCGGATCCTTGTTGTCGATATCGACGATGGGGCGGTCAGGGAAAACGCGCTCCATGCTGGCGAGGAAGATCGCCCATTCCTCGGTGCCGTGAAAATCGTCGCACATGAAGAACCCGCCGCGCAGCAGATAGTCTCGCATCTTAGCGGCTTGCGCGGCGGTCAGGTCCCAGTGACCGACCTCGACTCCGTAGAGCCATGGATAGTGGTAGACCTCATCGCCGTCGTCGAGGTTTACGGGCTGCTCTACTGAGCGTGTCTGAAGGCGCGTGAGGCGTCGCACGGCTTCCGACAAGTGGCGATCCGAGCGCGGATAGTCGATGGTCCAGTTGGCCGCGCCGTAGAGCCAGTTGGTGAAGGGCCGGTCGAATATTTGCCGCGAGGATGGGTACATGAGGCGGGCGAAGGTCCATTCGCCGGGGACTTGCCAATCGGGCGGTTTGGGGAAATCGTCATATTCCCAGCCCGGGTACTCGCGGAATGGCCGCTGGCCGAATGCCACGCAGATAATCGCGGAGGTTGCAAAAGCGATCAGGATGGGGATGCGCCAGCGTGTCACGTTGGTCAGACGCGCGAGCGTTTGCTTGGTAATACGCATCTACAAAGCTAATTCCAGAATGACATATTTCCTTTCTTGCACCCATCGGCGCGCGCAAGCGCGACTCGAAGGCGATGGTCTCAATCACCGAACCGAAATCAGTGCCACCAGGGCATGAGCGGCGAACAGCCATGTGATCCAAAGGACGGGATACCGGTACCTGGGATCTAATTCATATGACGTAGTAGTTGCGGAGGCACCATGGTGCAAAGATGAGCACCGGCGCGATGCAAAGAACCAGCACATTCCTTTTCAGCCCGTTTCTCGCCGCCACAATTAGCGTCCAGTAGCGGTACGGTCGAGCGAAGATCGGTTGAAACAGCGTCGCAATTCCGGCCACGGTGCCCGTGGCAAGCGCCCGCCGCGCGTTGTTGTACGCGACGAAGCGGCACACCGACATCAATAGCAGGAGACAGAGGAGCCCCACGACGTGTGCCTCCCATTGCGATTCGCTGAACGACTTATTCTCCAGGCCAAAGATGGCCGCGAGCACACCGGCCAAGGGGACAGTCCGATCGAACTCGCTGCCCAGGGAGGAGAGAGAACTGCAAACTCAGCGCGAGAACGGGCAGAATTTGAATTGCCAACCATCCCGCCGCGCCCTCGCCGAAAAGTTTCAGCAACAGAAACTCCAAGAACGGGAAACCGGGGGCGGCGTGAGCTGTCAAGCCGGTTGGAAGCGCGCCGAACGGATTCGCGAACTCGGATCGGTGCAGGAGATTTTCTGCGATCCGGATTGGTTCGGCCCCTGATTTCGACGTGCCGGTCAGTCGAGTAGCCGCGCCACGACCGGTAGTTCAAGCAGCCAAGGACAAACAAGATTGTCGAGGCAAGTGTAAGCCTCACGCCAGAGGACATGTCGATTCTGCTCAACTGCATTCTGACGTACTTCCAGAGCGAATGAGCGGTGGCGCTTACCCGCTCTCCGGGTACTCTTAAGCCGGGACTATTGCGCGAGTGCTGCCGCGATGGCGTCGAACGGCGCGGGTGGCGATCGAGGATTGCCGCCGCTGGGCTTCGGCAACGCTCGGAATTGGGCTACCACTACATGCTTGGCGGGATTGATATAGATGGTCTGCCCGTAAATGCCCACGGCGCGAAAGGCGTGATCGGGGCTGTCCGCGTTGATCCACCATTGGTATCCGTAGCCCGGGTTGAACGCGGGCGCGGCGGTGGAGTCGCGCATCCAGCTCTCGCTCACCACTAGCGTGCCTCCGAGCGTTCCACGGTTGAGAGCCATCAAGCCGAATCGGGCGTAGTCACGAAGCGTGGCGTTGAAGCAGCCGAACGCGCAGATCTCAGGCTGGTTCTTGCTCTCGTAGAAGAAGGCATCGCTCTCAGTGCCGATCTTTTTCCAAAGTTTCTCCTCCGCGTATTTGTTCAGTGGCGTGCCGGTCGCTTTCTCGAGAACCAGGCCGAGCATCTGCGTGTTGATGCTTTGATAGCGGAAAACCGTGCCGGGCTGGTGTTCCTGCGAGACCGACACAACGGTTTGCTTGAACGGCTCGCCGCCCCGGATGATGTCGAAGACCAGGCGGTGGACGTCTGCTTTCGGGTCCAGGTAGTCCTCGTTGAACACGATCCCGGACGCCATCTGGAGCAGATTTTTCAGCGTCGCGTCTTTGTACGCGCTGTCCTTAGAAATGGCAGGTACTGGACGACAGGATCGTCCACGCTATGGATCTTGCCTTCGTCCACCGCGACTCCGAACAACACGGAAACGACCGACTTCGATACCGACATCGATAGGAAGCGATCCTCGGGCTTCGAGTCGTGCAGATACTTTTCAAAGACGATCTGGCCGTCCTTCAATACCAGGAATCCGAGCACATCGCCTTGCCGGAGATAGTCGTCGAGCGAGTAGGTCTTGTCGTTCGCCTTGTAGTTGAGAGTGAAGGGGTGCGTGGGTTGTTTGAGCGCGAACGGGCGCGCGGCGTGTTGGATCCAATCCAGGCGCTGGTTGGGGATTTTGTCCATGTGATGGAAGTAGAAATAGCTCTAGGCTGCGACCAGTAGCTGTAGGGATCGGTCAGCATCTTGTGCGGATCGACTTTGTCGAAGTCGAGTTCGGGCGCGGTACGGGAGAATGCGAGCGCCGCGAACAGAAAAGTGGCCACGGGGCGGCAGTTCAAGGGCTAAGGCATACCCTATAGGCTAACTGAATCCAATCAGAACCTGTGCGGCGCCGCAGTATACTAGGCCCATGGCTCAGGCATCCGGGGGTGTCATCCAACGCCTGGCTGGCTTAGGGCTCCGGATCACCGGCGCGCTGGCGTTTCTCGCGCCGCTACTGACGCGGTTGGTGATCGGTTGGGCATTTCACGTCACGGGAAGCGGGAAGCTTCACAACCTGGATCGGACCACGCAGTTTTTCGCAAGCCTTGGCATCCCGATGCCACACGTGAACGCAGTCTTTGTGTCGGGCCTCGAGTTTATCGGCGGCCTCTGCCTTTTCGTGGGACTGTTTACCCGGATCATTGCCGCGCTGCTGTCGTGTTCGATGATCGTGGCCCTAATAACGTCCGACGGCGGCGAATGGCTCATGAAATTTCCAGCCGATCTCACCGACGTTACGTCATTTACCTTCCTGTTATTCTTAATATGGTTGGTGCTGTACGGGCCCGGTCCGATCAGCATCGACAAGCTGCTGAGTAAATGGCTGCATATCGGATCGCAGCCGGGCTCGGCGGGCACGCAATAGGACGCTATGGCAAACCGGTGGGGTTATCGCGATCTCGGATTTGGCATCGGGCTGCGCTCGGTGCATTTCCAGCACATTCTCGAAAAACAACCTCCCATCGACTGGTTCGAGGTGCTGTCGGAAAACTACATGGACACCGGCGGCCGGCCGCTCCATGTGCTGGATCAAGTGGCCGAACGGTATCCGTTAGTGCTGCACGGCGTTTCCCTGTCAGTGGGCAGCAAAGACCCCGTTAACTTGGAGTACCTGAAAAAGCTAAAATCGCTTGCCGCGCGCGTGAAGGCGAATTGGGTATCGGATCATCTGTGCTGGTGCGGCATCACTGGATTGAACACGCACGATCTTCTGCCGATGCCCTATACGACGGAAGCGCTGCGGCACACCATCGAGCGGGTGAAAATTATTCAGGATGTTCTGGAGCGGCCGATCGCGCTCGAAAACGCATCCACTTACCTTGAGTTTGCAGCGTCGACGTGGCCGGAGAGCGAGTTTCTGGCGGCGCTCGCCGAAGAAGCTGACTGCGGGATTCTACTGGACGTGAACAACGTCTACGTGAGCTCCTACAATCACGGCTTCGACCCGAAAGCGTATATCGACCGCATCCCGCGCGACCGCGTCGTGCAGATGCATCTGGCCGGGCATACCAACAAAGGCACACACATCATCGACACGCACAACGACTACGTGATCGATTCGGTGTGGGAGCTCTATAAGTACGCGCACCGCCGCCTGGGCGGCGTGGCGACGCTGCTCGAATGGGACGCTAACATCCCGAGCTTCGCCATCGTGCATGGCGAAGCGTTGAAGGCCCGGAAGCTCAGGGAGCAGGAAGATTTGTCCGGAGTAACGGCCACGCCGGAACTGGACGAGGTTCCCGCGTATGGCGACTAATCCAGGGCTTGAAAAGATCCAGCGCTGGATGCAGGCGTGCATCTTGAATCAAGGCACCGCCGAGGAAGCCATCGCGTCCGATGCGGCGCAGGCAGCGATTCCCGCCGACCAGGCGCGCGACGTGGTGCTGCCGTCGAAGACCCTTTCGTCGCTCGAGCGCCTGGACGTCTATCGCGATATGTACCTGCTGCGGATGGAGGAGGCGCTTTCCATCGACTATCCGTCGCTCAAGCATTTCCTGGGTGAGAACGAATTCATGCGGCTGGTGGCGCGCTACGTGGACGTGTACCCGTCGCGCAGCTACACCTTGAACCGGCTGGGCGATCATCTGTGCGAGTTCATCGCGACGCTGAACGATATGCCGCGCAAAGATTTTTGTTTGGACTTGGCGTGCTTGGAATACGCGCTCACTTGGGTCTTCGATGCGGGGGAAACACCGCCCATGACAACCGAACAAGTGAAAGCCGTGCCGCCGGACGCGTGGGAGCATGCGCGGTTGAAGCCGGTGGAAGCGTTTCGGCTCTTGGCATTCGAATATCCTGTCAGCCGCTACGCCGGCGCGGTGGACGAAGAGAATCCGTTCCCACGCATTGCGCGCAAGAAGACCTGGGTGGTGGCGTATCGCGCGAATTACAACCTGCATCGCATGGATCTGACGCAGCCGGCGTATGAGTTGTTGTCGGCGCTGGCCGCGGGCAAGACTATGGGCGAGGCGATCGAATCGGTGATGATTCGCAAGTGGCGGCCCGCAGTAAAGGAGGCACACCTGTTCGAGTGGTTCCGCGATTGGATGGCCGAAGGGTTTTTCCAATCGGTGGAGTTGGGCGTAACGACTGCGGTTTAGAAGCTACACCGTGCGCCGCGGAAGGCGTGATACACCACCATCACCACGACGGCGCCGATCACGGCGATTAAGAGGCTGTAGAGATTCAATCCGGTCACGCCGTGGAAGCCGAAAGAGCGCGCCAGGTAGCCGCCAACGATCGCTCCCACGATTCCCAGCACGATGTCCAGGATGAGGCCTTCGCCTCGCTTGTTGACGATCTTGCTGCCTATGAAGCCGGCCAGTAGTCCGAGCGAGCACGATCCACGCTAGAAGTGACATCCCTAAAGCCCTCCGTAGGCGGGGGCCAGTATATGCCATTTCGCTTAGGCTGAGAAAATTGCGGGGCTGGCGCGACTATCCAGTGCCGCCGATATAGAAATATGGATTCCGAAGAAGTTTTGCTACTCTCATTCGTCTTCGCCGTCGTAGTCGGCTACTTCTGCGGGCGAATCGTGAGTTTACTCAATCGAGACGACCGTTCCGCCGACTAACGTTACGACTCGCTTACAGAGCGGCCAACGTTTGGTGACGTTTCGAGAGTGTGACGCTTAGAACATTCTCAACAAGGATCGTTTCAAACAAAATCGTCATAAGTCGGTGATGTTAGAAACATCTTTGACGCGTAATCTGTCGTCAGGATGCTTACGCGACGAGACTTGGGCCGCGTGCTTCTGGGGGCGCTGGCCGTAACGAAGATACCGAGGCGGGCGTCTGCGGGCGTTGTCCCACGCCTGTGCGTCGATCGGCTACTGGCGGGAGCAGGTTTGCCCCTGCCAGATCCGGTGACCCGCCGCTATCGCGCTGATGTCGTTGTCACGCTCCTGGGCGTGCCGATCTTTTCCCGAAAGAACGTCGGAGGTGCGTTTGCCGCGATTCGGGAGACCGGAGAGGGATCGCGCAAACTCGTCGCCATCCGGTTCGCCGGTGGCGCCAATCCGCAGCGAACCCACGGATTTAAGTATGACGGCTCCCTTGAGGAAGCGGTGCTCGAAGATGGCAGCCAGGCGGTTCAGGCCGCCTACTTCGGCTTTGTAACTTCTTCTACCAATGAGAGTTACGACCAGGCCCGCCAGCGCATCTTCGCTGCTCAGAAATCCCGCGACACCTTCACTGCCGCTGAGGGACAGCATGTCCCAGGCAGCGCCCGTTGTGAAAAGAGCTCCATCAGCTTGCCGGATGGTCCGGCGCACGACGTGGCCGGGCTCAACGAACAGATTCGCGCACGTTTTGCCGAGTCGGATCGCGCCGCGGCCGAATTGCACACCTCTGGGGCCGCAACTACTTTTCTCTACTCGGTTCGTACCGCCGTGCGCGCCCCTGAGCCGCGCTCCACCGTCAACTACGTCTACAACGCGAAGCCATACCGTCTCGAATGCGAGCGGTCGCCTGAGCCGCACAACGGCGCCGGCACGCGATTCACCGGGAAAATCCACGACCTCGCCACGCGCCAGGTCTCCACTTTTCACCTGTGGATGGAAGATCCTTCCGGACTTCCCCGGCGCATCGAATTCCAGCCGCGATCCTATCTGCGGATCAGCCTCGAATACGAACCAGTAGGCGCAAACCGCACGGAGGAATCATGAGACATTCAAAGCTCCACTGGCTGTGGCGAGATCGCACGACACCTCAGCGCTTCCGCACCGGCGTTTCGTTGCATAGCCACACGCTGCAATCAGAAGAAACGATGGAGTTCATTCCGCGCTATACATCGGGGATTCCGGTGGTCAGCCGGGTGATCCGCCGGCAGGAAGAAATCTACCGCGAGCGCCGCAAGCGGACGCTCGATTTCTCGCGCGCTTTCTGGCGTCCGCCGCTGGCGCCGCATGAAGCTCACGAGCTCGAGAGCAGGCAGATCCAAAACATAGATCTGAATGCGCTGGTTTCGCTCACTGATCACGACGACATCCAGGCCGGATCCATGCTGCGGGTGCTGGATCCGCAGGCGCCGATTTCGGTGGAATGGACCATCCCCTTCGCGCCATCCTTCTTCCATTTGGGCATCCACAACCTGTCGCCCAGCCGCGCGCAGGCGATCATGTCGGATTTCGCGGCGTTCACGGAAGGGCCTTCCCGAGCGAGGCTCGCCGAACTGCTCGCCGAGCTCAATGAATTGCCGGAGGTTCTCATCGTGATGAACCATCCGCTGTGGGACGAAGCGCGAGTCGGCGCCGTCGAGCATGCGCAGTTAGTGGGCAGGTTTCTGGAACGATTCGGTGAGCACATCCACGCGCTTGAGCTGAACGGTCTTAGATCATGGGGCGAAAACAAACGCGTGATATGGCTCGCCGAACACTCCGGGCATCCGTTGATTTCGGGCGGCGATCGGCATGGACTCGAGCCGAACGCGAACATCAACCTCACTAACACGCGAACGTTCGCCGAATTCGTTTCCGAAGTGCGTCACGACGGCTTCAGCGACATCTTGTTCATGCCGCAATATCGGGAACCGTGGCGCCTGCGCATGATCGACACGATGTGCGACATCGTCCGCGAGTATCCGGATCTTCCGCTCGGCCGGCGCAAGTGGAGCGAGCGCGTGTTTTACCGGGACGACGACGGCGTCGTCAAACCGCTGGCCGCATTCTGGCAGGGCAATGAACCCTGGCCGGTGAAGTGTTTCTTGGGAGGACTGCGCGCGGTGCGAAGCCGGCAAATGCGCGCAGCGTTGCGAGTCGCGCTCAGCGATCCGCAGGAGGTGCCCGCTTGAACGCTCCACCACGCATCGCGTTTTTCACCGATTCGTTCCACGAAGTGAACGGCGTGGCTCACACCAGCCGGCACTTCGACGCATTCGTGCGCAAACGGTCGCTGCCGTTTTTGAACGTACACGCCGGAGGGGAGACGCGGCTTATCGAGGACGGTCCGGTCTGGACCATGGAGCTCAAACGCGGCGGCATCGGCTTCAGCCTCGAAAAGGACATGTCGTTCGACCTGGTGTTCTTGCGCTACCGGCAGCGCATGCAGGAATTGCTGAAAAAATTCGGAGCAGAACTGGTTCACATCACCGGCCCTAGCGACGTGGGCATGCTGGGAGCGCTGGTGGCTCATGATTTGAAGTTGCCCCTGGTCGCGTCGTGGCACACCAACATTCACGAATTCGGTGCGCGGCGTTTATCGAAGCTGCTCTCGTTCCTGCCTGCGGGGCCGCGCGGTAAAATCACGAACTTCACTGAGCAGCAGATCATCCTGGCGCTCAGCCTCGAGTATTATCGCCTCGGCCGCGTGCTCCTCGCGCCGAATCCGGAGTTGGTCGATTTGCTGCATCGCCGTACCGGGCGGCCTTCGTTTCTGATGCAGCGCGGCGTGGACACCGAGTTCTTCTCGCCCGAGAAGCGAACCCGTTCGGACTCAGGACTGGTGATCGGTTACGTAGGACGGCTTTCGCCCGAAAAGAGCGTGCGCGTGCTGCGCGATGTCGAGCAAGCACTGCTCGCTGCCGGCATCGATGATTTCCGCATCGTTATCACGGGCGACGGTCACGAAGGGGAGTGGCTGCGCGCGAACATCCAACACGCCGAGTTGACAGGTGTTCTGAACGGTGAACCGCTCGCGGTGGCCTACGCCAACATGGATATCTTCGCGTTCCCATCGCACACCGACACGTTCGGCAACGTTGTTCTCGAAGCGCTCGCGTCGGGTGTTCCCGTTGTGGTCACTTCCGATGGAGGCCCGAAATATCTGGTGAGTCACGGCGTTACCGGACTGATCTCGCAGGACAAACAGTCGTTCGCCGCCAACGTGGTCCAGCTTGCGCGCGACCCTGCGATGCTGAACCGGATGCGGATCCGGGCCCGCGACTTCGCGCAGTGCCGGTACTGGCATCGCATCTTCGAACAGGTCTACGACGCTTATGAGTATTGCCTGCGTGCGCGCAGAGTTCCGGTGAGCCGTCCCGCGGCTGCCGCCAAACCGACCTGGGCCTGATGACTGTCCGCGACGTACTCGGGGAACTGGTCGCCGATCCGCGGCGTACGCTGATCGAGCGCTGGAATTGGAAGGCCGCGATCTTCAGCGCGGCCATTCGCGCTTTGATTTTCTTGTGCGCCAACCTGACGGCGGGCTGGCGCGCCGCCACCGGCGCGATGCTAGCCGAGTTCGTATTTCGCGCCCTGACATCAGGTTTCTACGGCGCCATCACACAAGCTTTGAGCCAGGCCGGACCGGAATGGGCCGCAGCTATGGCGAGCGCAGTTCTGTTGCCTGCCGTATCGCATTCGATCGAGTTGATAGTACACGTCCTTCGCGGCACGCCGAACATCCGCGCCAGCCTGATCTCGTCGGTGACTTTCACCATACTTTCGACGCTCTTCAATCTGTACGCGATGCGCCGCGGAGCTCTGATCGTAGGCGCCGAAGGCGATTCGGTTGGAGGCGATCTCCGCCGTGTTCCGCCTCTCCTGGCTGGGTTCATCGCAAGCGGGCCGTTGGCGCTTTACCGGCTGATCGCGCGACGTTCGGCCATAGAGCCTGCGGGTTAGGGAATCTTGACCTGCTGAAGTGTGTGCCGGCGCAGGTACCAGCAGGGCAGGTAGCCGAAATGCGGCATCAACGCGTCGACGCAGGTTTGAGTGACTGGCGTGCCGGTGGAGTACTCAATCTGGTTCCAGCGATCGAGCATGGCATAGTAGCGGTCCACCTTCATTTGTTCCAGCGGCCGCCCGCGAAGACGAGACCAAATATCGTCGGCAAGATACGCAAGAAGACCGACGCCAAGAATGGCTAAGAATCCCCGGAGTAGGATTGTGCGTGCAGTTCGCATTTATGTTTATGAGGATGTCTCCGATGTGGACAGTCGGCGCGTTGGTGGGCCCTGTAGGATTTGAACCTACGACCAACGG
>DASQJA010000234.1:0-11264 GCA_035631275.1 Bryobacteraceae bacterium
CGTGCTGTTCGACGCGTTGCAATCGGCCAAGGCGCGCAGGGTCGACTACGTGATCGTCGATACCGCCGGCCGGCTGCATACCAAATCCAATTTAATGGCCGAGCTTGAAAAAATGCGCCGCACGGCCGCCAAGGTGATTCCCAGCTCGCCCCACGAAGTCCTGCTTGTGCTGGATGCTACCACCGGGCAGAACGGCCTGGAGCAAGCCCGCAAGTTCACCGAGAGCAGCGGCGTCACCGGGCTCGTGCTCACCAAACTAGACGGCACCGCCAAAGGCGGCATAGTGGTCGCGATCGCGCGCGAGTTGAATCTTCCGATTCGCTACGTTGGCGTGGGCGAACAAGCTGGAGACCTGCTGCCGTTCGAACCCGACAAGTTCGTCTCGTCGTTATTCAGTCAATGAAAATCCAACCCATGGAGCAGGCGCTCGCGCTCGCGCGGCAGGGCGAAGGGCGAGTCAGTCCGAACCCGGCTGTCGGCGCCCTGCTGGTCCGCGATGGCGAGGTTGTCGGCCGCGGCTTTCACACCTACGCGCAGGTCAAGCATGCTGAGATTCTCGCGCTGGAAGACGCGGGTGAGAAGGCGCGCGGCGCTACGCTCTACATCACGCTCGAGCCTTGTTCGCACCAGGGCCGAACGCCGCCGTGCGCCGATGCACTCGTCAAAGCCGGGGTCGCGCGCGTCGTAGCAGCCATGGAGGATCCGAACCCACACGTGGCGGGGCGTGGCTTTCGCAAGCTCCATGATGCCGGCATCGCGGTGGAAGTTGCTTCCGAGTACGAGGATGAAGCCGCGCAACTGAACGAAGCCTTCCTGCACTCCATGCGCACCGGCCGACCGCTGGTTACGCTGAAAGCCGCGCTTACGCTGGACGGGAAGATCTCCGCGCCCGAGGACAATACCGGATGGATCACAAGCGAACGGGCGCGCGCGCACGTTCACGAATTCCGGCACAACTCGGACGCGATCCTGACCGGCGTTGGGACCGTGCTCGCCGACGATTGCCTGCTGACCGACCGCACGGGTAAAGAGCGCAGCCGCCCGCTGCTTAGAATCGTGGCTGACTCCACGCTCCGCATGCCGCTCGACTCGCGCATCGCCAGAAGCGTCAGCGGCGATCTGGCGATTGTCACGACATCCGCTTCGCCCGCAGATCGCCGGCGCGCCCTCGAATACCGCGGGGTGCGCGTGCTGGTGTTGGACGGCCCCAACGGCCGCACCGACCTCCATCAGCTTTTGACCTGGCTTGCGGGCCAGCAATACCGCTCGCTGATGATCGAATCGGGCAGCAAGCTCAATTGGGCCGCGGTCGAAGCCGGCGTGGTGGACAAAGTGATGTTCTACTACGCGCCGAAAATCCTGGGAGGCTTGCAATCGCTCCCGGTCGTCGGAGGAACCGGCCGCCTGACGCGCTTGGACGCGATCCAGCTTCATCGCCTCAAGCTGCACACCATCCCGCCAGACGAATTCGCTGTTGAGGCCTATCTGGAGAAATAGTTCTTGTTCACAGGAATCGTGGAAGAAGTAGGCTCGGTTGCCAACGCCGGCCCTAAGCTCCGTATCAACTGCCGTGCGGTGGTGGCCGATGCGAAGCCGGGCGCGAGCATCGCGGTTAACGGCGTGTGTCTCACCATGGTCAGCTTCGACGCTGCGGGATTTTCTTGCGACCTTTCTCCGGAGACCCTCGCACGCACCAACCTGGGTGCTCTAAGCGCGGGCTCGCTTGTCAATCTCGAACGCCCGGCTGCGCTGGGAGACCGGCTTGGCGGCCACATCGTGCAAGGCCATGTCGACGGCACCGCCGAATTCAGGTCGCTCAAGCCGCTCGCTGACGGCAACTGGTGGCTTGACGTCCAAGTCCTTCACGAACTCACCCGCTACCTGATCCACAAAGGTTCGGTGACGCTCGATGGCGTCAGCCTCACGGTCGCGTCACTCGACGACCAAGGGCTCGGCGTCGCGATCATCCCGCACACTTACGAAAACACAATCGTCCGCACTTACTCGCCCGGAGCAAGCATCAATCTGGAAGTGGACCTGATCGCGAAGTACGTTGAGAAGCTCTTCCCCGGACGCTAGTGAGTTCAACTTTCGAGTTCGCGCTTGATTTCAAGCGCCACCTTGCGCGCTTCATCCACTGCGCCGATTTCAAAACTGATCGCACCCACGCGTGGATGCCCGCCGCCGCCGTACCGCTCGCAAATCGTCGCCAGGTTGCGCTCGGGCGGGTGCGGCGCCCAAGGATTCGAGCCTACCGACACTTTGGTTCGGAAACTCGACGTGCTCACCGAAACCGTGTAAGTGGCGTCAGGAAAAAGATAATACGGAATGAACTTGTTGTAGCCTTCCAGATCCTCGCCGATTAGATCGAAATAGATCACACCATTGCGCGTCGTGCTGCGTGCGCGGATGATATCCACCGACCGGAGATGCCGCTCGTACAGAGGCGTGAAAAGCTGCTGCACCTCGGCCTGCTGCACGATCTCGGCGAGTTTGCAGTGGCGCATCCAGCCGATGATCTTGTGGATGATCTCCGAACCTGATGCGCTCTCGATCACCAGAGTCAGCTTCATCGCGGGAGCCTTAAGCTCGACCGCTTCCTTCGCTGTGGCGTAGCGCGCGCCGTCGATAATGTCGGCCCATTCCACTAACTCGGCGAGATCAGCCGCATGGAAGCCGAATTTCTCCTTCGTCACGTTGGCGATGAAAAGCGTACAGGAGCTGAACGAAGGATCGACGAACTTGTGCCCGCTGCGGTCTTTCTGGAATTTCGCCGCATCCTCGGGAGTCAGAAAGCCGCTTTGATGATGATCGAACCACCAGTCCAGCCGCGGATCCGGCGAATACTTGAAATCGACGATCGCGTTGACGTCGCCGTCGAACACGCCGTCTTCGAACAGATGCGATGCTTTGTGCGCCATGCCGGTGAAGAGGAATTCTGCGCCGGGGGCGAACTTGGCTTCGTAAAAGCGGCTGAAAAACGCCGCCGACGCCGCGCCATCAAAACAGTGATCGTGGTATAGGATTCTCACCCGCATCGATTCTGGCCCACTAAAAGAGGAAAACCCTTTAGCTTGCCTCAACTGGGAGGGTAAAAGCAAGTCCCTGCGCGCAAGCTGGCCGCTGAGCGCGGGCGGTTCGGCGTGACACCGCGCCGGAATCAGTTCTCGGGTGCATTTATCAGAGTACCATCAAGCCGGAAATTTCGGGGACCTACTCGACGCCGAAATCGTTTCGCACCGAAGCGATGGTTTGGCGGGCCAGAGAACGGTAAGGACTATCCATAGCGACGCACAGCTTACTGTACTTGACGGCATCTACGGCGTGAGCCTTGTCGCCCAGTTCGCCAGCCATGGCGTAGTTGTCGTAACCGAGATAATAATAAGCAGCGGCGAGCAACCGCGGGGTCTCGCGAATCAACGGGAGCGCCTCGCGCAAATATCGGTCCGACTGTGCGTAGCGCGCCTGTTTGCCGTAAACCACGCCCGCCATCCAACTAGCCCAGCCGATAAACTTCGCCTTTTTCTTTTCCCAATCTTCTGCGCTCATCGTGGCCGGCTGCGGCTTCTTTTTCATCAAGTCCAGAATGCGAAGCGAGTAAGTCAGAGCTTTCGGCAGATCTTTCTCGTGACCGATCTTATAGTCGGCCACTGTCATTAGGAAATCTTCGTTGTTTGGATCCTTTTGCAGCCCCTCTTCGGCCAGCGCGACCGCCTTCTCGGGATCGATGCTCACGAGGTCAATCACCGATTGCTTCTTGGTGTTCGCCATGAACTTGCTGTTCGGGTTGCGGCTGTGTAACACCTCAACCAACGCGGCGCGCTTCGCCGGATCGGGCTCGTTTGCGGCTTGTGTCGCCATAACGAATTCCGAATAGGACAAAACTTCCTTCGCGAAATCCATTAGCTTATTCCAGTCGGCGACGTCATCTGGATCCGACGGCTTCGGCGTCAAGACCGCCTTCGACGCGATGTCCCAGGCGCGCTGTGAGAAGATCCGCACCAACTCAATTGAATTGATAGCTTCCGCAGAGCTCAGCACATCATGGACGGCGTCCAAATCATTGGCGTCGATGGCGAGCAGCGCGTTGCCTACCGCAATGACCTTCTGATGATCCTTGGCGTCCTTATATATGGGGAGCAATTGCTCGTAGACCCAGGCGATCGAGCTGGTGGTCGGATATTGCGACGCGTATTTTTCGAGGAGTGCTTGTTTGCGTGCAGGCACCGGCTCCTGCTGGATGCGCTGCAAGAGAACGCCATCTTCGCTTTCCGGATCGATATTTGGCTTGTGTCGTTCTGCGAGAAGCGGCAAGCTACCAAGCAACGCGGCCAACACAGGCAGCGCGGCAGCCAAACGGCGCGCTCTACTCTGGTAGATCATCCACATGGATCTAGTCCAGGATTTCGGATGAAATCTCTTCCGACTTTAGGCACCCGCCTTAGAACGTTGGTACTGTTTTGGTTCGCGGTAGCGTACAGTCGTACAGTCGTCACTCAACCGATTACGGTGAGTATAGCACCGGTTTGGCTGCTTCGACCGTTCACGGACGCAGGGACCGCATGGTTTCCGCGGCCAAAGTGGAGGGAAGCTGGATATTGGATTTGCCATAGGCCCGCGGCGGCCAGCCCGGCCCAGAGGATGGTCACGGATTGGCCTCCGACGGTGACGCTGACAGGGTTCGATGCCTGGTCGGCGCCGCTGATAACGAGCCCCGGCGCGGCGCTCTCCTCGGTGGGGCCAAAGCCCGTGCTAAAAATTTCGAGCACTTTCGCCGGGGCGTGCGGACGCGGCGGTGGGATAGCCGGGAACACCCGCGCATGTTCCATTGATGATGGTGCTGTCAGAAGGCCGGACGGCCAGCACAAACCCCGATTGCTCGAACAATCCTGGAAGAAATGTTTGCAAGGTGGCGGAAACGCTATTGGACATCCCACCGGCGTTGGTCACGCTCACCGAAACTGCGCCGGTGTTGCTATCTGCGGCAAGAAGCGCGTTAATTTGCGTCGCGCTCACGTAATCGAGGAAGGTCGATTTCCCATGGATCTGCACACCGACGTTTTGCAGTTTCGTGGGAAGATAGCCGGCCACTAAGTCGGAGCTTTGCGCGGCGTATGACGCCGCCGCGAGATTTGTGCCGTAACTATTGACCCAGGCGCCCGGCGCGAGTCCCGCCGCGCCACTAGCCGCGTTCACGATACCAGCCGCCGATATCGCAGGAGTGCTGGCCGTCGCTGTGAGCAAGCTGGCATCGATCGTGATCGCCGCCGCGTACCCCGATCCGCTCGCTGTTACGCCGCCCGGCATCAGTTCCTTGTTCGGTACTTCATTGTAAATTCCGTCGTCGCTCTTTGTCGTGTCGCGCGGCGTGGTGCGTGCGTATGTGGAATTGGCTAAGACCAGTTTATTGATGGCGTCGTCGAAGAAGATCTGCGAGGCGTAGTCGCTCCAGTGTCGACGTGTCACTGGAGTTGCTCCAGGTGCGAATCCGGACGTGGATGTGAATCGTGCGGCCCATGTACAAGCCGGGACAAATTGTCGTGAACTTCACTTCCCCGTTGGCGTCAGTGATCTGATAGCCACGCAGGAAACGCTGTCCGGTAGTTGTAACGACGCCGGTGCCGCCGCCGGGATTGTAGGAGCTCTCATCGGAGTAAATCCCGACCGCGTTGCAGTGCCAGATGTCGACCCAAGCGCCAGTGAGCGGGCACACAGCTGCCGGTGGCCGAATCGATCCCGATAATCTTGAGCGACAACGGAACGCTCCGCCGGATGGATCAGACCGCAGGTCAGAGCGGAATAGCTTCTCATCCACCCAATACTGACCTTCGGTCACCTGGGGCGTGTTCACCGAACACGAGATCGAGTCGGCGAGCGCCAGATCACCTATTCGCAAAGCCAGCGCGGATAAACCTGCGCCTCCCAGGATCGCGATCGCGCGGCGGCGGGCGATTGCCTTCAGAAAAAACGGATTCGTCGCGGAGCGCTCGGTCATGTCGTCCTCCAGGTACGAAGGACGCGCGCGTGGCTGCGTACTGGCGGTTAAGTTTTGTAAACTCCGGCGCCTCGATCAGCCGGCGCGCAGCGCGAGCATGGCGGACTCGAGCGCATTTTTGTCCGGAACACTGCCCTGCGCCATAGAGGCGCTTCCGCCTCCGCGGCCGCTAACTGAAGCGAGAACGTTCTTGAGCAGATTCCCCGCGTGCACGCCGCTGTCGGTTGACGCAGCGAGCAGGATCGCGGGAGGTTCTTCGCCGATCGCGAGAAAAACTGCCTTCGCGCCCGCGACGAAACTCTGCGCCTCCGCGCGCAGGTCATCGGACAGAGCGGGCACACCCCGCTCGACACGCCGGATGCCGTCAGGTCCGGGCGCAGTGTTAGCGTACAACTCGCGCCCGCGCATCTGCGCCACCTCAGTGGCAAGTTTCCGATGGGCGCGTTCGGTCTCCACCAATTTTTCGCGCTGCGATTGCACGAGCGCCGGCGCCTCGTCGAGCGGGGAGGAAAACGATCGCGCCACCGCGGAAAGCGCTTCAAAGTCCGCTCGAGCGCGCGCTACGGCGCGCAGCCCGCACAGGAACTCAATTCTCAGGTTGCCGCGAATCCGATCCAGCTTTCGGATCAGTATCGAGCCGATCTCTCCGGTCGCGCGCACGTGCGTACCGCCGCAAGCGCTGCGATCGAGACCCTGAATCGATACGATCCGAATCTCGCCCTCGCGTTCGGTGGGCTTCCGGAGACCGAGGTCTTCAGAAGAATGCCGGTAGCTGACGGCGACCGGGCGGTTCTCCGAGACAATCACGTTGGCGCGGCGCTCGGCCTCGCGAATCTGATCCGCTTCTAATGCGCGCGAAACATCGATCGTGCTCGACTCCGCGCCCAGATGAAAGCTCACTGTGGCGGCGTCGAACATATCCACCAAGACGGCCGAAAGCAAGTGCTGTCCGGTGTGCTGCTGCATGTGATCGAAGCGTCTGCGCATGTCGACGACGCCGGATATGTCGGTCTCACCGAGCGCCGCGCCGAGTACGTGGACGATGCGGTCGTCTTCGTCCACGACGTCGATCACCTCGACAGTTCCCAGTTTTCCGGTATCGAACGGCTGGCCGCCGGAAGTCGGATAGAATGCCGTGCGGTCCAGATAGACGCGTGTGCGATCCGGGCTCGCGTCCACGACACGAGCCCTGAAGTCTGCCAGATAGCTGTCGTTGTAGTAGAGGCGCTCCGTCATTGCAACGCGATCATTTCCTGATCGCTGGCTTGACCGGCGACCGTGAAATAGATCGGTACGTTGCCGGTTGGCAAGCCGGTTGGAATTTGGACGTTGATCTGATACAGACCGACGAAGCCGGGCGTGAGGCCCGAGAATTGGGCCGTAGAGCAGACGGGCGGCTGGCTGACCGCTGCGTGCTCGCTGAAGCACACTTGCGTCTCCGTAACCGTCGCGGGAGGACTGCTGGGCGATCCGGTACCGGACGGTACCGCTGGCGACGTCGGGCCGAGTCCGATGGTGTAAATCACCACTACGTCGTTGGCGTGCGCCGGCGCGCTCGAGATGCCGGTAAGAGCGCCTGCAGGCGTAGTCATGATCACGTAGCCACCGTTCAGCAGCAGGAACGACGGTGCGGCACTCGCGATGTTCGCGTATATCGTATTGCTCGGCGTGCCGTTGCGAATCACCTGGATGGTTGAATCGCCGGTGGCTGCTTCAAAGGGAATCTGGAAATTGATCTGCCCGGGCGAAACGTAGTAGACGGGCGCCGCCGTGCCATTGACCATCACCTGCGTATTGCCGAGCGTGGTGCCGAGCGGCAGGCTTGAGGCCGATGCCGGATCGCCGTAGGTGAACTGATCGCCGAAAACGGCCGCGATGTCCCCGAGCGCGAGCAGCTGGTTACCAACAAACGTTCCATTATTTACGACGCCGCCAGGAAATGCGACAGGCGAATTTTGCTTTTCGACCGTGAGCTGCACCGGCACGACAACGCTTGAATTTGCGGCGTTGCTCGCTATGGTGATTGTGCCTTGATAGACGCCGGGGGACAGACCGGTGGGATCGGCCGTCACCGCGATGAGCGACGGGAAGCCCGAAACGCTCGAAGTGCTCAGCCAATTGCTGCCGGAGCTTGTGCTCGCGCTGCTACTCGAGATCGTCAGCGTGCCTTGGCCTGTGTTCGCTGTGGACAGATAGGGCAGTGAGCCGTTCGTGGAAGTCTGCTTATTTGCCCCTTGCGCGATCTTAATATTGAGCGACGCCGGCGCAACTTGGAGGATCGGGTTGGTGGTCACGTGAAGCAATAGGGGAACCCGCTTGTTGTCCGGCGCGAACTTCGATCCGCTGATGGTGAGCGTGCCATTGTAATCTTGCGGCGTCATCCCGCTCGATGCGGTCGCCGTCACGATGTAAGGAACGTTGAAGGAAAAACTGCCAGATCCATTCACTGCGATCGACAGCCACGGAGCACTGTCAACGGAAGGATTGATCGTGGTTCCGGTAGTGAACGAAGTCGTGGTGGACGACCCCGGCGCCAGATAGAACTCGAGTTTGTTGGGAACTGCTCCGCCGACATTCACCGTCACCGTCACGAATTGCGGCGCGTCCACAGCGTTCGGATCTGTGATTGTGACCGTTCCCGTGTATGTGCCGTTGGCGAGCGATGAGGACTGAACCGCGATCGCCACAGGGATGCAAAGACCGGAGATTCCGCACTGCTGCGAAGTTCCCACTGTCGGAGCCAGCCAGGTCACGGTCGACGACGCGGTCAGGTTCAGTGAGCCGGTGCCGATGTTCTGCGCGCTTACGGTTTGTGTCGGTGCGTTGGAACCCTGTGCTACCGACAAAGTGAAAGCGGTTTGATTGAGACTGAGACGCGGCGCGGCATGCAAGGCCGAGCCGAATGCAACAAATCCAAGTGAACTTGCAACAAGCACACGGAGGTGTCGAGTCAGCACCACGGAAGCTCCTCTGGTATGAAAATCAACGAATCTGGATGTGCGCCGGGATGCGGCGCAGCGCGGGCGAATAAGATGGTAGCAGGTCGCAGGCCGTTCGCCAAAGTGCGGATTTTTAACGCTCTGGCGCTCGTGCGGCGATGAGTTCCGCCACAACGCCTGGGACATCGGGTAACAATTGTGAGTGACACCCATGCCGTCTACTTCGGATCGGTGATCTCGAAGCGCGCGATCAGAAACTGCCAGTCCGGCAACTCGTAGGCGCGCAGCTTTGCCGGAACGTCCACGCTGACGTCCTTCATCTCCGACGGTCCGAGTCCGGAAACTTGCGCGGGAAAGCTGATGAGCGGCGCTTCGTCGGGCTTTGCGGCGGTCGTGGTGAGATCTATCTTCAGCTTCACGTCTCCAACATCGGCCTGAGAATGATTTACGACGCCGAAATGCACAACGAGTTTACCTGGCGTTTTCTCCGTGATTCGAAACCCCACCAGCTCTATGTGTTTCGCGAGAGAGTTGGAGGCGTTCGTCGCAGTGATGTGAGCCATCGGAGAGCCCGTTGGTTTCGCGGTGGCCTTCTCGCCGGTCGAAGAGGAACATCCCGCCAGACACACGATCGTCGCAAGAGCAAGCAGCGCAGCTGGTAGAAGGCGCATAAATCTCATCATACGCTTGCGGCGAAAGTTCGGATCACTAGAATGCAATACTGAAGTCATGTTCAGGCGAGTCGTTATTCTCTCGTTGACGGCCGTCCTGGCGTGGGCTGCCGACTCCGGCGCTGGGATGCACTGGACTGCGCCGCTGAATTGGAAAGCCGAAGCACAGCGTCCGATGCGCCTGGCCACATACGCGATACCACTGGCATCGGGCGATTCCGGCGCTGCCGAGTGCGGCGTTTACTACTTCGGCCAGGGACAGGGCGGCAGCGTGGAGGCAAACCTGGACCGCTGGATCGGCCAGTTCCAACAGCCCGGCGGCAAACCGTCGAAGTCTTCCGCAAAGATCGACAAGCGTACGCTGCACGGCTTGAAGCTGACCACGGTGGACGTCTCGGGTTCGTACACTGGCATGGGCGGGCCGATGATGCAGGCTGGCACGCCGCAGCCTGGTTACCGCCTGCTCGGCGCGATCGTCGAAGGCCCGCAGGGATCGGTGTTCTTCAAGTTCACCGGCCCGGCGAAGACGGTGGCTCAGAATCAAGCTGCCTTCGAAAAGATGATGGATTCGCTGGCCGCGCAGTAGTTACTTGGCGGCCGCTGCTGTTTGCTTCGCCAGCTCGTCGTGAAACGTCTTCTCGCGCTCGGTGATGTACGCTTTGTAGCCAGCGGGATCGACGAACGGATTCGCGCCGCTGGGTGTCAGCTTTTTGTATTTCGCTTCCATATCGTAGTAACCGCCGTGCGCGCCGAGAAACACGTCGCAGGGCAGCGCCTTCAGCACGTCGAATCCCTTCTGATAATCGCTCGCGATCTGCGGATACAGTGAGTTATTCACCAGTTTGAAACCCGGGTTCACATTCGGGCTGCCGACGATGACAACGTCGTGGGTTTTCCCTCCGTCGCGAACTTTCAGTGTCCAAGTAGTACAGCCTTTGGTGTGGCCGGGAGTGAGATGCGCCACCATCACGACGCCACCCAGCGTCACCTCATCGCCATCATGCAGCACGCGGTCTACTTTGACAGGCTTGTAGAGTGCGCTCTTGTTTTCGCCGTAGGCGAAGTTGCCTTTGCCGCCGGCTTCGATCTCGCCAGCGTCCTGCTGCATGACCACATACTTCGCGCCGGTGAGCTCCTTGATCTGGAAACTTCCCGCGCAATGATCGTAGTGCGCGTGGCTGATGAGCAGGATCTTCACGTCGCTGAACTTGAAGCCGAGCTTTTCGATGCTGGCGCGGATCATCGGCACGGACGATTCCAGGCTGCTGTTGACAAGAATCGATCCTTCAGGCGTCGTGATCAGGTACGAAGCCAGCCCGCGCGTCCCGACGTAATACACATTGCCGATGACCTTGTGCGGTGGGAACGGTTCGTTCCAATCGCTGTTTTGCGCGCAAAGCGGGGCGGCGGTGAACGCCAGCGCCAAGAGTAGAGCAGACCAGGCTCGATGCATATGCTACGAATACCACCTTCGTCCGTTAGCCACAACTGGAGAGCCGCTCATGCTTTCTCCCGTTCGCCTCTCCTGAGATACCCATCGTCTTTGGTGAGCCAATCTGTTCGGATCGGCGAGAACACATCGACATCCAGAGTGTCTTCGAGCGCCACTGCGCGATGCGGCACATTGGAAGGGATTCGCAGCACTTCGCCCTTGCGCAC
>DASQJA010000235.1:0-18271 GCA_035631275.1 Bryobacteraceae bacterium
AGACCTTTGCCCGGTGCAACAAAAACGGCACCACTTGCCCGACCCCCAATGCAACTAAGAACAGCGTATGCCGAAACATCGAAAAGCGGATGTCCAGCGCGGAAAGAACCTCCGCCGAATAGTGCCGACAGCACGACGAACGCCAGCAGCGAAATCAGGAATACGCGAAATTCTCAGGAAGATCGCGCCCGGTGAAGACGTACCAGGGTCGGAAAAAACATCAGCACCGGCGTTGGGCCGTGATAGAGATAGTAGTGCCGCTGGAACAGCGCTACATCGAGGAGCCGCGCGTTCCAATTCTGCGTTCCGTTCCACGGATCCGGCGGCGTAAGAAGCTCGAGGAGAGGTTCAACCGGCAGGCGCAATTTTCCGCTCGCAAACGAGCGAGCCAGCAGCTGGTAGTAGCCGTTAACGGCCTCGGTGCCATAGACACTCTTCACCGGAGGCGAGCCGTCGTAACGAGCGAATTGGTTCTGCCAAACCAACCGCTCGGGCAGCGCTCCGATGCCGATCCAGTAGTACAGCGCTCCCACTGGCCGCGACCGAAGCCAGCCAAACGAATCGATACTTCATTCAAGCTACGCTACCGGCCGCGCAGAAGATCAACTCTTGCGGTGGAACCGTCCTACCAGTACGCCCTTCCCGAGAATGTGTCCCTCCATCGCCGCCAGCACGTCGGCGCGTGAAGCGTCGGGGCCGAGGTCGAGCTTCGTATCAAGAGCGAACAGCTCGAAGGTGTAGTGATGATCGGGACCGGCCGCCGGCGCGCCTGGGCCCATGTAACCCACGGCGCCCCGGAGATTCTTGGCTTGAACGGTTCCGTCCGGCATTGTCGCGGTCCCGGGCACACCTTCGGGCAGAGACGTCGCGGTCCCGGGAATATTGAACGCCATCCAGTGGAGAACGTCGCCGGTCTTCTTTTGAATTGCTACATCGGGGTCGTGCAAGATCAAAGCGAACGTCACCGTGCCTTGCGGGACGTTGGTCCAATCGAGCTTCGGCGACACCGGGTTCGGATCCGATTGCGTGTACTTGGCGGGGACCTCGCCGCCGTCAGGGAACGCTGAGGTCGTGAGCGTCAGCCCAGGCCGTGGAGGCGCCTTGGGCGCTTGCGCGAGCACGAATGCGGCAGTCGCAAAAACTACGCAGCTAGTCAGGATTCGTTTCATGGATCGCTCCTTCGTGATAGATCAGCATAACAGGAGTTCTATTTCCCCGCTGCCTTCGCGGCCACGCGCGCGCTGAATTTCTCGACGTTGATGATGCCGCGCTCGTGAGTTCCCTCCGAGATCAACTCCTTGTCATCGAAGGCCCGCACGCGAAACGTGAGTCGGCGGTCTTCCACCGCGATCAGCTCGCTTTCGAACGTCACCTCCATGCCGATCGGCGTCGCCGCTAGGTGCCTCACATCCACGCGCGTGCCCACGCAATCGTAGCCTGGGTCGAAGAATGGAAGCACGGAGTTTCGCGCAGTGAACTCGAGTTTGTAAATCAGGTGCGGCGTAGCAAGCACACGCGCGTCGTCGGGTCCGAGAAAACTGACGGCGATATCGGGCGTCACGCGAAGCTTCATTTGGCCTTTGGTTCCGATGGGAATGTTCACGATCCAGATTTTAGCGTTTCGCAATCCGCCGGGCCGACACCTTGCACTTCTACCTATGCTCGCGGTAAGGTATGTAGAGGCTCGAGGTATTGCAAAATATGCCCACCAAGTCCGATCTGCCACAGGGAACGTTGGATCTGCTCATCTTGAAAGTGGTCGCGCTCGGTCCGGTTCATGGCTACGCGATCGCGCAGCGTCTTCAGCAGGTTTCGAAGCACGTGGTTCAGGTGCCGCAAGGCTCCCTCTACCCAGCCTTGCATCGTCTCGAAAATCGCGGACTCCTCACAGCGGATTGGAAGGAAACCGAAAGCGGGCGCGACGCCAAGTTCTATCGCCTCACTCGCAAGGGTAAGGCGCAGCTCGAAGCAGAAGCAGCGAGTTGGCAGCGTCTGGTGAACGCGATCGGCCTTATTCTCACCATGTCCGAAGGAGGCGCGGAATGAACTGGTGGAAAAGCCTGTTCCTCAAGCGCAAACTCGATTATCAGCTCGAACGAGAACTCACGTTCCACCTCGAACAACACGTCGCTGATTTGATCACCCAAGGCCACACTCCCGCGGAAGCGCGGAGGCTCGCCCGTCTCGAGCTAGGCGGTCCGCAACAGGTAAAGGAGCAATGCCGCGACGCGCGTGGAACCCGCTGGCTCGAAGATTTTGTCCAAGATGTCCGCTACGCATTGCGCACGCTCCGAAAACGTCCTGGTTTCACAGCGATGGCGCTCGCAACGCTCGCTCTAGGGACCGGAGCGACGACCGTGATGTTCACCGTCATCAACGGCGTCCTGCTGAAACCGTTCGCCTATCGCGAGCCGGCGCGTCTCCTCCGTCTCCAGGAGCAAACCAATTGGAACACGGCTCTCGGAAATCTTTGGGGATTCACGTATCCGAACTATCTCGATTGCAAGAGCGCCGTCCCAGCGCTCGACATGGCGGTGTGGACCATCAAGCGAGGCACCGCTACCACCGCCTCCGGACTGGCCGAATACGTAGACGGCGTCGAGGCCTCGAACAACTTGCTTGCCGTGCTCGGAGTCAACATCGGACAAGGAAGAGCATTTCTGGTTGAAGACGACGGCCCTGCAGCGACACCAGTCGCTCTCATCAGCCATCGCCTTTGGCAGCGGCGATTCGGCGCCAGCCCAACGGCCCTCGGCTCCGAAATCGTGTTCGACGGCAAATCGTATAGAGTCATCGGCGTTCTTCCAGCCGGCTTTCGACTCGCTGATAGCGAATTCGATGTCTGGACTCCCATCGGCCAGGACACGTCGCCAAGACTGAAGAGCCGCGAAATTCACGGCTTTCGTGTGTGGGCACGACTTCGCCCTGACGCAACTCTGGCTCAGGCGAGTTCCGAACTTTCCATCGTTGGACGTCGGCTGGAGCAACAATACCCGAAGAGCAATAAAGGCCGCACATTCATCGCGAGCCAACTGCGCCCCATCGTGGGCGATACGCAATCTACGCTGTGGCTGCTCCTTAGCGCGGTCGGCTTGGTGTTGTTGATTGCGTGTGCAAATATCGCGAGCTTGCTTCTCGCTCGCGCCGTTTCAAATGAACGCGAGTTCTCCGTTCGCGTCGCGTTAGGAGCAGGACGCGGACGGTTGGCCCGTCAATGCCTCACAGAGAGTGCTGTCTTGGCGGTGGCCGGCGGCGCGCTCGGCATCTTGCTGGCAGCGTTGGGGATTCGTCCATTCACAACCTTTTGGCCCGGCGGTTTGCCGCGCGCTCAGGAAGTCGGGATCGACTGGCGCGTGTTGGTGTTCGCCTTGGGAATCTCGATCGCTAGCGGCATTCTCTTCGGACTCGCACCGGCTCTCCGAGCGCCCGCTAGCGATCTCGAGCAGTCCTTGCGCGCAGGGGGTAGAACCGTCGCTGGAAGCGCGCGCCGCTTGCATCGCAGCTTCGTTGTCGCTGAAATCGCCATCGCCATGGTGCTTCTTACCGCGGCCGGCGTGATGGGACGAACGATGCTGCGTTTGTCTTCGCTCGATCCCGGAGTCGACATCCACAACGTGCTTACTGCGCGCACGGCGCTTTCCCCGGCCACACTTCAAAACCCCGATCGCACGCGCGCTGCCTGGCAGGATCTTCTCGACCGCGCCAGGAGAATCCCGGGAGTTCAGGCGATCGCTGCGATCGACACGGTTCCGATGCGCGAGGGCAGTAACGAGATCAACTACTCCAGCAGCGCAGCCACGCCGCGGGAGGAGCAGAAGACTCTGGTGCTCGCCAACAGCGCCACGCCCGACTACTTGAAAGTCGCCGGCATTCCACTTCGCCACGGCCGATTCATCACCGAGAGCGACCGCAGGGGCACTCAATCGGTCGCCGTCATCGACGAGGTCATGGCGCAACAAGCCTTCCCGGGTGAAGACCCGATCGGCAAGCAGATCTGGATTGGAATTGTGCCCGATCCGGTGACCGTGGTCGGCGTGGTCGGTCACGTCCGCCAGTGGGGGCTCGCATCTGACGATCAAGCTACCGTTCGCGCACAGCTCTACTATCCGTTCGCGCAGGTTCCCGATGCGCTGGTCCGCCGCTGGTCGGAGCTGATGTCCATCATTGTCCGCACGAACGTCGATCCGCGCACTCTGATCGAGCCATTGCGCCAGGCGATGCGCGGTGGTGCTGGCGATCAAGTGCTGTACGAAATTGGTACGCTCGAAGAATTCGCGACTGCCTCGCTCGCTCGCCAGCGTTTTCTTCTATTGCTGTTCGGCGTGTTTGCGGCGCTGGCTTTGCTGTTAGCGTGCGTCGGCATCTACGGGGTACTGGCCTATCTGACCAACCAGCGAACTCCCGAGATCGGCCTCAGGATGGCCTTAGGCGCGACAGCCACAACGGTGCTGGGAATGATAATGCGCGAAAGCCTCGCGATGATCCTGACTGGCGTGGCTGCCGGTTCACTCGCTGCATTCGTCGCCAGCCGCACGCTGGCCCATCTCGTCGACGGAGTACGTGCGAGCGAGCCAGCCACGCTCGTTCTGATGATTCTTCTTCTGATCCTGGCGGCGATGCTCGCCAGCTTTCTCCCAGCACGGCGTGCCAGCCGAATCGACCCGATGAAGGCGCTGCGCCAGGAATAGCCTACGAATCACTTCACCACGATCTCGATCGACGATTGCGGCTGTCCAAAGTCGTACGAGGTGCCGACCAGTTTGATGGTCGCTTTACCGGGCGCGACTCCCGTCACTTGTACTGTCATTTGTGGGTCTCCGGGATTGAAGACGAGTTGCTGTACGTTCGTCATCACCGTAGACTGATCAGTCGAAACGGTGATCACAGTAATCGGCTTGGGCGCCGGGGCGTATCGTGAGCGGGCTCGGCCACGGGTGTACTCGAGAACGACGGCGTCGCGACGATGGTGATGTTCGCGGTCGAGCCCCGCTGACGCTAGAGTCATTGACAGTCATAGCGAAACCAGAAGGCTTGGGCGCAATCCTGACTGGATGCGGAGTGCAGAATTGCAATTTCGTGACTTTTTCGAGGAAACCCAGCGTTGTCGCCGGAGAATTAGGTTGGAGATCATTGAAATTAAGAGGCCCGCGCGGAGGGATACGTCCTTAGGTTAGGGATATGTTAGTAATTCTGGGAAACAACTTAGTATGTGTCAGCTTCCGCGAGTCGAAGAAGATATGGGAAGTACCGTTTCAAGAAGCGTGCATGCCGAGGCGGAGGAGCTTGGTTTCGTTTTTGCAAATTTCAGGAAGCCCGCCGCACGAGCGGAGTTCAAGAGTAACTCGCGTTCGATCAATAAGATACATATGGTTCTAGGCGAAAACACGTCCTTCTGCTATGATTGCCACTGGAGCGTTCCAACGGGTTGTTGGGACCGGTTTCCTATAATTGATCCGACAGTCAATTGTCTTGGGGTCCGACTCGGTTTAAGCGTTGGTGAGCAAGCTCCGGCGACAACGCCATGGAGAAGCCTGAAGACGCTCGGGGGGCTCCGCCCCTGTTGAGTTCTGGGGTCAAGGACGGGGCCGGTTCGCCGGTGGCTCGCTCCTTTTCCTTCCCTAACGGCTTATAGTTCGGGCCGGCTCTCAAGTCCAGTTAAGCAAGAATCGATGAACATTCTTTTCATCGGCGATATATTCGCCTCCACGGGCCGGAGTCTTGTTGCGCGCTTTCTGCAGGGGATTATTTCATCCGAAAAGATTTCGCTCGCGGTGGCGAACGCAGAGAACTCGGCGGGCGGTTTCGGCATCACTCCGCTCATCGCACAGGAACTATTTTCGGTGGGCCTCGATGTCCTGACTTCCGGGAACCACGTCTGGGACAAAAAAGAGATTTACGAATATCTCCCGCGGGAGCCACGGCTGCTGCGGCCGGCTAATTACCCCAGCGAATTGCCCGGCAAAGGACTGCTGATCACAAAGGCGCGTAATGGCGTGGAAGTCGCGATTCTGAACCTGCAAGGCCGGGCGCTTATGCCGCCGACAGACTGCCCGTTTCGCAAGGCCGATGAACTCATTGCCTCCATCGACGATTCGGTTCCCGTTCGCCTGGTGGATTTTCACGCTGAATTGACCAGCGAGAAGATGGCCATGGGTTGGCATTTGAACGGCCGCGTTTCAGCCGTGCTTGGCACACACACGCACGTGCCCACGGCCGACGAACGCATCCTCTCGGATGGAACCGCCTATCAAAGCGACGTTGGAATGACAGGGCCATACGATTCCGTGATCGGCTCCGACAAGAATCTCGCGATAAGGCGCTTCTTGACTGGTATGCCGATTCGCCTGGAGAGCGCCAAAGGGGGCGGTGAACTGCACGCCGCCATAGTCACCGTGGATCCGCAAACGGGGCGCGCCACTGGGATTCGCCGATGCGAGCGAAATGCCTAGCCGTTGAATTCCAGCCGGTCCTTCGCCGTTCCTAATTTCGAGACGACGCGGAGCTGAAATGTCGCGCGGTCGTGAACTAGAATGTTCTGGCTGCGCATCGCCGGGCGCACTTTCTCCGGCCATTCCCTGACAAGGAGAGGAATCAACGCGCTATCCACAATCAGAGCGTCCGCATGGCGGCATCCGGCCTCGAGTGCTGAGGTGTGTCCTTCAAAGATCCAAACAGCGTGGCCGAGATAGCTTAAAGCCATAAGCAGCCCGAAAAACGGAATCGCTCTGTCCACGTCCGTCACGCTCGGAGTCTGGTCACTGAATTCGGTATTGCTGATCACCGCCACATTCCGCTGAACTCCTGGAGGAAGTAGATGCGACAAGCCCGTGGCGAATTTCTTCAGGCCGGGATTATCAGGCATTCGCGGGACCACGAGATAGCTGCGGTTGGGCCGCAGAATCACCAGACCACCTTTGTGCTGTTCGCCGGACGCGATTTCCCGGATTTTCGAGAAAATCTCCTCGATATTTCCGGGTATCAGAACTTCTGGCATTCGTACAATGGGTTGCGTTAAACGAAGGTGAGAAACGCCCTGGGCGTCAACGTAGTCGGAAAAGTCCGGTTTGCTGGACATACTGATGCGCAGCTTGTGGTTCGCCACTAACTGGATGACGGCCATGGCTTGTGTCGGCGGCTCGCTGCCTGCGGCCTCGCGGTAATACCAAACTCCGGTGCTCTGCTTGTCGACGGCAGAAAGTTTACGATCGAGCGCGTCCATCTCGATCGGCTCACCATCGAGCAAGACCGCGCCGGACGCGAGCACGCTGAGTTTTAGTATCAAAACCTGTGATCGTCCATTAGGGGATCAACTTTAGCGGGCTGTCCCATAGCCCTAGATCAGACACATAGTAAAATGGGCAGCAAATGAATCGATTCTTACTGAGGGGTGCCTTCAGCGCCCTTGCGTTTTCGGTAACGATCCAAGGGCAGCCCAAGCACGATTCCAAGGAGCCCCGTCCCGCGCCCCAGCCGTTTTCCGTCATCGAGGCCAGTATTTCGGATATGCGGACCGCGCTCGAGCAAGGCCGGGTAACGTCGCGCGAGTTGACCACGCAATACCTGACTCGCATCGCGATGTATGAAGACAAGCTGCACGCAGCAATCACGGTGAATCGCAACGCTCTGCAAGAGGCTGACGCACTCGATCGCGAACGCGCGCAAGGACATCTACGCGGCCCGCTGCACGGAATTCCGATCGCGCTGAAAGACAACATCCTCACTACCAACATGCCGACCACCGGCGGTGCGCTTGTATTTCTCGATTATGTACCGCCCTACGAAGCGACGTTGGTCACGAATCTTCGAGCCGCAGGCGCGCTGATCATCGCCAAGACTGGAATGACGGAGTTGGCCAACTGGGTGGCGGGCAACCCCATGCCGATGCCGGGCAATTACAACGCCGTCGGCGGATTCGGAATGAATCCCTACGACCCGCGCCGCGATCCACGCGACGCGACGAACGATGGGCGGCCTGCGCTGCAGACTGGCGGATCGAGCTCGGGCATCGGGACTGCGGCGAACTTCTGGGCGGGCAATATCGGCACTGAGACGTCAGGTTCTATATTGAGCCCGTCGAATCAAAACATGCTGGCGGGGATCAAGCCGACTGTCGGGCGCGTGAGCCGCTATGGCGTAATTCCGATCACGGCCGATCAGGATACCGCCGGACCGATGGCGAAGACGGTGACCGACGTCGCGATCATGCTGGGCGCGCTCGAGGGCGCCGCGCCCGATCCCAATGATCCCGCGACCAGCATCTGTGCTCCTCCGTCCGGCCGCGACTACACACCGTTTCTGAAAGCGGACGGGTTGAAAGGCTCGCGCATCGGCATTCCGCGCGCGTTTTTCTACGACCGTGTTAGTGCGCCCGGCGCCAAGGATCAGCAGCAGCGCGGCGGTTTGAGTCCGGATCAGGCCAAAGTGATGGCCGAGGCAATCGAAGTTTTGAAAAAGCTGGGCGCGGTGATCGTCGATCCGGCCGATATTCCGAGCATCGTCACCCCTGACCCCGACAAGAACTTTCTTTCGTGGAACACCTGTGGCGGATTGGATGGAGCAAAAGGTGTGGACGCGGAATGCTCCGTGGTCCTGAAATATGGAATGAAGCGGGACTTCAACAAGTTTTTGGATACGTTGGGGCCGACGGCGCCGGTGAAGACGCTCACCGAATTGCGCGAGTGGAATATCAGGCATACCAAAGCAGGGGCGATCCGGTACGGGCAGTCCAATTTGGACGTCTCCGACGAGATGGATGTACGAGCCGATCGCGCACGCTACGAAGCGGATCGCGCCAAAGACATTGCGCTCGCGGGCACGAACGGGATCGATGCCGCGATGAAAGCGAACAATCTGGATGCACTGTTGTTTCCCGCCGCCAACGGTGCAGCGATCGCGGCCAAGCCGGGGTATCCCACTGTGATCGTACCGTTCGCCATGGTTCCGAACGCGCCGCTCCAGCAGCCGTTTCCGGAGGGCTTTAACGCGCAGCCGTCGCCGTTCGGCGTGAGCTTCACGGGCATGGCCTGCAGCGAGCCGCGGCTGATAGAACTGGCGTATGCGTTCGAGCAAGCCACCAAGCGCCGCGTTCCGCCGCCGAGCGCACCGTAACCACCCGCGATTTGTTCCGCAACGCCCCAGCGCAGTCGCGTGCTCAAAGGAGTCGTAGCGGAAGGGTTGCTGCACCCCGCAGCGCTTTCATGGTCGCCGCTTCTGAGAAACTCCTCAGGAAACGATCGGTGCGCGTACGGACGTCCTTTAGCGCCTCTTCCGGCGCTCCACCTTGTAATCACATGTTAAGATCAAAAATCGATCGTTCCGAACAGCGGAAAAAAGCTGAAGCCTCTTGCGATGGCTGATATATTCCGACAGGGCAGCGGTTACCGCCTCTTTGTTGGTCTTGTGATGACCGATCTTGCGCGCGGCCTCAATCAGCCGGTCCTCGATGGCTAAATTGGTCGGCATAGCAACACATGTTCCTGTGTAATAGACAGTGTCGCGTTCCTTCGGCCCGTCCCTGCCAAAGTCACTGCACGGTTTGTTACCGCAGATCGGCTGTTGAGCTGGTAATCAGGCTCGCGGCCACCGGCAGGCTTGCAGGATCGAAGTTCAGTATGTAGTGCATCATCGCGCGCTCGATCCGGTACATCCCGTACGAACGCGCTTCATGTAGGGCTTTTTGATTCTCCCAGTGATCATGCTGGATCCGGTAGCAGGCGATCATGGTGCCGGTTCGATCGGAACCACGTTTACAATGCACAAAAACGGAACCGTTAGCCCCCGACTCGAGCAACGCAAGCACTCGGAGCACGACATCGGGAGCCGGCGCACCCAGGCTTTTCATGGGCACGTTCACGTAGCGCATGCCGGCGGCTTCCACCGCTCGCGCTTCCGTTTGAACCGGATGCTCGGTCGCGGGCCTGAGGTCGACGACAAGCTTAACGCCGAGATTCGCCAGGCTGCTCCATCCTGCATCCCCGGGCTGGCCGCCGCGGTAGAGGTGGTCGTTGACTTGGTGAAAATTCGGAACGCCGGGCGCATCCACGGAAGCGGCTCGGGCGGAACTGAGAGTGAAGCTTAGTAATAACGCGGGGAGACTTCTGTACAACACTATTGTCTATTTTCGGACCAAGGGCCGTGCGAGCGCAACTCAAACAAAGGGCGGATTTTCCGATAAGCCCGTTGATGAGTGCTTCGAGCGCGAGCACAGTCCGGAGACGCAACGTAGCCTATGTATCGCTGATGTTCGGCTTGGCGGCGGCCCCTTTACCGCTCAGCAAGTTGGGCGGGAGCGGAAACGCATGGATTCACACCATGCTGGAAGCCATCGCTGCATTGTTCGCCTTCCTGATCGGTAGCATCGCGCTGGTTCGCTGCTACGCTCAGAAGTCGATTCCCTATCTGCTGCTTGGAACAGCGTTTCTTGCAGCGGGATATCGGAGGGATTCCAAACAGTGGTCACGTCGCCGTTCTGCCGGCGTGCGATCCGCCCTACCTGCTCTGGGTTATCTCCTCGAGCGGATACATATCCGACGTCTTCCTCTCTCTTGTCATCTGTGGAAGACTCCTCGCGCGGAAGTATGAGAGCTCTGATTTTGAGCTCACGAAGCGCCATGAGTCTAACCTGTTTCTGGCCCTGAGCGGTTTGATTCTGGCGGCTTCCACATTCTTCCAGTTTGCCCCGCTACCGCTTGAATACTACCCGAGTTTTCCGTTCTATCGGCCGGCTGAAATGTTGGCCGTATCCCGCCGGGAACGGGCATGGCCCAAGAGACCAACGCCGCGGACCTACTGGAACACATATCGCGCTAAGGTGCTGGGTTTTACTGCCGCTCGCGAAATCTCACGGTCACGCTAAGATGGGATTGCCTCGTCCGCCGTTGTGATCCATCCTGCCATCCGTGACCATCTCGAATCGCTCAGCCGCGATTCCGCATTTCAAGAAATCGTCAGCCGCTTGAATCGCGATCCGCGCTCGCGGCTTTCGCTGTCGGGCCTCACCGCCACGGCGAAAGCTCTCTACATCGTCCTGCTCTGGCAGTTAACGGAACGGAATCTCATCGTGGTGGTCGACGGCAACAAGGAAGCCGAAACGCTCGGCGAACTGGCGTCGACCTTCTTCGATCTCCTGATCACCTCCGATTTTCCGAAACCGCAGATCATCCCGAGCCTCGATGTACTCCCGTGGCAGCGTCTCTCACCGCATAGCGAAATCAGCGAGCAGCGAGCAGTCGGTCTGTGGCGGCTGGCTTCGCAGAGGACGACAATCAGCATTACACCGGTGGCGTCCGCTTTGCTTCGGACGGAGGCGGCGGAATTCTACCGTCAACTGGCACTCACCATCCGCGTTGGGGACGAAGTTCCGCTCGAAGATGTATTGGGGCATCTTGAAAGCATCGGCTACGAAAAGCGCGACCCGGTGGAAATGGTGGGCGAGTACGCGCTGCGCGGCGGGATTTTGGACATCTTCCCGGCTGAGGCGTTGAAGCCGATCCGTATTGAGCTGTTCGGCGACCTGGTGGAGTCCATCCGGCGGTTCGATGTCGAAACGCAGCGCTCGGTGTTAAAGATCAACGAAGCGACGCTGCTTCCATTGGCGGAATATCCGAGGTCGCGCGAGGTGCTCCGAGCCATCGCGGAACAAGCGGAGGTACCGAGCCCGGGCGATCCGTTCCCGGGGTGGGAGTTTCTGGTTCCCTTGGTGAGGCCGCGCAGCGAGTCGTTATTCTCGCTCGCGCAAAATCCTCTGATCGTTCTGGACGAACCGGAACAGATCGCGGCGGCGGCCGGCCGGCTATGGAAGCGGCTGGAGGAGAGCGACAAGCCGTTTCCAGGAGTGGCTGAAAAGAATTTCTATGCGTGGCCGGAGCTTCAGTCCACGCTCTCAGGGAAGGCCGAACTCTCGCTTCGCGAGTTGGAGCTGATCACCGGACCGCTCGCTGATCAGCCCGCACCCGCGCTCTCATCGCGGCCGTCGCTCGCGTTTCACGGCAACGTGCAAGCTGCGATCGCCGAAGCGCGCAACTTGGTGGAGCAAGGCTATCACGTCATTTTCTTCGCGCAAACCAGCGGCGAACTGGAGCGGCTGGCCGACATTTTCCAGGAGTACTCGGTTCCGTTCCAGCTCGGGCTCGATCCAGCCGACGCTACGCGTCCGTATTTGGCGGAGCGGTCATATGTCGCGGGAGCGGCAGCCAGCACGCTGCTCGTCAAAGGACTGGTGCGCCGCGGCGTGGTTTTCCCTGGCGCTCGCATCTCGCTTTTCGGCTCCGAGGACCTTTTCGACACCTCCGACTTGATCGCGAAGCCAGGCCCTGCCGGCAAGTCGCAGCTTGCAGCTTTCACCAACGATCTCGCCGATCTCAAGGCCGGCGACTTCGTCGTCCACCTCACCCATGGCATCGGGAAGTTTCTCGGCACCCGCGAGATCGCTCAAGGCGAGAACAAAGGCGACTTCATGCTGATCGAGTATGCCGCGGACGCCAAGCTCTACGTCCCGCTCACCCGGCTCGACTTGATTCAGAAATTTCGCGGCGCGGGAGAGGACGCTTCTCCGCCGCTCGACCGTCTGGGTGGCGTGACCTGGGAGCGCACCAAGTCGCGCGTGAAGGCGCGCATGCGCGACATGGCCGACGAATTGTTGAAGCTGTATGCGCAACGGCGCATGGCCGAAGGGTTCCCGTTCTCGCACGACAGTAACTGGCAGCGCGAATTCGAAGACGCGTTCGAATTCAGCGAGACGAAGGATCAGCTCAGCGCCATCCAGCAAGTCAAGAAGGACATGGAGCGTCCGCATCCGATGGACCGGCTGCTGTGCGGCGACGTGGGGTATGGCAAAACCGAAGTCGCTATGCGCGCCGCGTTCAAAGCGTTGGGCGACGGGAAACAAGTGGCAATCCTTGCGCCGACCACGGTTCTCGCCTTCCAGCATTACGAAACGTTCAAGCGGCGCTTCGCTCCGTTTCCTGTAAAGGTCGAGATGCTGAGCCGGTTTCGCGACAAGAAGGAGATTGAACAAACCTTGGCGGATCTCGCCGCGGGGAAAGCCGACATCGTCGTCGGCACGCACCGAATCCTTTCGAAGGATGTCCAGTTTCACGACCTGGGCCTTCTTGTTGTCGATGAAGAACAGCGCTTTGGCGTGCGCCACAAGGAACGCATTAAGCAGCTCAAACACAACGTCGACGTGCTGACGATGAGCGCGACGCCCATCCCGCGCACTCTGCACATGTCGCTGGTGGGATTGCGCGACATGTCGGTGATCGAGACTCCGCCCAAGGATCGGCTGGCGATTCAAACCGTGGTGGCGCACTTCGACTCAGGATTGATCAAAACCGCGATCGAACAGGAGATGGGCCGCGGCGGCCAAGTCTATTTCATTCACAACCGCGTGGACAGCATTTATTCGCGCGTGGCGGCGATTCACGAATTGGTGCCGAACGTTCGCGTGGGTGTTGGCCATGGGCAGATGGGCGAGGCCGAGCTCGAGAAGGCGCTGCTCGGCTTCATGCGGCACGAGTTCGACGTTTTCGTTTGCACTACAATCGCCGAGAACGGCTTGGACATTCCGCTCGCGAACACCATGATTATCGAACACGCCGAGCGCTACGGACTGTCGGAGCTCTATCAGCTTCGTGGTCGCGTGGGCCGGTCGAATCGGAGAGCCTACGCTTATCTGCTGGTACCTGCGGATACGGAGCTGAGCGAAATCGCGCGCAAACGGTTAGCGGCGCTGAAGGAGTTCAGCGATCTGGGAGCAGGCTTCAAGATCGCGGCGCTCGATCTGGAGTTGCGCGGCGCCGGAAATATTCTGGGCGGCGAACAGCACGGACATATCGGCGCGGTCGGGTTCGATACTTATATCAGCCTGCTCGAACAAACCGTGCACGAGCTAAAGGGCGAGGAAGCGCCGCTCGAAATTCAGTCGACGCTGAACCTCGGCCTCGACATCCGCATCCCGCCCGAGTACGTTTCGGATGACCATCAGCGGTTGCGCGCCTATAAGCGCATCGCGGATGCATCGTCGGAAGAGGCTGCGGCTGAGCTGCTGGGCGAACTCGAGGACCGCTACGGCCCCGCGCCGGAAGCCGTGCGCAGTCTCTTGAAGTTCTCTGTACTCAAGAGCGCCGCGCAGAAACTCGGCATCGAAGCGATCGACCGGCGGCAAGGCGCGCTGAACGTCAAGTTCCACAAAGACGCTCGCATCGATCCGGCGCGCCTGATGAGCCTTGTTACTTCCAACGACGGCGCGCAGTTCACGCCAGCCGGCGTCCTTCGCCTACCGCTGGATGGGGCCGGAAGCGCGGGCAAAGTGCTCGACCTGCTCGAAGGACACTTGACTCAGTTGCGGGCGCCTCAAAAACAGGCGACCTGAATCATGTTTTCGAGACGCGCATAGCTCGCTTCCATCCCGCGCTCCATGTTAGTGGCCAGCATCTGCGCGCGTGTCGCTTCGTCGGGCAGCGTCATCCGCATGGTCATCAAGGTGCCGTCGCCGTCGGCCTCAAAGACGGTCTCGACGCGGTTATCCGGCGTCGGATCCGGCAGGTGCATTCGCTCCAAGTGCACGATTCTGCGGTAGGGATCCAATTCGAGATTTTCGCCAGTCAGATAGAACCCAGCTTTTCCGTTGCTCCACTCGTACCGGATCTTTCCGCCCGGACGGGCTTCGTTGATGCACACGGGCATTGTCCAGCCGTCGGGGCCCAGCAGCCATTTCTGGATCAATTCCGGCTCGGTATGCGCCCGGTAAACCAACTCCGGCGGCGCAGCGAAATGCCTGGTCACGACGACGAATTTGTCGCCCTCCGTTTTCAAAATCATTTTGCTCATTGTTTGTCCTTTCTGCCCTCTTCTTGCATGCCGGCTAGGACCTCGTCCAACCGGTCGTAGTTTTTGGCGAGCGCCTTGCGGAGCATCGCCAGCCATTTGTCGATAGCGTCCACGCCGTCCTTGGAAAGACGGCACGGCCGCTTGGACCCCTCCACGCGACGAACGATCAAACCCGCCTGTTCGAGCACCTTCAGATGCCGCGAGATCGCGGGCTGCGTGATGTCGAACGGTTCCGCCAGTTCGAGAACGGTCGCCTCCCCCTGTGCGAGCCGCGCGAGAATCGCGCGCCGCGTAGGATCGCCGAGAGCGGAGAAGGCGGAGTCGAGGTTCGACGGGTTCATATAACCAATAGTTTATATAACATCTGCGTGATATTGTCAAACTCAGCCCCGCGAGTTTCGCTACGGCCTCATGAAACCGCTTCGCCGTCCTTGCGTTCACGATCACGCGCGCACCCTCTTTCGCCAACGCTTCTGGCGTAGCAAAGCCGATTCCGGCCGCCGATTCAGTCACCGGCGCAAGCTTACCTCCGAGCTGTAAGTCCATACATCATTCCCGAATAAGCTTCGCCATTTTTCGATAAATCGCGAGTATGATTGCTCTATGAGGCACTCCACGCTCGCGTTTGTTCTGCTGGCGATCGCGCCACTCAGCTCGGCCCAAACCAACCGCGGCTACTACCGCTTCCCGGCGATTTCAGGCACTACCATCGCGTTTACGGCCGAGGGCGATCTGTGGATCACGACAACCGACGGCGGAATCGCGCGACGCCTCACGACGCACCCCGGCGACGAAACGCACGCTGCGTTCTCTCCGGACGGCAAGACCATCGCTTATTCGGCCAACTACGAAGGTCCCACCGAAGTCTACACGATGCCTTCCGCCGGCGGTTTGCCCACACGCCGCACGTTTGATGGCGCGGTCGCGCAAGTCGCCGGTTGGACTCCCGACGGCAAAATCCTGTACGCCACGCGCCGTTACTCCAAGCTACCCGACACGCAGCTGTTCAGCATCGATTCGCAAAATCACATTCAGCCGATTCCGCTGAGCCAAGCCTCGCAAGGCGTTTATGATTCTGAAGGCCGCACATTGTTTTTCACGCGTCGTCCCTTCCAGGGGAGCGAAGCGAAGCGCTACCAGGGCGGCACCGCGCAGAATCTTTGGAAATTCGCGCCTGGCTCGGAAGCGGTCGCGCTCACCGCCGACTTCCCCGGCACCAGCAGGGACGCGATGTGGTGGAACGGACACGTGTATTTCGCAAGCGATCGCGACGGTACGATGAATCTCTGGTCGATGGATCCGAACGGCCACAATCTGAAGCAGCTCACGCACCACCAGGGTTGGGATATTCAGTCGCCCTCGTTGTCACAAGGCCGCATCGTTTATCAACTCGGCGCGGATCTTCATCTCTTCGACATCGCTTCGAGCGCCGATAAAACGATTCCGATCGAGCTCGCTTCGGACTTCGATCATCTCCGCGAGCGCTGGGTCACGCGGCCCATCGACTACACTACCGAGATGCATATCTCGCCCGACGGCGAGAGTGTCATCGCGACGTCGCGCGGGCGAGTCTTCGTGATCCCTGTGAAAAATGGCCGCCTGGTCGATATCGCCGAGCGCAAGCCGATGCGGTTCCGCAGCGCGCGCATGATGCCGGAGAGTAAATCGCTGCTCGTGATCTCCACCGAGACCGGTGAAACAGAATTCTGGAAAGTTCCGGCCAACGGAGAAGGCGCAGCCGAGCAGCTCACCACCGGCGCGAACGTGCTGCGCTGGGACGGAATCCCGTCGCCCGACGGAAAGTGGATCGTAGACCAGGACAAAGACAACGAGCTCTGGCTGTACGAACTCGCGACGAAAACACAAAAGAAGATCGATGTTTCGACACACGGCGACGATTCCGATCCACAGTTCGGCGCGCTGCGCTGGTCGCCCGACAGCCGCTGGATCTCCTATTCGAAAACGGCCGCAAACCAGTTCGATCAGCTTTTCCTCTACAGCATTGAGAGCGGCCAAATCACGCCGATCACCACTGACCGCTACAACAGCAACGGCGCGGCCTGGAGCGCCGACGGCAAGTGGATCTATTTCCTATCGGACCGGTCGCTCAAAACGGTCGTCAACGCGCCGTGGGGTGCCCGCGCGCCAGACCCCTACTTCGATCGAGCTAGGCAAATCTACCAGCTTCCGCTGCGCAAAGGGCTGCGCTCACCATTCGAGCCTGCCGATGAACTACATCCCGATAAATCTGAAAAGGCGGCTGATTCCTCGAAGGAGTCTCCCAAAGTCGAGATCGATCTTGAAGGAATCGCCGCGCGGCTTGAGCAAGTTCCCGCACCGCCCGGCAACTATACCAACCTCACTGCCACCGCCAAGCGTCTGTGCTGGGAAAATGTCGATCCTGAGAATCGCGACAAAACTGCACTCGAATGTTTGGATATCGCAAACAAAGGCGACAAGCCGGAATCCCTGACTGACGGCCTGCGCACGTACGAACTCTCCGCCGACGGCAAGAAGCTTTTCATCCGCAAGCAAAACGATCTCTATGTAGTCGATTCCTCCATTCGCGAAGCCGCGATGCGAACGCCGAAGACAATCGCCGACAGCCACGTCGATCTCAAGGACTGGACTTTCTCCGTGATCCCGAGCGACGAGTTCCGTGAGGAGTTCCTGGATTCCTGGCGCTTGCATCGCGATTATTTCTACGACCGGCATATGCACGCGGTGAACTGGACCGCAATGCGCGATAAGTACGGCGAATTGGTCGGCCGCGTGCGCGATCGCCAGGAACTCAGCGATCTCCTGGCTCAAATGGTGAGTGAATTGTCGGCGCTGCATACGTTCGTGCGCGGTGGGGATATTCGCCGTGGCCCGGATCAAGTCCAGACCTCTTCATTAGGCGCTTTGCTTGAGCGCGATGCGACCGCCGGCGGTTACATGGTGCAACATATCTACAAGTCCGATCCCGATCGCCCGGACAAGCGCCCGCCCCTCGCACGGCCGGGCGTCGACGTGTCGGAAGGCGACGTAATCGTCGCGATCAACGGGCGCGACGCGCTCTCAACGGGCGGCGCCGGCGAACTGCTCCGCAACGAAGCGGGGAAACACGTGCTGCTGCGCGTTAAGCCAAAAACCGGCGCCGAAGCTCGCGATGTACTTGTCAAGCCGGTCTCCATGCAAGATGACCTCGACCTGCGTTATCGCGAATGGGAATTCACGCGCCGCCAGAAGGTCGAAGAAGCTTCGCACGGAAGCATGGGCTACGTTCACTTGCGCGCGATGACATCCAACGACATCAACCAGTGGGAAGAAGAATATTATCCAGTCTTTGACCGCCAAGGTCTGATCATTGACGTGCGCCACAATCAGGGCGGCAACATCGATAGTTGGATTCTAGGTAAGCTCCTGCGCAAGGCCTGGATGTTTTGGCAGCCGCGCGTCG
>DASQJA010000236.1:0-2521 GCA_035631275.1 Bryobacteraceae bacterium
AGGCTGAGCGCGACTATGATGGCAATCCCGCCTCGTACCGCTGCCAACTCTCTTTCCACGGCGTGCCAGCCGATCCGCGACGCCACGAAGGCCAGTAGCAGAAATCCTGCCGCCGCCAACGTTAATTCCCGGCGCTTGTTCACGGCAGGCTCCGTTCGCTCGCTTGTGCCAGTGGCGCCGCGTTGTCGTTGGCCAAATAGGCGAAATAGTCGATCTTCAAGTCGGTCGCGCCCAGGATCCGTACATCAGTCACCGATTCATCGGATTGAGGAAACCAGAACGGCCCCTGTTTGGCGTAGGTGTGCACAAAATGAACGCTCTTGGTCCAAAACGAAGGATTCTTTGCCGGCTGGCCTTCAATCCGCACGATCGCGTATTCTTCGGCATCGACCCAGATTTTTCCCTTCATCAGATACTTGTTCGAAGTTTTGGGCGTCACTTCGATCACATAAGTCGGCCGGCCATTCACGGTCTCCATGCCCGCCATTTGGAAGGAATAGTTCTCGGGAATGATGCGCGATCGTTCCCGCGAACCCGGCTGAGAGGCGTCGGTTTCTGCCTCGAGCAGCCTCGGGAAGACATGGTTGCGCGCGACTCCCCACCCGGCAGACGAGACAATTTCGAATTCTTTCGAACCATCTCTGACGCACGTGACGCGCACCAACATTTCAGCGCGCTTGTGATGGCGGTTGTTTTCCAGGACGTAGTGGCGCCGCGCCGTGTAGCCTTCGAGGCTGGACTGCAGCTCGCGGTCGCGCTCGAGCATTCGGGCAATCACCTGGTCGGGACTCGGCATCTCCGCAGGCAGGCTGCTCGCGGCCAGTGCCATCGCCGAAATCGTCAGAATTAGGTTGCGGCTCATAGTTTAGAAATCCAAAACGAATTTGCCCCGGAACGTGCGCCCTACACCGTTGAACAGCGCGGCATAGCGGGCGCTGTCGATGTCGTTCTGCACATCGCGGGGGTTAAAGTGATTGAACAGGTTGAAAACGCTGAACCCGATGCGGGTTTTCAGCCTTTCGTGCGGAATCGGCAGCCTCACCGGCCGCGTCACCTGCAGATCGAATGACGTGAACCGCGGATAGCGCTCCGAATCGCGCTGCCCCACGAACTCGCGCTCCTGATTGATTCGTGACCACGGGAATCCGGTATGAACATCCAGCACGGGAAGCAGCGTCAGCTTGAAGGGTGCGGCCCATTCGCCCCAGGCCAGAAACCGGTTTGGAGCATCGAACGGCTGGCGGCCACGTCCATCCGGCTCGATCACAGCTACGGGATCGTTGCCGAAAAACTGATTGAAGTCGTTCAGGTTCCCGTACGCTTTCGACCGGACGTAGCTGGCGTTCACGGTGGCGCGGCGGATCTTGTACCGCGTGGTCACTTGTATCTCGCGATAGAAGCTTCCGCCGTGGTTCGTGAGTGCGAGAATGCCCGGAATGGTCGCAGGATCGAGTGTGAAATCCCCTGAGGTATTGCGTTGCTGGTATCCACCCCGCACCAAGAGAGCTGAGGTCAGTTCGCGGTCCAGCTCCACGTTCCAGCCCACGGTTCGCGGGTTGCGCAAGCCGAAAGGGATCACATTTGCAAAATCCAAGGAGGATAGCACCTCTCCCGATGCCGCGAGAGTGGTCGCTGTGCGGCCCGGAAGAAACGGAAAAGTAGCGATATTGAGGGGAACGCGGTCGTAGAATAGGCCCGCTCCACCCTTCAATATGGTTTTCTGGTCCTTCGTCAGCAAGAGGGCGAACCCTGCCCGCGGCGCCGCATGCGTGGACGATGTCACGGAGTCCCAGTCAAATCGCAGGCCGAGATCGATGGTTAGCCGTTGAAGCGGCTTCCACGTGTCGGCCACGAACCACGCCAGTTCGTTTTGGCGAACGCCAAATCGGGAAGCTGGCCCGAACCCGATGCGCTCGATCGGAAATCCGACTCCACCGAAGATGTTCACCGGCAGAAGGTCTACAGACCCGTCATAGTTGCTATGAGCGAAGTTAGATCCGATCTTGAACTGGTGGGAGCCGAGGCCGCGGGCCCCGAATTGGTAAGTCTCCTGCCACTCCGTGCGATAGGTGTTGCGCTTCTGGCGATCAAAAAATCCACCCGTCGTGGTCTCGACCAGGAGTTGGTACGGATCGCCGCTATTCGCAGTGAGGTCGACATCGAACCGTTTGTAGCTGAACTGCGAAACGAGCAAAGAGTCCTCGCCGATCGCGTCGCGATGCTGCAGCGAAGCCATGTAGCCTCGCTGGTGAAAGTCGGGCGTTGCCGGCTGAGGCGCGAACGTGTTCAGTCCGAGATAATTTAACTTTTCCGGATACAGGGCGAGCGAAGCAGTGAGAGATTGTCGCGTCGTCAGATTTGCGTCTATTTGCGTGAACGAATCAATGCTTTCGAACTTCGTGTCGCGATCGAGCGGCGGAAGACTATAGACCGGCGTTCGGACAAATCTATATTCAAACGACTGGGTGATCGCAATTTTATCCTTCACGACCGGGCCGGTGAGCGTGATCCGCGGTGTCCA
>DASQJA010000237.1:0-4059 GCA_035631275.1 Bryobacteraceae bacterium
ACCTACGGATTATGAGACCGTCGCTCTAACCACCTGAGCTACACCGGCAAGAAGAGCCGCCTTCTCAAGCGTATTGGGAAGCCCGCATCTAAGTCAACCGTACCAGGCTAAATCATTAAAATGCTTGACTATTTCTGAACATTAGATTATCTTAATGCTGGAGGCTAAGGGAAGGTTAGAAAGCCTCTAGTAGTAACCGTAGGAGGTTTTATCGAATCTACGATTGCTCATCGGGGCGGCTACCGGCATCCTCGACGTGCGGCCTCAAACGGAACGAAAGCAGAGTGAGAACAAAAGGCCTCACTGCTAGCGGCGGTTTCACCGCGTCCGAGAAATTGGAGGTTGGCAAAAGCGGGAGTCGGCGGTCGCCCTGAAGTCATTTGACAGCTTTCTTCCCCTCCAGTAGATTCGAGTTGAGTGTCTTCCCCAGTCGTCGAGTTCCGCGCTGTTTCAAAAAGCTATCCCATCTATTCCAAACCCAGCGCGCGCCTCAAAGAGCTGGCCCTATTCAATCGCCGGTCTTTCCATACTGACTTTTGGGCGCTCCGCGAAGTCAGCTTCGAAATTTATCCTGGTGAGACATTCTGCGTAGTTGGCGAGAACGGTTCCGGTAAGAGCACCTTGCTGCAAATGGTCGCCGGCATCCTTCACCCGACCAGCGGCGATGTCCGCGTACGCGGGCGCGTGGCGGCTCTGCTCGAACTAGGTACGGGATTCAATCCTGAATTCACGGGCCGCGATAACGTCTACGTCAGCGCAGCAATTCTCGGTCTCTCTCACAAAGAAATCGACGGCAAATTCCGCCAGATCGAGGAATTCGCCGAAATCGGCGCCTTCATCGATCAGCCTGTAAAAACGTATTCGAGCGGCATGGCAGTTCGCCTAGCGTTTGCGGTAGCGATTCACGTCGATCCGGAAATTCTTCTGGTCGACGAGGCCCTGGCGGTTGGCGACATGTACTTCCGCCAGCGCTGTCTCAGGAAGGTGCACGAGCTCCGCGGCAACGGCGTCACGATCTTATTCGTCTCGCACGCCATGTCAGAAGTAAAATCGATCGGCGATCGTGCTCTATGGCTTGAGGGCGGACGCATCAAGGAACTCGGCAACACGGATGTCGTCGCGGCTAAGTATTCCGCAGCGATGGTCCAGAAAGACAACGCCTACATCACGCGCGCGCACCGTAAGGCCCAGACCGAACCACACGAGCGCGTTACCGCGCCCGAGATTGTTGACACGATTCCCAATGTGGATCATCGCTTCGGTGACGGCCGCGCGGAGGTTCTCGGAATTGCGGTGCTCGATACCGCGGGACAGCCGGTCTATATTCTCGAACCATCTTCGAGCATCGTCGTACGCATCAGTGTCCGCGCGAATGATGACATCACCCTGCCCATCGTCGGATTCATCATGCGGAACCATGTCGGTCTCGATTTCGCAGGCACGAATACGGCGCGCGAGGGATTCGACCTGCCTCCCATGGCGTCCGGCGACATCTACACGGTTGACTTCCATCTACAGCTTCCTGAGCTCTACGCGTCGCCCTTCTCCTTCTCGCCGGCCGTCGCTGACGGCAGCCTGCACAACTACACGAATTGCGATTGGATCGACACCGCCATCGTGCTGCAAACGGGTCCGGGCGAAGATCACATTTACGGCTATATTCATTTCCCCTGCCGCGTAGAACTGAACCGCTGCCTCACAAACACCGCGCCTGCATTGACGCACGCGGAGTCGAGTGTTGGTTGAGTTCACCGGCGAACGCGTCGTTCCCGGCCAGGTGAACGACGACCTTTGGAGCGAACACCTGGCGCGCTATGCCTTCGCGCGCCAGTACGCGAGCGGGCGCAAAGTGCTGGATGCCGGCTGCGGCACCGGTTACGGCTCTGCGGAGCTCGCCTCGGTGGCCGCCGGCGTGGTCGGAGTCGATATTGCGAGCGACGCGATCGACTACGCGCAGTCGCACTTTTTGCAACCCGGCATCCACTTCGCTCTTTCCTCGGCTAGCTCAATGCCGTTTGCATCTCACACCTTTGACCTGGTGGTCGCTTTCGAAGTCATCGAACATTTGACCGACCAACGCACCTTCCTCCAGGAGTGCGCGCGCGTCCTGAAGCGCGACGGACTGCTGATCGTTTCTTCGCCGAACGGCCTCTACTACACCGAATCGCGCGCCAAAACTGGCCCCAATCCCTTCCACACCCACGAATTCGAAGCCGGCGAATTCGTGGCCGAACTCCAAACGGTTTTCGGCAACGTTCGTTTGCTGCTTCAGAATCGTGTCGAGGCGTTTGCATTCCATCAGGAAAAGCCTGGAGGGTCCGCGGCTGTCCGTATCGACCGCGGTAGTGACGCCTCCGACGCCCACTTTCTCGTCGGACTATGCTCATTCGATCCGCTGCCCGAAACACGCGACTTTGTATATGTCCCCGCAGCAGCTAACTTGCTGCGCGAACGCGAGCGGCACATCCAACTGCTCGAACAAGAGCTCGCGACGACGCGTGAATGGCTCGCGACAACGCAAGCCGATCGCGATTCTTTGCTCCAACTGCACGCCGAAGTCAACAAGCAGCTCGAGACCAGCAACCGATGGGCGGCTTCTCTCGGCGCTGAGCTCGAAGCCGCCGGCCAGCGTATCTTGTATTTGCAAAACGAAATCGAATCGTTGAGTGGCGCTTACGAGAACAAGATTCGCGAGCTTGAAGAGGAAAATCGAACGAAAACCGTATGGGCCTTGGACACGGAGACACGCCTGACCCGGGAGATCGCCGCCAAGTGCGACGAGCTCGCCGAGTGTGTGCGTTTGCTGGAAGCTTCGGAAGCAACCATGGTCGAGCGGACACACTGGGCTCAGCGTCTCGAAGCGCAGCGGGCCGAGTTGGCCGCGAAGCTCGAGATGGTGCGCACTTCCCGTTGGGTCCGTCTGGGCCGTAAGATGAGCGTTGGTCCCGATATCGATCCATCCTGAGCGCCACAGGAGGCGGTGGCCTCCTCGCGCAGAAGAGCAATCGCCACCACGGCCTTGCGTCGTGGCGCGCCTTACCGAGGAGCCGCGCCGCCAGTGAGAACCTTCCTCACCACACTCTGGCGCGTTCTGCGATCACTCCCGCTGTTGATTCTTTCGCCCGTGCTGATGACAGTGGCAATTCTGTCGATTGCCGCGGCGGACCTGCTCGCGACTCTGCGATCCAAGCGGCCACCGGTCGACAGGCTGCCCTCTCTCGATGGAGCTTCCGTGGTGATTCCCAACTGGAATGGCCGCGATCTGCTCGCCAAATATCTTCCCCCGATTCAGGCGGCGCTCGCGGGGAGTGATAAGAACGAAATTCTCGTGATCGACAACGGCTCGAGCGACGGCAGCGCCGAATTTCTGCGCGAGTACTTTCCTGCGGTGCGTGTGCTGGCGCTCGATCGCAATCTCGGCTTCGGCGGCGGATCGAACGAAGGTTTTCGCGTGGCACGCAATGATGTCGTCGTACTGCTGAACAGCGACATGCGTGTGGAACCGGACTTCCTCCCGCCGCTGCTCGCCGGGTTCACAGATGAAAAAGTGTTCGCCGTCTCCTGCCAGATTTTTTTCAGCGATCCCGCGAAGAAACGCGAAGAAACCGGACTGACGCAAGGCTGGTGGGAAAACGGCGGCCTGAAGGTGGGCCATCGAATCGACTCGGCGGTCACGTCCCTGTTCCCATGTTTTTATGGCGGCGGCGGATCGTGCGCGTTCGACCGCAGAAAATTTCTCGAGCTCGGCGGATTTGACGAGCTTTTTCGGCCTTTTTACTTCGAAGATACCGATCTCGGCTACCAGGCCTGGAAGCGCGGCTGGAAGGTCCTGTATCAGCCGGCCAGCGTCGTCTATCACGAGCACCGCGGCACGATCGGCAAGAAGTTCGCAGCCTCGCAGATCGACGCGGTGCTCAAGCAGAATTTCATCCTTTTCTCGTGGAAGAACATTCACGAATGGCGGCGTTTGTGGTCGCACTTCTTCTTCACCCTCGCAGGCGCGATTGTCAGTGTCTTCTTCGGCGATTCGCCCGAGCGCGCCACGCTGCGCGGCATCTG
>DASQJA010000238.1:0-14190 GCA_035631275.1 Bryobacteraceae bacterium
CAACCTGCTCGGCGGCGTCGGGTCACGCGAGCGGCCGCTAGTTTCCACTTTTCACTCCTTTTGCGTTCGGTTGTTGAGGCGCGATGGCGCGCGGTTGGCTGACATCCGGCCCGGATTCACGCCCCGATTCACGATCTATGACGAAGACGACCAGCTCGCGGTGATCAAGTCGCTCTTCAAGTTATTCGGGCTGGATGAAAAATTCATGCAGTACCGCGCGGTCACGTCATGGATCAGCCACAAGAAAAGCAGCAAGAACACGCCGCAAGAGATCTACGCGGCAGCAACCGACCAAAAGACGTCGCAGCTGGCGTCGATCTACGAGCGCTACGAAGCACAACTGCGCCAGGCGAATGCGCTCGACTTCGACGATTTGCTGCTTGAAGCCGTGCGGTTGCTCGCGCACGACACGGATTTGCGGCGGCAATATAACCGACGATTCGAATTCGTCATGATCGACGAATACCAGGACACCAATCGCAGCCAATACGAGCTGATGCGGTTGCTCACCGAAGCGCGCAAGAACGTGGCCGTGGTGGGCGATGAGGACCAATCGATTTATAGCTGGCGCGGCGCCGACATCCGCAACATCCTGGATTTCGAGCGCGATTTTCCAAATGCCACTGTAATTCGGCTGGAGCAGAATTACCGCTCGACCAAGAACATTTTGGAAGCCGCCAGCGCGGTGGTGGCGAACAACACGGAGCGCAAGGGGAAATGGCTATGGACCGAAGCCGGGGCGGGGCAGAAGATCGGCCGCTACGAAGCCTTCGATGGCGAGCAGGAGGCGCTGTTCATCGCCGATAGCATCGATAAGCTGCTGACGGCTGCACCCGACGAGCGCGTTGCCGTGCTGTATCGGACGAATTTTCAGTCACGGCAGATCGAAGAAGCGCTGCGGCGCTATGGGCGGTCGTATGTGGTGCTGGGCGGATTCAGTTTTTACCAGCGGGCCGAGATCAAGGACACGCTCGCGTATTTGAAGATTCTCGCAAGCCCGCACGATTCGGTCAGCCTGCTGCGGATCGTCAACACGCCGGCGCGAGGGATTGGCAAAGGCACGATCGATCAGATTGAGCAATACGCGCTCGAGCATGAGATCAGCGTGTGGTCGGCGATCGGGCGGATGCTGGATGAAAATTTGTTTCCCACGCGAGCTGAGGCGTCGCTCAAAGCGTTCCGCATGATGGTCAACGAACTTGCGGCGATGCTCGCCACCGCGAAAGTGAGCGAGATTCTGGAAGCGATTCTCGAGCGGACGGGGTATCTCGACATGCTCGAAGCGGGCAAGGACCCTGATTCCGAATCGCGCGTGGCTAACCTGAACGAACTCGTGAATGCCGCCTCCGAAGCGGGTGAACGCGGCGAAGGCGTGGCCGAGTTTCTGGATCATGCGGCGCTCGTTGCCGACACGGATCAGCTCGATCAAGGCGCGCAAATCTCGCTGCTCACGCTGCACAATGCCAAGGGCCTCGAGTTCCCGAACGTGTTTCTCGCGGGCATGGAAGAAGGTTTGTTCCCGCACTCGCGCTCGCTCGATTCCAAAGCGGCCATGGAGGAAGAGCGGCGGCTTTGTTACGTCGGAATGACACGCGCCGAGAAGCGGTTATTCCTGACATCGGCGCGATACCGCCGGCGCTGGGGCGGAGGTCAGACGGAAGCATCCATCCCATCGCGATTCCTGGCGGAAGTTCCGCAGGCGCTGGTCAACGATGTGAATCCGCGCCAGCGCGCGCCGCAAGTGGATCTCTTCGCCGAACAGAGCGAAGTGCGGGAGACCGCCAAGCGTAATCTGTACACCGGCAAAACGTACAATTCTGTCGAGAACATCCAACAATTTTTTGCCGAGCGTGGACAACCAGCGCAGGCCTCAGCGCCGAAGCCGGCCGCCGTGGCTCAACCGCGCGCCCCGCAACCCCAAGTTCGCCCTCCTATCCCCGCGCCGCGCAAAAAAGGCCTGCGCGCTGGCGCAACCGTCCGACATCCCAAGTACGGACTCGGAACCATCCTGCGCCGCGAAGGCGACGGCGAGGATGCTAAGCTCACCATTAGCTTCCAAGGGCACGGCCTAAAGAAGCTGATCGAGAAGTACGCGGGTATCGAAGAGGAATAACTCACACACACGAATGAACACGAAGAAGATCACCGACAAAGCAGAACGCAAGAAATTGAAGCGAGCCGCGCGTAAGAAGGCCGCGCCGAAAGCCAAACGCGCCGCCGGGGTCGCGCGTGGATCGATGAAGAAAAAAGTTACGCATATGGCCAAAGGGCAAGTGAAGCGCTAAACGGCTTCGATGTCCTCGACCCTCCTCCGCACCAAGAACATCGATCAACTGATCGCGTCTTCGGAAGAGCCGGAGCGCCGGCTCAGCAAGAGCCTGGGTGTCTGGAGTTTGGTGGCGCTCGGCATCGGTGCGGTGATCGGGTCCGGAATTTTCACCGTCACGGGTACCGCGGCGGCGGGGGAGCACTACGCGGGCAAATCGCTTTTGAAAGCCCCCGTGCTCGATCTGCTGCTGAACGGCGGACACGCCGCGACGCTTAGTGGGCGAGTGGGCGCGGGTCCGGCAATTTCTCTCTCGTTCGTTCTGGTCGCGATTGCGTGCGGATTCGCGGCCATCTGTTATGCCGAGCTCGCGTCCATGATTCCGATCGCGGGCAGCGCCTATACCTATTCCTACGCGACGCTCGGCGAAATTTTCGCCTGGATCATCGGTTGGGATCTCATCCTCGAATACGCGTTCTCGAATATGAGCGTCGCGGTCGGATTTTCGGCCTATTTAAACGATATTCTCGACAACCTGTTCGGCTTCCATTTGCCGAAGGAGCTGTCGCAGCCCATCTTTGAAGAAGGACAGCGCACCGGCGCGTGGTTCAATCTGTCAGCGTTCGTGGTCTTGCTGATTCTGACCTACATCCTGGTGCGCGGCGTGCGCGAGAGCGCGCAAACCAACAACGCCATGGTGATGATCAAGATCGTTGCCATCCTGTTGTTCGTTTTCGGCGCCATGAAGGCCGTGAACACCGGCAACTGGCATCCGTTCATGCCGCATGGTTATTCGGGCGTGCTCACGGGCGCGGCGATTGTATTCTTCACCTACATCGGCTTCGATTCGGTTTCGACCGCGGCTGAGGAATGCGGGCGGCCGCAGCGCGATATGCCGATTGGAATTTTCGCAACGTTGCTGATCTGCGCCGTACTCTACGGCTCGGTCTCGCTGGTGCTGACCGGCATCGCGAACTGGTCGACATTGAACAACGATGCGCCAGTAGCCAACGCGTTGAAGGCGATCGGCATGAACCGGCTGCGGCTAATCGTCACAGCGGGCGCGCTGCTGGGGATGCTGTCTTCGCTGCTGGTGTTTCAGTACGGCCAAGCGCGCATCTGGTTCGCCATGTCGCGCGATCGGCTTCTGCCCGACGTTTTCTCGCGCGTGCATCCGAAATTCAAGACGCCGCATGTCTCCACCTGGGTGGCGGGGTTTGCCGTCGGAATCCCAGCCGGCATCTTTGACGTCGCTTGGTTCTCCGACGTGTCGAACATCGGCACGCTATTTGCGTTTATTCTCGTTTCCGCCGGCGTGATCGTGCTGCGCAAAAAGCAGCCGGATCGTCCGCGCGGATTCCGCGTCCCACTGGTCCCGCTGCTGCCGGCGATATCCATCCTGTGCTGCCTGGTACTGATGTTGAGCCTGCCGCTCGAGACCTGGATACGCTTCTTCGCCTGGCTGATGATCGGGCTAGCGATTTATTTCGGCTACAGCCGCAAGCGAACCGCGGTGGTCATGTGAGCTGATTCTAGAACTGGCGTTGCCCGGTACCGTTACGGAAACGCAAAAAGTGCTATTCAGCCTTCACCGTCCTGCCTTCACGATGGGAAGGCTTGACTCCGTCGACGAAAGAACCTGCGCATATTGAAGTTTCGGCCATCCCTTCGGCAACCAGCAACACCTCTGAGGAAATTCTGCGCGCGACGCCCTGGTGGGTGCTCTACGGCACGGGCGGTTTCGCGGTGATCTGTATCCTTATTGGCGCGGTGGAAGCGCTATTCGGACGCTGACGGCGATCGACACGCCTCCAGTTTCCGTCGCAGAAACCGGCGCTCCGGCTCCGAACACGGCAGCTTCAGCGCGGCTTCGAAATTCGCCGCCGCTTCCGAAGTCCGGCCCAACTCGAGCAGCAGATGCCCGCGCACCGCCAGCAGCAAGTAGTAATCCCGGAGCTTTCTTTTCTCCAGGTGATCCACTTCCGCCAGCGCCTCTTCGGGGCCGCGAACCTTCGCCACCGCGACAGCTCGATTCAGCGCCACCACCGGCGACGGATTGATCTCGAGTAGCTGATCGTAAAACTGCAAAATCCATGGCCACTCGATCGACTCGGCGTCACCAGCGCGAGCGTGCGTCGCCGCAATTGCTGCCTGCGCGTGATATTCCGTCACCTCGTCGCCCGCCATCGACAAATTGAAATGATGAAAACCCAGCCCGATCAGCTCGCGGTCCCAGCGATTCCGATCCTGCTTTTCGAGCAGCACCAGCTCGCCGGCCTCGTCGACGCGAGCCGCAAGCCGCGCGGCTTGCAGTGCCATCATCGCCACCAGCGCGTTGGCTTTGGGTGTCGAGATGGAAGACGTCGCCACGAGCTGCCCGAGGCGCAACGCCTCTTCGCAGAGATCGCGCCGGATCAAGTCCTCGCCCTCGTGTGCCGCGTAACCTTCGTTGAAGATCAGATAAATGGTTTCGAGCACCGAATCGAGCCTCTGCTTCAGCTCCTCGCCATGCGGCATCTCGATGGATAAACCGCGCTCGCGAATCTGGCGCTTGGCGCGCACCAGTCTCTGAGCGATGGTGGCCTCGTCGGCCAGGAACGCCCGAGCAATCTCGCGGACGCTGAAACCGCCGACCGTTTTCAGGCTCAACGCGACGCTCGCTTCCTCAGAAATCTCCGGATGCGCGCACATGAAAATCATGCGCAGCTCGTCGTCGCGGAGCTGTTCCTCTATAAGCGGGTCGACCTCACGAATCGAATCGCCGCGCGCAATTTCGGCCAGCATCGCTTCGCCGGCCTGCATCTTCCGTCGCCGAATCGCGTCGATCGCCGAGTTGCGCGCCACTCGAAACAGCCACGCCGCCGCATTCTCCGGGACGCCCTGGTAGGGCCAGGTCTGGAGGGCGCGCAGCATGGCTTCCTGGACAGTCTCCTCGGCCAAATCGAGATGGGCCGGGCCGAACAGCCGCGCAAAAAACGCGACCATCCGCCCGGCCTCGCGCCGGAACAGGTGCTCCAGCAGAATGTCCGGTTGCGACCCTTCGCCCACGGCCGGCCTAGGTGCCGTAGACGTGCCGCACTTCCACCGCGCCGCCGTAATCGAGCTGCGGATGCTCGAGGGCCAGATTTACCGCTTCGTCGTAACTGGCCGCTTCGATGGTATAGTAACCGCCCAGCACTTCTTTGGTTTCGCTGTAGGGGCCGTCGGTGGTGCGCGGCTGACTGCCCTTCGGCTTGCGGATCACCTTGCCGGGATCGTCACCGAGTCGCTTGGCATCTTTCGTGAATGGCTTTTTCACCCAGGCCATGTATCGTTCGGTGGCCTTCTGCATTTCTTCGGGGCTGAGCGAATTCCACGCCTTCGGATCGCCGTGAAGCAGGAGCATGTAGAGTGGCATGATTGTCTCCTATCGTATCCGAGTGTACTGGAAGTCCTCGGCCATCTTCGGCGCGCCGTTTTCGTAGAATTGCCACTGCGCGACGACGTGATCGTGATCGATGAGGCGAAACGTCGCGTTGTGCATGTGGCCGGCGTTGGGATTGGCGAGATTAGTCGCGTCCAGAAATTGAAACTTGATCTCGCCGGTTTCGGGATTGAACGCGCGCGCTTGCATGCGCGGTTGATTGCCGGTCATGCAGTAGTGCGTCAGAATCAAGCGGTCGCCGTCAAGATGATACATGGTCATCATGCCCGGCATCTTATCGGCGCTTTCACGCTCCACAAGCACTGTCCCGCCGCCTGTGAGTTCGTAACTGAGGTGCGCTTTTCCATCGGGCATATTGGCCTCCCACTCGCCCACCAGCGTCTTGAGACGGGCGAAAGCGGTGTGCGCATCGATTGAAGAATCGGACTTGGGACTAGCTGCCAAAAGGCTCGCCAGCGCCACGAATCCGGTGATGAGAAGGTGTCGTAGTTGCATTTGGATCTCCTTGGTTTGTCGTTACTGCCGCCTTAATGACGAACCGGGGCGCTGGAAATCGACAATCGGGCCGATTTTTTTCTTCGATGCGAGCGTGAGGTTGGCGTCGGCACGCAACGTGAAGTCCGCAAACGCCTTGCACGCCAGTTTCAGGAACGCCGCAGCCGCGATCATGGCGGCATTGTCGGTGGAAAGTGAAGGCGTCGGGAAGAACACGGGGCCTGGCAGGTTTCCTTGCCTCGCGGCGGCTCGAAGCCCGGCATTCGACGCGACGCCTCCCGACACGATCAGCGACCGCGCTCCGGTCTCGTCCGCCGATGCCGCCAACCGCCGGAGGAGTTCGTCGATCACGGTTTTCTGAAACGAAGCCAGCAGGTCTAGCGTGGCCTGAGGGGTAGCAGCGAGCCAATCTTCGAGTGTCGGCTGCCGCAAGGCACGCCGAGCCGCGATCTCTTGGGCAATATCGTGCTGTTCGGTCCAGCGCAGAACCGCGGTTTTCAGTCCGCTGAAGCTGAAGTCGAGCGGATTTCCTTTCATGCGCGCCCGCGTGAATCTGACGGCGTCAGGATCGCCGTAGGGCGCCAGCCGATCGATGATTGGGCCGCCCGGATAGGGGAAGCCGAGCAGTTTGGCGACTTTGTCGTACGCCTCGCCGGCTGCATCGTCCCGCGTTTTGCCAAGCAGCCGATACTCGAACCCTTCGCGTACTTCAAAAAGATGCGTGTGTCCGCCGCTCACTACCAGCGCGAGGGCAGGGAACTCGATCTTGTCGCCCGCCTCGAGCAGCACCGCGTGAATATGCCCTTCGATGTGATTCACACCGATCAACGGCAGACCGCGCACGAAGCACAGCGATTTGGCGTAGGTGATTCCGACCAGCAGCGAGCCGACCAGTCCCGGACCTTCGGTGACGGCAATCGCGGCGAGTTGGTCGAGCGTGGTGTGCGCCCGCTCGAGCGCCGTCCTTACAACCGGCACAATGGCGCGCAGATGCTCGCGCGAGGCTAGCTCGGGAACCACGCCGCCGTATTTTCCGTGCGTCTCTAACTGCGACGCCACCACGGACGACAAAATCTCGCGGCCGTCGTCCACCACTGCGGCCGCAGTCTCATCGCACGATGTCTCGATTCCCAATATGCGCATTGGTATGGTGAGTGTTGGATCTCAGTCCGTTTAATTATCATCTTCCCGCATCGTCGATTGCGCAGGAGCCGTTGGCGGATCGCGCGGGAGCTCGCATGCTGGTCCTCGATCGCGCCGCCGAGCGCTGGGGGGATCGCATGTTTCGGGACTTCCCTGGCTATCTGCGCACGGGCGACTGCCTGGTGCTGAACGATTCCAAGGTGTTCCCGTCACGTCTGCTTGGCCATCGCGTCGGCGTGCACTCGCTTCCGGTCGGCAAGCGCAATCCGAAACGTCACGAGAACCTTTCGGGCGAAGTAGAGGTCTTTCTGCTCGAGCCGGTGTCAGCCGATGCTCGGACCTGGACGGCGCTCGTGCATCCGGGGCGAAAAATACGTGTCGGCGAGCGGATTCGGTTTCCCGATACGGAAGCGGAGATCGTCGCGCGCGGCGAATTCGGCGAGCGCACCGTCCGCTTCGATCATTCCGGCGACATGTACCAACTCTTCGATCGAATCGGCCACGTGCCCCTGCCGCCTTACATCAAACGCACCGACTCGCCCGCCGATCGCGAGCGCTACCAGACGGTCTTCGCGCGCCAGACCGGATCAGTTGCGGCGCCGACAGCTGGCTTGCACTTCACGCCGGAGATTCTCGAACAATGCCGCGACACGGGCGCTGAGATCGCGTACGTGACCTTGCACGTCGGCCTCGGAACCTTCCAGCCGGTTCGCGGCGACTCCCTGCATGCGGAGCGTTTCGAGGTCAACGAGCAAAATGCCGCGATCATTCGCCGCGCCAATCGCGTCATTTGCGCCGGAACCACCTCCGTCCGCGCCGTCGAGAGCCTGTATCTCGGCCGCACTCATCAAACCGACTTGTTCATCCGCCCTGGCTTCGAATTCCAGCGCACCAACGCCATGCTCACAAATTTTCATTTGCCCGAGTCGAGCCTGTTCATTCTGGCCTGCGCGTTCGCCGGACGTGAGTTCGTGTTGTCAGCCTATCAATACGCCGTCGAAGCAGGCTATCGCTTCTATTCTTATGGCGACTGCATGCTGATTCTTTAATCTTGGGCCGTGTAATTGAGGCTGAGGAATTCCTTCCACGCTTTGATGCTTGGGTCTTGTGCGTCTTCAACGCCTCCAAGCCTTCCTGCGGCGCATACGGATCGGAAAGCAGGTCACGCCCAACACGCGTGATGTCGAGCACGTTATTCATCATGGCCTTCCAGTGGTCAGGAACCCAATCGATGGCGTGCGAAACGACAGAAGGCCACGCCCTTGGCGACGCCGTCCGCCGTCACCATGTTGAACGACTCGGCATAGCTCGGCTGCATTGGCAGATGCGTGTGCACGCGCTTTGCCGGAACTTCGGCCAGCTCTGCCAGCCGTTCTCGATCAACTTCACATGCGACAGGCCATCCAGCATTCGCGTGCGCGGAACGCAGAATCGTTTCCCCGCCGCCTTCCGTTCTCCCGCCGAGACCCAGAGCTCGAGGTTCGATTTATACCGGCGCGAAATATCCAGCGCCGCGCCCGCCGCGCTCGTGAAGTTTTTTAACGCCCGTGTTGCGCCGAACGCGCCCATCCGCAGCGTCCCGCCGTTATAAAGCGGAGGCGAGGGCATCAGTGAATTGTCCGGGTAGTAAAGATTAGGAAGAAACGCGCAGGGTCGCGAGTACGCCGAGCGAACCCACTTGCAGAACTTCATCCTGTTGTCGGCCAGATGAAAATTCGGCGTCGCTGCTTCGATAACCATCGCGTCGCGCACCAGCGTCACACTATTGGAATCGGCCTGCAGAAGCCCGACGTTGGAATGGCAGTTCATCGCAAATCGCGTATTGGTGTGCGTAGCCTCCAGCCGATGCGTCTCCATCGATGGCATCCGAGCGCGGAAACCACCACGTGGCTGGCGGGTTGTTCGCGCAGCCGCTCCAGCAATTCCGCCGGGCTCACAAACTGGCCACACACTTCCACTGCGATGCCCTCGCGCCGCAGTACCTTGCAAGTGTTCGGAGCCGAAACGCCCAGCCCGATGTGGCTGATGTTTTTGTTCGCGGCGAAATTCTTGTAGGCGAGGATGAGACGTTGCATGGAGAGTTCTTCCATATCCGAAGGAACCCTCCCGAATCGTCCCGGCACGCGCCCAGAGCGAAGCGCATGAAAAAGCGCGAAATCAAAACGTGGCAGAGCGGTGACTTATCATAATCGTTTGAGCAATGATTGACACCGCTACAGTCCGGGCCGGCGAAGAGCTGAACCTCGAGGCCCTGACCAACTACCTGCGTGACAAACTGGAAGGCGCCGGCAACTTCGCCATCGAGCAGTTTCCCGGCGGCCATTCCAATCTCACGTATCTACTGAAGACGCCGGCGCGCGAATATGTGTTGCGTCGCGGACCGCTCGGCCCAGTCGCGCCCAAAGCGCACGACATGGCGCGCGAATACAGGGTGCTGAGGGCTGTCCATCCGGTTTTTCCGCCCGCGCCTGAGGTGTTCCTCTTGTGCGAGGATACATCCATCCTCGGCGCCGTCTTTTTCATCATGGAGCGCCGCCACGGAATCATCGTGCGCGACAGCATTCCACCTGAGCTCGCCGCGTTTCCCGATTATCAGAAGCTGGTCAGCCGTGGTTTTGTCGACTGCCTGGTGCAACTGCACTCGGTCGACATTGAAAAACATGGTCTGGTCTCGCTCGGGAAGCCCGAAGGTTTCCTGGAGCGCCAGGTCCGCGGCTGGTTCGACCGCTGGAATCGCGCCAAGACCGAAGAGAATCCTCTGATGGACCGCATCATCCAATGGCTCAACGATCGCATGCCGGAGTCGCCCAAGCCCACGCTGGTCCACAACGATTTCAAGCTCGACAACATGATGCTGAACTGCCAGGACCCCAGCCGCGTCGAAGCCCTGCTCGATTGGGAGATGTCCACCGTGGGCGATCCGCTGGTGGACTTGGGCGTCATCCTGACGTATTGGGCGCAGCCGAGCGATCCCGGCGGCATGAAGCCAACCATCACCGGCCAACCCGGCTGGTACACGCGTGACGAACTGCTGGGCGCCTACGCTGAAAAAACCGGCCGCGGCGTTTCGCTCATCAACTATTACGAGGTCTTTGCGCTCTTCAAACTGGCTGTCGTCATCCAGCAGATTTACGTGCGGTTCAATCGCGGCCAGACGCAGGACGAGCGCTTCCGCCATTTCGACAAGCGCGTTCACAACCTCATCAATCAGGCCGCTGCGCTGATATAATTCCAACTGCATGGCCCTCGAAGAGACGCTGTATCAAGTTTCCGACCGCGTCGCCACGATCACGCTGAATCGTCCCGACAAACTCAACGCTTGGACCGGAACGATGGAGCGTGAAGTACGCGCGTCGATGTGCGAAGCCGAAAAAGACGAAAAAGTGCGCGTGATTTTGCTGACCGGCTCCGGCCGTGGCTTCTGCGCGGGCGCCGATATGTCGCTCCTGAGTTCGATCGCGAACGAGGGCATCGGTGAGCGTACGCACGCGCTCGCGAACACGCCCAATGGCCATCGCCCCGGCGTGCGTCCGGATTTTCAAAAGAAGTACTCGTATTTCCCGTCGATCCAAAAGCCGGTGATCGCCGCCGTGAACGGTCCCGCGGTGGGCCTGGGGTTTGTCCTCACCCTGTACTGTGATCTGCGCCTCGCCTCCGACGCCGCGCGCTTCGTAACGGCGTTCGCCAAACGCGGACTCATCGCCGAATACGGCCTCGCTTGGATGCTGCCGCGCCTCATCGGACCGGCCAACGCTCTCGACATGCTGTTCTCCGCGCGGATGGTGGACGCGGCTGACGCCCTGCGAATGGGTCTGGTGAACCGCGTCTTCCCGCAAGATCAATTTCTCGAAAACGTGCACGCCTACGCGCAAGAGCTCGCGTACAACGTCAGCCCGCGCTCGCTCCGCGTGATGAAGGAACAAGTCTACTCGGCGATGTTTCAAACATTGTCAGAGGCCTTTGACAGCTCCGAGCAGGAAATGCTCCAAAGCCTTCAGTGCGAGGATTTCAAGGAAGGCGTCGCTCATTTTCTCGAGAAACGCGCCCCCGCGTTCACCGGCCGCTGACTCCAATCCCGCGACAACGCTATGAATTTCGAATTCTCCGACAAAGTCAAAGCGCTTCAGAAGCAGCTCGAAGCTTTCATGGACGAGCACATCTATCGCAGCGAAGCGCGCTTCCTCGCCGAAACCGAGCAAGGCGACCGCTGGCAACCCTCTCGCGTCATCGAAGAGTTGAAACCCAAGGCCCGCGCCGCCGGACTTTGGAATCTATTCTTGGCTGAAGACGAGCACGGCGCCGGACTCACCAATCTCGAATACGCCCCCTTGTGCGAAATCATGGGCCGTTCACCGATGGCGCCTGAGGTCTTCAACTGTTCGGCGCCCGACACCGGCAACATGGAAGTGCTTGCACGCTACGGGACGCCCGAACAAAAAGAACGCTGGCTGAAGCCGCTCCTTGCAGGCGAAATCCGATCCTGCTTCGCGATGACCGAGCCAGCCGTTGCCTCCTCCGACGCCACCAACATCGAAGCCAGCATCGTGCGCGACGGCGATCACTACGTCATTAACGGCCGCAAGTGGTGGTCCTCCGGCGCCGGCGATCCTCGCTGCAAGATCGCGATCTTCATGGGAAAAACCGATCCTGCTGGACCAAAACATAAGCAGCAATCCATGATTTTGGTGCCCATGGACGCGCCCGGCGTCAAAATCGAGCGCATGCTCAGGGTCTTCGGCTACGATCACGCTCCGCATGGTCACGGCGAGGTGACCTACCACAACGTCCGCGTCCCGGTGTCAAACATCCTGCTCGGCGAAGGCCGCGGCTTCGAAATCGCGCAGGGCCGCCTCGGCCCGGGCCGCATCCATCACTGCATGCGGCAGATCGGTGTCGCCGAGCGCGCGCTCGAAACGATGTGCAAGCGGGCCGGCGCGCGCGTCGCCTTCGGCAAGCGCATCTCCGACCAGGGCACCATCCGCGCGGATATCGCGGAATCCCGCATGGAGATCGAGCAGGCGCGGCTGCTCGTACTCAAGGCCGCCTACATGATGGACACGGTCGGCAACAAAGCTGCGCGCGCGGAAATCGCGATGATTAAAGTGATCGCGCCCAACGTCGCGCTCAAGGTAATCGATCGTGCCATTCAGGCGCATGGCGGCGCGGGCGTGTGTCAGGACACGCTGCTTCCGTCGTTCTGGGCGTACGCGCGAACGCTGCGCCTGGCCGATGGGCCTGACGAGGTGCACCGCGAAGCCGTCGCCAAGCAGGAGTTGGAAAAGGTGCTGGGCAAGGCTGGGGCTACCGTCTCGGCCCGATGAGCACCTTGGTCCTGGTTCGTCACGGCCAAGCCCGCCCCTTTCAGCCCAATTCCGATTCGCTTTCGAAAACGGGAATCGAGCAAGCACGACAGCTCGGCGAGTATTGGCGCGCGCACGGCGTCACCTTCGACGAAGTCTACAGCGGCGCTCTTATGCGCCATCGCCAGACCGCCGAAGCCGCCGGATTCTCCAATTACGAAGCGCTCCCCGACTTCAACGAATACAACGCCGAAGCGATCCTGCGCGCACATCCCGACTGGGCGCCGCCTACCGACAATCGCCACCTGCAAGAAATGTTCGACGTCGCGCTCCCGCAATGGATCAGCGCCAAGCTCGATGCGGCGGGCCTCGAAACCTGGACAAATTTTCACGAGCGCGTGGTTCGCGGCTTCCGCCAGATCGTCGATGCCGACAGGCCAAGCCGGCGTGTTGTGGTTTTTACCTCCGCCGGCCCGATCGGCGTCATTCTCCAGACCGTTCTGTGCGCGCCGGAACGGACTGCCATCGAGCTGCACTGGCGCATCCGTAATTGCTCGCTGACCGAACTGGTTTTTACTCGCGATCGCGTCTCGCTGGACCGTTTCAACACTACTCCCCACCTGCGCGAAGTCACTTTCCGGTAAATTTCGAGAAATTCGGATGTGTCACGTGACTTATTGCGTAAGCCATCCCGGAATCAGGTAGACTTGAAACGGTGGATATCACGAAAATGATTGCCGAGCTGCGTGCCGAGCGGGAGCGTGTCGAGCAAGCCATTTTAATGCTCGAAAGGATCGCCGCGGGTTCCGGCCCCAGGCGCGGTCGCCCGCCGGCCTGGATGACGCGTCTCAAAACTCGAGGCCGTCCCAAGGAAAGCAAAAACAAACCCAAGGCCGACTGAAGGCGCATCGGAAAAACAACCGCATTGTTTTCGCGTGGCTCGAGGATTCTGGCGATCGCCCAGCTTCCTTTCACTGCTACGGGAGCATTGTGCTTGATCGTGCGTTCCGGCGCTCGCTTCTACGCAGCGGGCAGTTCGTCGTAGCTGATTGCCGGCGCTTGGATCGCTTCGAATCCATTCAGAATCGCGTCCAATCGCTTCGTCCGCTTGCGCAGTATCTCGAGCTCTTGCAAAAAGCAGTCTTGAAGTCGTGGATTCAGCCGCAGTTTGGGAAAGAGCCGCTCCAGACGCTCTTCGCTGCTTCGCACGATCTCCAGCTCAGTGAGTACAAATCTGTCGAACGATTCATTTTTGGCGGCTGTCTGGATCATTTCGCGTAGGTCTCCGATCTCACGGAATAGGTCCTAGCAATTTCCGTTCCAGCGCTATGCCATTCTCTTATCAACCGTCTAAGAAGGCCCCAACGCAGGTGTTTGGCGGATCGGCGCCACCCGACTGATGAGCGTCGGCGCGCATTAGAAGTGACCGTCCCGAGACAAAGGTAACAGAACGTTCCGGAGACATGGGTAACACATTTTGGCTTCTGGGAGCCAAGATGTAAAACATGCCATGGAGGAAATGTTCTGTTATGGACGAACGCATGCGATTCGTGATCCGGTTC
>DASQJA010000239.1:0-20248 GCA_035631275.1 Bryobacteraceae bacterium
GATCGACTTCCGAGGCGTTGGTCGTTGCCCGCGGACACAGCGGCGCCATCGATCTTCTCATCACCGACATGGTGATGCCGGCCGCAAGCGGAGGGCGCATCGCCGATCAGATCGCTCCTCAGCATCCCGAAATGCGCGTCCTTTATATCTCCGGCTACGGCGATCCCGTCGCTCCGACGGCCGGCGCCGCCTTTCTCCAAAAACCGTTCTCCAACGCCGAACTTGCGCTCAAGATTCGAGAAGTGTTGCAACCGGCGGCGAGCGTCCATGGCTCCGGAGACGTTTGATCTTCGCGCCATCACTTTTCGATTCGTCGCGCGCGAGCCGATCAAGTTTGACGGTTGTGGGTCTGGAAATTGGCTGCGTGGGGCCTTCGGCGGCGCGCTGCGGGAGATCGCTTGCTCGCCGGATTGCCCCGGCCGCGCCGGCCTGCCGATTGCGGCTTGTCCGAATTCGGCGGTCTGCACCTATGCGCGAGTTTTCGAGCCGCGTTCCGTGAAGGGACCGAGCGGGCTTTCCGACCCCCCGCGCCCGTTTGTTTTTCGGCTCGCGCATCTGGCGAACCGGTCCCTTGTTTGCGGCGACGAGTTTTCGGTGCAGATGAATTTCTTCGATACGAGCCGTGAAGATTTCGATGAATTCGCGCGCGCGTTCAGTCGGCTGGCTCGCGCCGAGCTGATCGGGGCGTCTTCGACCTTGTGCTCGCTGACTCTAGGCACGGCGCCAGAGCGGCCGGACGGCATTAGCATTCAGTTCTTAAGCCCGACCGATCTAAAAAGCAGCAGCAACCCGAATTCGAATGTCGATTTTTCCACCGTATTCGCTCGCGCGCGCGACCGTGTCAGCACTCTGCGCGCGCTATACGGCAAAGGCCCGCTCGGTATCGATTTCCGCGTTTTGGGGGAGCGTGCGCGCGTGATCCGGACCGCGCGTTTGGACCTTCACCGGGTCCGTCAGCAGCGCCGGAGTGCCCGCACCGGACTGACGCACAACATTGGTGGGTTCATCGGGACCGCCGAATATGAAGGCCCGGTCGCCGAGTTCTTACCCATCCTCCGAGCCGCTCGTTGGACCGGCGTCGGCCGGCATTGTGTCTGGGGCAACGGCGAGATCGTGACCGTGACAAAATGAGCGACGGACTAGTCGAGTTAGACTGCCTCCCAACGTTATCCTGAAATCATGAAGGCATTCGCGGTCTTCCCCGCTAAGCGCGAATCCCGGCTCGTGGATCATCCGGAACCCAAGGTCATCGCGCACACCGAGGCCAAAATACGCGTGCTCGACGTCGGTGTCTGTGGCACCGATCGCGAAATCGTCAGTTTCGAATACGGCGATCCGCCGGAAGGTTACGAATATCTGGTAATCGGCCACGAGTCGCTCAGCGAGGTCGTCGAAGTAGCCGATCAGGTGTCGCGCGTCAAGCCGGGCGACCTGGTTGTGACGACAGTCCGTCGTCCATGCTCACACCCGGACTGCATCGCCTGCCGGGAAGGGCGCCAAGATTTTTGTTATACCGGCGATTTCACCGAACGCGGCATCAAGAGCCGCCATGGCTTCATGACGGAGCTGGTAGTAGAGGAAGAACGTTACCTGAACGTGGTCCCACGCAGCTTGCGCGACGTTGGCGTGTTGGTTGAGCCGCTAACGATCGCGGAAAAATCCCTCGAACAGCTCGCCCAGGTTCAGCAGCGCCTGCCTTGGGCCACGCCGATGGAGCCAGGCCAGGCCACTGGGGCGGGCCGCCGCGCTGTGGTGCTGGGCGCCGGGCCTGTCGGTTTACTCGGAGCGATGGCCTTGCGGATCTCCGGCTACGAAGTCGCCGTCTACTCCCGCTCGCGGGAGGGCGCGGATCGAAACGAGATCGTCGCCGCGATCGGCGGACAATACATCCCGGCCGAGAAGTATGCTGTGAACCAGCTTCCCGCCCTAGCCGGTCCCATCGATGTTGTGTACGAGGCGACAGGCGCGTCGGCACTCGCATTCGAGGTCCTCAAGTATCTCGGATCGAATTCTGTGTTCATCTTTACAGGCGTTCCCGGACACAAACCACCAATCCCGATCAACACCGACCAAATCATGCGCGGCATGGTGCTGAACAATCAGGCGATCGTAGGCAGCGTCAATGCGCCGCCGCATTGCTTCCAAGCGGCGATCAATCATCTTGGGATTTTTATGGGGCAGTGGCCCAACGCCCTTCGGTCGCTCATCACCAGGCGCTTCCCGATCGAGCAGGCCATGGAGCCGCTCGCGAGCGGTGCGGGCGGCGTCAAGAACGTAATCGCGATCGCCTCCTGAGGTCAGTGGTGTGAGCAACGCCTGGATCGACATCTCGGTGCCGCTCTACGAGGGAATGCTCTATTGGCCGGGCGATGCGCCCTTCGAACGCCGGAAAACACTTGCAATTGCCGATGGCGACGCGTGCAATCTTTCCGAGATTCGCGGTAGTGCGCACACCGGCACGCACATGGACTCGCCGCTGCACTTTATCGAAGGCGGCACCAGCATCGACGCCATGCCGCTCGATGCCACCATCGGCCGCGCCCGAGTCATCGAAATTCAGGATCCGCACCTGATTCGGATTGAAGAGCTGAAGCCATACCATCCCGGGCCGGGCGAGCGGCTGATTTTTAAGACTGCCAACTCACGGCTATGGAAGATCCCCGAGTTTCAATCCGATTTCGTCCACATACCGCCGGACACGGCACGTTATCTGGCCGAAGCCGGGATTCGCACGATCGGGATCGATTATCTTTCGGTTGGGCATGGGGAGGGAGGTGGCGCCGAGACCCACCGAATTCTGCTCAAGGCTGACATCTGGATAATCGAAGGCCTGCATCTTGAACAAGTTACGCCAGGCGATTACGAACTGGTCTGCCTGCCACTAAGGATCATCGGCGCCGACGGCGCCCCGGCCCGTGCAGTCCTCCGACGCCTTCCCTGACTCGGTTGGTAACCGAGTACCAGGAGTAACAAAGTGACAGAAGGCCTTCCCTTAGCAGCAATCGATACACTTCCTTTGGGCGGGTAGACGTTTACTACCCAAGGAAGAATCTTGAAGATTACGTCAAGCTGATTGAGGTACTGGGGACTGCCTTTTGTTCTCAGCGATCGCGTCCGCGGACACGCTCTGGACGCTGGACGATGTCACGTTTTAGTACATGACGATAGTCGGTCAGCAATTAAACAATCAGGCTGCGGGTAGCTTTACTGTCGGAGCTGGATTGGTCATTGACAACTGGAATATCACAGTAACCGGTTATCAGCGAGCGGATGGACCTTACAACAATTCAGACAGTTTGGCCATTGTTCTGGACAACGGTACTTACATCTTCTTCAGCAATTTCCAAGGCTTTACTCTTCTCGGCCTTGGACTTGGCATCGGCGCTGAACAGCGGTAAAACCACGATTGATTTGGCGTCCGGCTTCAATTTGGCAACTTAATACCACCGCCGCGTGCGGAGTTGGGATACTGCCGTGTACCTTCCTATAATTCCGGTTCTATAGTGGACAGACCCGTGCCGTGGCTCGACGCCCGAACCCAGCTCTATTGCACTGTCGGTCCCCGCAATGCTCGGTGCGGCAACGGTCCTGCGCCGGCGCAAGCTTTTCGCGAAGTAAATTAATTCACAACTACGGTCTAAGCGGTGCGCGAGTAGTTCTGCTCCCGCTTATTTTTGTTTCAGGCCTTGCCTGCTCGTAATCGACATTCGCATCCCATACTTCGTCCTGAGCGTGATCAGAGGCAAGATATCGACTCTCTGATCTGGCTCGAGACGCAAGGTCCAGCGCTGAGCGATGGTCGCCAGAACCAGTACGCCCTCCATCCAGGCGAACCGCTCGCCGATGCACACTCTCGCGCCGCCGCCAAACGGGAAATAAGAGAACCTAAGCCGCTTTTCGCGCGCTTCAGGAATCCAACGCTCCGGATCGAAACGCTCCGGATCGGGAAACCACCGCGGATCGCGATGCATCACGTAGGGACTCGCCAGGCAAATTGAGCCTGCGGCAATCTTCACGCCGCGCAGGTCGCAATCTTCTTTTGCCATGCGTCCAATGGCCCAAGCCGGCGGATACAGGCGCATTGACTCGGCGAACACCATCTCCGTATACCGCAACGAGGTCAGATCGCCGACCGTAGGAACTCGCCCACCCAGCACGGAATCGAGCTCCTGATGCAATCGCTCCTCGCAGGCGGGATTCTGCGATAACAAATACCAGGTCCAGGTGAGCGCGTTGGCCGTAGTTTCATGACCGGCCAGGAAGAGCGTCATGGCTTCGTCGCGGACTTGAATATCGCTCATGCCGGCTCCGTCGCCCTCGTCGTCCTGCGCCAGGAGCAACATCGACAACAGATCGCCCGTATCGCGCTTGTCTCTACGGCGCTCTTCGATCAACCCATAGATGGTGGCGTCGAGCCTTGCCCGCGCCTTCTCGAATCGCCGCACCGGCGGCAGCGGCAGCTTTTCCAGATATTCGGCGAACGGCAGCATCAGTAGCCGGAACATTTTCAGCACAGCCGTAAGCGCTTCGCCGATCTCTGGCGCTTCCGATTCGATATCGGCGCTGAACAGAGTTCGCGCAACGATATCGAGCGTCAGACGCATCATTTCGTCAGAGACGTTGAGCGTCGCGCCATGACGCCAATGCCCGCAGGCGCGCGCTGCGCATCCGGTCATGACTAGCGCGTATGCGTTGAGCCGCTCGCGATGGAATGCGGGCTGCGCCAAACGGCGCTGGCGGCGATGAAAGTCCCCTTCGCTGGTAAGGAGTCCTTCTCCAAGCAGAATTCGCGCCCGCTGCAGTGCCAAACTCTTTATGAACTTGTTCTGCTGCGTGACGAGAACCTCGCGCACTAAATCGGGATGATTCAGCAGATAGGCCGGATACGACAGGAGTTGGAATTGAGGCAGGTCGCCATACTCGCGCGCCAGCCGCATCAGAAACGGGATCGGCCTGGCCCGGAAAGCATGGACGTGCCCTAGGATGGGCAGGCCCTTAGGTCCGCGCGCGACAGAGAGCGGAACGGAGGCGGTCACATCACCAATTCTAGCTCTCGCGCTAGCGCGGACCGGCGAAACAACAGAACAGTCAGAACTTACTTCGCACCGGCAGCCGAGCCGGATGCGGCGGAGCCAAACACGATTTTGGTGGTCGTACCGCCCAAATCGATTTCCTGGATCTTTTTGTCCACCGACTGGTAAGTGGTCAGAGCATACTTATGCTCAGACTTCTCGACTGTGGCCGGAACTTCCACGACGGTTTTGCCGCTTTTGAAAATCGCCTTGTCGCCGGCCAGTTCAACCCTGTACTCGCCGGGCTTAAGTTCTTTGTCGCCGGCGAATTGCGTGCTGTCGAGGTTCAAGCTGTAATGTGAAGCTGCACTGGCCGCGGCGAGTGCAAGCGTAGCTATAGCGAGTGTCTTGATAGACTTCATGACTTGATAACTCCTGAACTTAGAATTAGTGTTTTTACGACGGGGTAATTACCGCAATCTTTCGGGCTACGCTGCCCTACGCTAAATCGATGCACTCCGGTGAATCGAGGATGCGAGAATCTGACCGGTTGAAATAACTTTAGCATAGTTCGGCCCCACCGAATAGTGGGGGATTCACTTAGCCGTTCCCCTCAAATGTGGTTTGCGCAACGGGATCGCCGCAAGTTCGTCAAAATGAGAAGCAGTGTCCCGCGATGTAGTTTGGAGACTTGCGCTAACTTGCGCCCTCGGACTGGCTGCGCTGTCTTGCACTTCATGCCAGGAGATTGCGCTGGCCATCTCGGCGAATATTCAGGGGCGGCACATGCCTTTTGGCACGGTGGTCGATCCGATCTTCGCTTCTTCCTATAGCGACACAATTGTTGGCTATACGCGCTGCGGAGACTCGGCCATCTGGACCGGTCACTATCTCGCGGCAGAATCGTTTCGTTATGCTGTCACCGCCGATTCCGTCGCGCTCACAAACGTCCGCGCGGCATTGGCGGGCTTGAAGTCACTGGTTGATGTCACCGGAACCGATGTGCTGGCGCGGTGTCTCGTGCCGATGAGTTCGCCTTTCGCGGCTGGAATCAACAGTGAGGAATCTGCCAACGGTATTCACGCGAGCGGCCAGAACTTCTGGGCCGGGAACACGTCGCGTGACCAATACCTGGGAGTCTTCTTCGGGCTTGGCGTTGCGTACAGTTTCGTCAACCAAGCTGACGTCCGCACAAACGTTCAGGCGCTGGCTACGCGAATGCTCGATTTTTTGACGGCACATGCGTGGTCAGTGGTGATGCCGGACGGGACAGTCAGCACTACATTTGTCATCCGGCCAGAGGAACAGTTGGCGCTGATGCAAGTGGGCAAGCAGGTGAACCCGTCGGCGTTCGTAAGCGCGTACCAGAGCATGGCGTCCAACCTCGCCGGGCTCACGGCCCTGCCCGTGATTGTCGATGCTGGTGATGTGCGCGATTCTTATTTCAAGTTCAATCTTGACGCGATAACGTTTTACAATTTGATTCGCCTAGAGGCCGACAAATCGCTGCTTGCGCAGTATACCGCTGCGTACGCGGTCTATTGGAACGCGATCAAGACACACATGAACCCGCATTTCAATATGATCGATCGTGCGCTTATCGGCCCGAATGGAACTAGGGATGCGCAGACGGCGGCTTACTTGAATCAATTTCTCGAGCGCCCCCGACGCGATGTGTACGTGAACCTCGAAGGCCGGTTTCGGTCGTGCGTGAGCGCAGATCAATCCTGCAATCCGATTCCGATCCCGCAGCGGGTCACCACGGATTTTCTGTGGCAGCGCAATCCGTTTCAATTGGTGGGCGGAGGGTCTGGCACCATCGAAGGCGCCGGAATCGATTACATTCTGCCTTATTGGATGGGGCGTTACTACAAAGTTGTGGGCGATGAAGACCGGCGAGCGAGCGATCATCGCTGAGCGGACTCCAGGGGAGGCGCGCGCTACCCACGTGTGTCAAGATAGTTCTGTCATGACGCCTCAAGTACCACCGAAACTCCAGTTGGTGAACACTCCCGACTATCGCGAAAGCTACGCCAACAGCGTCCAGATCCGCGTCAACCTCTGGGATTTTTTTCTGATGTTCGGCACTGTCAATCAAGCCGCGCCAGACAGCGTCATGATTCAAAACTTTCAAGGCATCTACATCAGCCCGCAGCAGGCCAAGGCGCTCCTGAATGTTTTGACGCAGAACCTCAGTCAATACGAGGCGACGTTCGGCGAGATTAAATTGGAGCCCCACACCCAAGTCAGCGCAATTCAGTGATCCGCGGCGCGGCGCTTTTTGTCCTGATCGCGCTGGTTCTTCTCGCGGCACACTCGCCGTATCTGGCACTTCCTTACTTCTGGGATGAAATGGGCCAGTTCGTCCCGGCCGCGCTCGACATTTATCATGACGCCGCGTGGGTGCCGCACTCTACCGTGCCGAACTCGCACCCACCGGGTGTCATGGCATCCCTGGCGCTGGTATGGAAAGTCTTCGGATATTCGATCCCGGCGACTCGGGCTGCGATGTTGCTGCTTGCGAGTATCGCGGCCTTCGTAACGTGGCGGCTCGCGAGAGTACTCTTGCCGGCGTGGACCTTAGTTCCGGTGATTCTTTTGTTGCTCGATCCGCTGTTTTACACGCAATCGATGATGGCGCAGCTCGACATGCCGGCGATGGTGTTCACGCTAATCGCACTGCTATTGTTCTTCGAGGACCGGCACGTGCTCGCCGCGGCTGCGTGTGTTGCGCTGGTTCTGACAAAAGAAACCGGGGCACTTTTGCCACTAATCTTGGGCGGCGCGTTGTGGTTCGATCGGCGCCGGAGAAAAGAGGCGTTTTATTACGTTGTGCCGTTTCCGATTCTCGCCGTCTGGTTTTTCGTGCTGTGGCGGACGACGGGACACCTGTTCGGCGATGCCGGCTTCACGCACTACAACATCGGATACGCGCTGAATCCGGTCCGGGCGAGCCTTTCGTTATTGCGCCGATTCTACTATCTTTGCCTGGCCGATTGCCGCTGGATCGGGTTTCTGGCCATCGCATTGGCTTGGCGCCGCACCAAGCTTTTCTCTACGCGTGCCTGGAAGATCACGTGGCTGTTCATCGGCGCGCACACGATCCTGGTCAGCGTGCTGGGCGGCGCGGAACTGGAGCGGTATCTTCTGCCGGTGATTCCGCTGGTTTACAGCGCTATGGTTGCGGCGTGGTCAACGGTTCCGTTGTTTGCGCGAATCCTGGGCTTCGCGGCCCTGGCAGCGAGCTTAGTCCTCTCACTCTTCACGAATCCGCCGTTTCCGTTTCCTTACGAAAACAATCTCGCGATGGCCGATTTTGTCGTTCTTCATCACGACGCTGCGCAATATTTGGAGCGCAACTATCCAACGGAGACGGTTTACACTGCCTGGCCGTTAACACAAGCGCTGCGGAATCCGGTGTTCGGTTATGTCGATAAGAAACTGGCGGTCGCTGAGACCGTCGACTTGCGGAGCTCCACACTTCATGCATTGAATCCGCAAAACGTCAGAGTACTCGTGCTGTACTCGCGGACCTGGGAGCCTGAGTGGGGAGTGTTGCGATACCCGGCGGTCGAGCAATTCTTGAAGCGCTACTACGAATACGATCGGCAGATGAACTCGGATGAAGTGCTTCGCCGCTTCGGGCTCGTTCCTGTTCGCCGCTGGGAGCGCCGTGGCCAGTGGGTCGAAATTTACTCGCGCTAGAACATGGGAAGGCGCGGTAGGGATGCCGTCGCAAGCCGTTCCTCGCGATCGGGATCGTTCACCTGCTTCCATTCGTTGTCGATGTGCATCACGGGACGGTCGTTCGCATTGTAGGCCGACCATTTCGGAATCCCGGAGTGATTCGGATTACCCGTACGCGCGAACGCGACCCACGCGCCGCTGGTTTTGTCGGCGAGCGGTTGCAACTCGGGTCCGGTGCCGACCATCTCGGGAAGCTGACAGTGATTCTGCATCGCGAACGGAATCTCGATGCAGTGCGGCGCCAGACGCCGTCCGCCTTCCACCGGCGTACGCCAACGGATCTGATATACGTAGGCAGGCGCTTTCGCGAGAGCGGCCTTGCGCTCGGCCTGAATATGCGCGTTGCTCGGGAATGCTGAAATCGTGAAGTACAGCTCGCTCGGGGTCGCGTTGGGGCGATTTTTGAGGAACAGATCGTAGATGCGGTCGCCGTCCTCGTGCAAGCGCTCGCGCAGGCGTGCCCGGACGGCGGTTTCCTCGAGCGAAAGCAGCTCAGGCGGTGCGAAATAGGATCCTTCGGTTTCCGCGGTCCCAATAATCATCGGAACGCCGGCAGATACGTCAGGTGCAGTGGGATCGAACGGATCGCACGGGAGCGAATGCCCGTCGACAATCGGCGCAAGGCGCATTCCAGCGCCGCCGCCCATCGCGGCGAGCAGCTTGACCACAGGCATCTGTTGCAGCTCGCGCGCCTGGCCCGGTTTCAGGCTAAGCTTCGCCATGAACGCCTCAGTACTCTTTGCGGCTTCCTCCTTGGTGCCCTGCTTCAACGTGGAACCACTCTCGACGATCGCCTTGTGGAACAGGCCTTTGGCTGCCGGCATCGCAAGCAAGGTGCTGACTTTTCCACCGCCGCCCGATTGGCCGAAGATAGTCACGTTGCCGGGGTCGCCTCCAAAGCGCGCGATATTGTCGCGCACCCATTCGAGCGACGCGACGATATCGAGCAGGCCAACGTTGCCGGAGTCGATGAAGTCGCTGCCAGCCCCGCCAAGATACAAATGTCCAAAAAGATTGAGCCGATGATTGATTGAGACCACGGTGACGTCGCCAGTGCGAGCGAGATTACCGCCGTCATATCCGAGCGACGAGCCCGAGCCGTAAGTGTAACCGCCGCCGTGAATCCAAACCATGACGGGGCGCTTGCGGCCGTCGTTCACGCCGTTGCTGAAGACGTTGAGCACTAGGCAGTCCTCGCCTTGAAGAGCATTGCCACGCAAACCCCAGCCGATGGCGCCGGGCGCAGGAGAGTTCTGCGGTGAGGAATGGCCGTTCTGAAAAGCGTCGCGCACGCCGGTCCAGGATTCCGGTTTGTGAGGCGGCATGAAACGATTGGCGCCTTCGGTGGATGCGCCGTACGGAATGCCGCGGTAGACGTGCACGCGGTTGACAACCACGCCGCGCACTTTTCCACAGTTCGTGTCGACGACTGAGGAGATGGATTTGGATTCGATCGTCGCGCCGACAGCAGGCATCGCGACCGCGGCGACGGAGGACTTCAACAGAGAACGGCGGCTAAAACGCATGTTCATGGATTCGGCTCCTCAATGGCAACCAGTCTAGTTCCCGCAAGTATGCTTCAACCTGAGATCGCGTGCAAGGGTGACTGGCGGCTGGCTAATGGCTGGTATATGCTTTCAAACATGCGCCCTTCCCTGCTGCTTGCCTTCCTCCTAGCGAGCACCGCTTGCGCCGCTCCAAAAGCCGAAATTCTGTGGGATCGCTACGGTGTTCCACACATCTTCGCCGCCGACCGCGAGTCCATGTTTTATGCCGACGGCTGGGCTCAGGCCCACGCGCAGGGCAATCTTCTGCTGAGGCTTTACGGCGAATCGCGCGGCCGGGCAGCTGAATATTGGGGGGCATCGCACTTAGATCTCGATCGCTGGGTACAGGTCAACGGCGTGCCGGAGCGAGCTCAGTCCTGGTATGCGGCGCAGGACCCGACATTCCGCACCTACTTGGACGCATTCGCGCGCGGGATCAACGACTACGCGAAGGCGCATCCTGACACGATCGCTCCGGAATATCGCGTGGTGCTACCGGTGTCGGGCGTCGACGTCGTTGGGCACACGCTGCGCGCGGTCCACTACATGTATATGGCGTCGATGCAACGGATGGAGCGTGAAGTCAACGCCTATATCAAAGGACGCAAGCAATCGCGCCGCATCGTGCCCGAGGAGCCTGAACTGACGGCAGGGTCGAACACTTGGGCTATCGGGCCGCCCCACTCGGCCAGCGGGAAATCCATGCTGATCATGAATCCGCACCTGGCTTGGGGCGACACGTTCTACCGCTACATGGAAATGCATCTGGTAGGCCCGGGTTACGATCTTTACGGCGCGCCGCAGATCGGATTTCCGACGCCAGTGGTCGGGTTCAACCAGCGCGCCGGTTGGAGCCGAACGGTGAACACCATCGACACGGTGGATTTTTTCGCGCTCAAGGAGCGCGATGGCCAGTATCAATACGATGGAGCGCTGCGCAATTACGAGCGGGAAGCGAAAATCATCAAAATCAAACAGCCGGATGGATCGCTGAAAGAGGAGCGGTTGGAGATTCGCCGTGCGGTGCAAGGTCCGGTGGTGTACGACAAAGACGGCGTCGTGATCGCGATGCGCGTGGCGGGGTTAGATCGGCCGAAGATGCTCGAACAGTGGTTCCGCATGGGCGAGGCAACTAACCTCGAACAGTTCAAGGACGCGCTGCGCCTGATGTCCGTCCCGATGTGGAATGCTAACTACGCCGATGCCGACGGGCACATCATGATGGTGTTCGATGGACTGGTGGCGAAACGCAAGAGCGGCGATCAGGCATATTGGGCTGGGGTCGTTCCTGGCGACACATCGAACACGATGTGGACGGACTATCTCAGCTTCGACGAGCTGCCGAAGTCGATCGACCCGCCGTCCGGTTTCAACCAGAACACCAACGAGCCGCCGTGGTGGATGACCCTACCGCCGCTTGACGCGTCGAAATATCCAGCTTATGTTTCGCCGCCCAAGATGGGGAGCACGCTGTTCCGGACCAAGCGATCGCTGCATATGATCACAGCCGAGCCGAAGATCAGCTATGAAACGTTGGTGGCCGACAAGCTTTCGACGCGAGTGGAGCTGGCCGATGCCGTGCTGCCGGACTTGCTCAAGGCAGTGGAGGGGTTCAAGAGCTTAACTGATTCGCCGATCGGAGAAGCGGCCGCGGTGCTGGAGCGGTGGGATCACGAGACGAACGTGAACAGCCGGGGCGCGGTGCTGTTCAAGATTTTCACTGATAAATACTTTGGCACTAGCAACAATGCCGACATCAACTCGCAACTGCGTGTGAAGTTCGATCCGATGCATCCGGTGGAATCGGCGAACGGACTGGCGGACCCCGCCCGTGCTCTACAGGCGCTCGTACAGGCCGCCGAGGAGTGCCGCAAGACTTATGGCTCCTTGGACGTGCAGTGGGGCGTCGTGAATCGTTTCGGCGCGGGCACCGCCGACATGCCCGGCGATGGCGGCGCGGGACGCATGGGCATCTTCCGCACCATCGATTTCTCGAAGAAAGTGGGCGACAGATTCTACGCGACGCACGGCGAGACCATCGTTTGTGCTATCGAGTTCGCCGAGAAGCAGCGCGCGCAGTGCGCATTGAGCTACGGAAACTCGTCGCAGCCCAGAAGCGTTCACCAGGAAGACCAATTGCCGCTCCTGGTGGAGAAGCGGCTGCACCCGGTCTGGCGTGAGCGCGGCGAGATCGAGAAGAATCTCGAAGAGCGCGAAGCCTTCTAGTTGGCGAAAGTCGCGCTCAGCGGAACAGAGCAGGCAGTTAAGACATTGGTCTCGATTGGATCGCCGGCCACCCGGCTCCGGCCGTCCGGCATGCTGATGCGAATCTCATTAGTCTCAGGAAAAACCGTCCCGACTTCTTTCGATCCCTAGGCGAAGAACAGCTTCTGCTTGCGCTCAAGCTTGGAGGGCGTATTCGATTCCGAGGCGACTTCGATCGCGATCGCGGGTGCGCCTTCGATGTATCCGCGCGGCTGCGCTTTCTCGAGATGAGCCGTCCGGATGAAGCTGACGTCGGGCTGGAGCCAGTTGTTCGCGCCCAGCTTGAATCCAGCCTCGATTCGAACATCGCCCAGCTTTTGGTTGCGGCGTGGGCGAACACAATTCGGAGCAGATTGTACGAAATCGTGTTGTGTCTGAGATTGGACGGCGGCCCCTCGACGTGCTCTCCTTCGAGAAGTTCGTGCTTGAGTCCATCGCCCTGGATCTGCTCGAATTGCTCGAAGGTCTCCAGCGTTCTACTCGCGACACAATGATATCCCCGAACCGCCTAAGTCACGGACTGGTACTAAAACTGCTTTCGGTTATGACCTGCGGTACTCCCGACAGCCGCATCGTGATATACAATTCTTCCAATGAATCGCAGTATGTCTGTTATTCTGCCGTTAACTTGTTACTCACTATTAGCGTTTCAGCCTCCTGTCACTCCGATCTCTGCGTCCATCTCTCCCCATTTCAAGTCCGACACCGGCGAGGGCGCCTTTCGCATTCCTGAAGCGCGGTTGAGGGTGGATTCTGCGCTCGCTCAAATCCCCGTGCACGTTACTACCGTTGACGGCACGTCGGTGACGAACCTGAGGCGCGAGCATTTTAAGATCTTCGAGGATGGCGTCGAGCAACAGATCACGCACTTTTCAAAAGACGACGCGCCGGTATCGGTCGGCTTGTTGTTCGACACCAGCGGCAGCATGACCACGAAGATCCAGAAGTCATCGCAGGCGGCCGCAAAGTTCTTCAAGACCGCGAACAGCGAAGACGAGTTTTTCCTGATCGAGTTCAACGACCGGCCCAAGTTGATTGTGCCGTTCACACCGGATTCCGACTCGATCTATAGAAAGATTGCCCACACGCGTCCTTTCGGCAGAACGTCGTTGCTGGATGCAATCCATCTCGCTCTGGTCGAGATGAAAAACGCGCACAACCTGCGCAAAGCGATCGTGATCGTTTCTGACGGCGGCGACAACCGTAGCCGCTTCACAGCGCATGAGATTAAGAACGCGATGCTTGAATCGGACGTTCAGCTTTTCGCGATGGGAATTTTCGACCTGGACGACCTGCACAAGCATCCCATCGAAGAACAAAATGGACCGATATTGCTTTCGGACTTAGCGGAACAAACCGGCGGCGAAATGTTCACGGTGGATAGACTCGACAGGCTCGAGTCCGTAAGCGAGCGCATCAGCCGCGAGCTCCGCAACCAATACTTGCTGGGTTACTCACCAAGCGACGGCACGCGCGATGGAAAATACCGGCGCGTTGTAGTGAAGCTCAACGCGCCGGAAATGACCAACCTGAGGACCTACTTCAGACACGGATACTACGCGCCATCGCAATAGTCCGGCAGCGCTTACCAGCGGAATCCAAAAGTCACAGGCACGTAGTCCGTGTGGAATTGGCCCATGAAAATGCGGTTGCTTCAGCGAAAAACTTGCCGTGCCACTTGCTGCCGAGAGCGATGCCTGCGCCCGACATCGACGCCCGCCTTGTTCACGGTGTACGAAGAGAGCACATTGGTCACCGGCACGCCGACTGGAAACGCGCCGAAAAATCCATTGGTCGCTGTGACTGTGGCCGCTCCGGGAGCCGTGAAATCCTGGCTATCGCGATGGATTCCACCGCCGCCGGTGAGATAAACATCGAGGCGGCCGTGCGGGTTTAGGTGCACAATTGGATCGAGTGTCGCGGAGAAAATGTGCACGCCTCCGCCCGGAAAACCGAGATTGCCGAGAATCGTGCTGTTAACTCCCATGGAGTTGTAATTCAGGTTGATCATCGCGCCGAAGTAAGGCGAGAAGTTGACGCCGGGCGTGGTAAAACCGGCGCCCAACCCTAAAGTGAAACGCTGATTTTCCTGGGCATTTTGCGCACTTAGAGAAACGGTCAAGAGAAGGCCGAATGTAGAAGCAAGAACAAAACTGTTCCTCATGTTTAGACCTCTGTGGAGGCGATTCCAGTATCAGCTTCGCGTTTCAACCTCGGAGTAAGCTCGAAGTTACTTGGCGATTAGGTCGGGTTGTGGGCGCGAACTTACTAGCGACGAGTTTCGAGGGAATGCGACCATTCGCGAGCATGAGGCTTGGCCGCGAGCGGTGGCTCGTAGGAAACTTGAAGCGCGCGAGCCAGATCGTCAAGTTTGACTGGCTTCGCGATGAAATCGTCCATGCCCGCGCTTAGACACTGCTCGCGGCAACCTGCCATAACGTCGGCGGTCATCGCAATGATATTCACGCCCCGGTTCGAGCCTGCCATTTTCCGGATGGCGGCTGTGGCTTCGTAGCCGTTCATCTCCGGCATTTGACAATCCATGAGCACGACATCGTAGGGAAGAAGCTTGAGCATATTCACCGACTCGACTCCGTTACCTACTACATCTGCTCGAATTCCCAGCCCCGCGAGCATCATCAGCGCTACCCTTTGATTTACGGCGTTGTCCTCAACTACAAGAACACGTGGATCTGCATTTGCCGCCTCACGGCGTAAGTGAACGGCCAGAAGTTGCACCGAACTCGCCTCCGAGATTCGAAACCGCGCTCCTGTCCCTGTCGGCGATGCCGTTGCAGGCTCCATACCGTTCAACAGCGAAACGACAGGCGACTTCTTTGACCAGATGGTAACCAGCGTGTCCATCAGCCTTGAATTCCGGACCGGTTTCACTAGGCAGGCATCGATGCTGCCGGCAGTCGCACCTCCGAACTGCCGCCAGTTGCCGACCGAGGTCAGCATTATGAAGACTACGTCGCGCATGGAGGGGTTGGCGCGCACCACGGTGGCCAGCGAGGCGCCGTCGATACCGGGCATCTGATAGTCCGCGATCACGAAGTGAAAAGGATCGTTAGGCGCTTGCGCCGTCTGGAGCGCTTCCAGCGCTTCGCTCGCCGAGGCGTAGCTTCCGCTGCACATTCCCCAACTGGAAATTTGTTCGTGAACGACCCGTCGGTTCACTTCGTTATCGTCGGACGATCAGAACCCGGAGACCCTGCAGGACATTCGCGGTCGGAACCACTTCGGGCTGCGAATCCACCGGGAGCCGAAGCGTCACGCTGAAAGTTGAGCCTTCTCCAACCTTGCTCTCGACATGAATGGAGCCGCCCATAAGTTCGGTGAGCCTTTTGGAGATGCTCAGACCGAGACCCGTCCCGCTGTATTTTCTTGTGCTAGACGAATCCGCCTGCGTGAACTTCTCGAACAAAAATTCGATTTTGACGCTCGCAATGCCGATCCCGGTGTCGCTGATCGAGATTTTCATTTCGGCGAGACCTTCGTTTTGACCCAGGCACTCGGCGGCGATCAACACCTGGCCTTTGTGAGTGAACTTGATCGCGTTTCCGACGAAGTTGGTGATGACCTGACGGATCCGCTCTGCGTCGCCGGTAAAATGCTACGGTGTTCCGGATGGGTATCGCAGAACTAGATCGAGCCTCTTCAGTTCGGCCTGCGGAGCCAGCATCTCGGCGACTTCTTCCAGCACCGCGCGGAGGTCGAATGGGAAAGTGTTGATCTCCAGTTTTCCGGCCTCGATTTTCGAGAAGTCCAGAAATCTTTGACGATCGCAAGCAAAGCTTCCCCCGAGTTGCGAACTGTCTCGGCAAAGTCGCGCTGCTCGGAGCTCAGAGGCGTATCGAGAAGCAAGCCAGTCATTCCGATAATTCCGTTCATCGGCGTCCGGATCTCGTGGCTCATGTTCGCGAGAAATTCGCTCTTGGCGCGGCTGGCCTGTTGTGCTTGCTCAAACAACGGCTCGATGTCGCGGGTTTGAAGGTCGGCGCGCGCCTTCTCGAATTCCGCGCGGCTCTTTTCCGCGCGCAGACGGACGTTGATGTACCGCAGCCATGCAAAACTGACGCAGGTGAGGCCCAACAGCCAGAGCAGCTCTGTCGCGGCCCGATGGAACAGATCAGCGCTCGCCGTGGCTTCCTGGGCAGCGCGCTTCTCGATGGCAGCCTTCAGATCCTTGATGACTGCTTCTGCGTCCTCAAAACGGGTCTCGCCGGTCTCGCGTTTCAGTTTCAGCGCGTCGTCCTTGCGAGCGGCCAGCACAAGGGCGATAATGTCGTCGCGAATCTCCTGATAGGCTGTCCACTTCGCGGAGAATTCGCGAATGTGGCGGTCTTCTTCCTTGCCCATCCCAAGCATGGCCGTTTTCCCCGCCAGTAGACTTACCGACAGGTCGGCTTTGCGAACGCCGTCGATGTAGGCGAGTTGGGCTTGCTTGTCGTCCGTCGGTGAGAACGTAGAGAAATGTGCGGCGGCTTTCCTGCGTCGCGTACTGCAAATCACCCTGCAGACTCAGACCAACGACGCGCTTCGAATATAAGGCCTGGAAACTGGACCCGGTCTGCCGTAAGTCGCGCTCCGAGAGCAGAACGAAGTAGAACATCATGCCGCATACCGCCGCCGCGAGGGCCAGAATACGCTTGGACCAGCGGGACTGTAGTTGCATCGCTCCTCTCGGCGCCACGTGCGGCGTATGTCAACCGACTGGCCGAAGTTGTTATATCGAAAGATCTCACTGACTTCCTTAGACCCCGCTCTGTTACAGAAACATGACGCGCGGCACTCTCGTGGAGGCGAGAGATCATCCGGCGCCTGTTCCTGTATACTTTGATCTGCTTGGGAGATTCAAAATGCGCTCTTCGATTCGCAAACACTTGCTGTTTTTCGCCATCGGCGCAGGCCTAGCCTGCGCGCAGCCGAATCCTTACCGTGAGGAGGAGAAATGGGCGAAGCTTGCCGACGGAACACAGTGGGGTCAGGTGATCTCAGTGTGCCCGCTTCCGAACGGAAACATTTTGGCCTTCCAGCGTGCGGACCCGCCGCTTTTGATTTTCGACCGGTCAGGAAAGTTAGTGAAGACCTTCGGCGAGGGGATGTTCATGCAGGCACACGGCCTGACGGTAGACAAACAAGGCTTCATCTGGGCGTCGGACGCCGCTGCCCGAAATGGAAAAGGCGAGCAAGTGTTCAAGTTTTCGCCGGACGGTAAAGTCGTCATGACGCTTGGCACGGCCGGAGTGGCGGGCGAGAGCGAAACCACGTTCAACGGTCCCACCGACATCGCGATCGCCCCAAACGGTGACATCTTCGTCAGCGATGGCCACGTGAACAATCGCGTGGTGAAATTTTCCAAAGACGGGAAATTCGTCAAGGCTTGGGGCAAGAAAGGCTCCGGACCGGGCGAATTCAACGTCCCGCACACCTTGGCGTTCGATTCACAGGGCCGGCTCTTTGTCGGCGACCGCTCGAATAGCCGCATCCAGATTTTCGATCAAGACGGTAAGTTCCTGGACGAGTGGAAGCAATTTAGCCGCCCGAGCGGAATCTTCATCACTCCCAACGATACGATCCTGGTGGCCGATTCAGATTCGAACACGGCCACCAATCCCGGCTGGAAGCGCGGCATTCGAATCGGCAGCGTCAAGGATGGAAAAGTGACGGCGCTGATACCGGAAGTGGGAGTCGATCCGGACAGCAAGGAGCGCTGGTATCCAGGAGGGCCGGTGATCGCAACCACCAGCGGTCCAGAAGGCGTCGCCATGGATACAGAAGGTAACGTTTACGGAGCCGAAGTCGGGCCGCGAGCTCTGAAAAAATACATAAGAAAGTAGTTATCTCGCGCGAAACTCTTCGACCGGGACTCCGCCCGCTAAAATTTCCTCCAATCAGCGTCTACAGGGTGAGGACTTTTTTTTGCTTAAGGAGAATGCATATGTCGAGAGCAGCAGTTTTCGGAGCGTGTCTGGCAATTTCAGCCTCGCTGATGTGGGGCCAGGAAGAGACCCCCGACAAAAGACTCAGGCATTCCGCCGATGTTTTGCAGGAAGTTATGTCCGCGCCGGATAGGGGTGTTCCCCACGACCTGTTGCGGCGCGCTGAATGCGTGATTGTGATTCCAGGGATGAAGAAGGGCGCGTTGGTGTTCGGCGGAGACTATGGCCGCGGATTTGCCGTCTGCCGCACTGGAGGCGGCTGGAGTGGTCCCGCTGCAGTCCGTATCGGCGGCGGTAGTTTTGGCGCGCAGATTGGTGTCGATTCCACCGATGTGGTCATGCTGGTGATGAATCAGCGCGGAATGCAACATCTCATGTCGAGCAAATTCACGGTTGGCGCAGATGCATCCGCAGCCGCCGGACCCGTAGGGCGAACCGCCACGGCGGATACGGATGCTTCGCTGCACGCTGAACTTTTGAGCTATTCCAGAACGCGCGGTGCCTTCGCTGGCGTAGCGTTGGATGGGGCAGCGATCACTGAGGATCACGAAGAAAATCGCAAACTGTATGGACACGATCTGAGCAATCGCGCCATCATCCGCGGCGAGGCCCGGCCGCCCGAGGCCGGCGATCCGATCGTGGCAGTCCTGGACGAATACTCGCGTTAAAGCGGAAATCGGGCGCCGCTCGTCGAGAACGGCGCCCGGCTACTCCGCCTCTTCACCTATGCCAGCCGAACGCTGCGTTCGTTGGCTGCCGCTAGTTCAGCGTCGCAGGCGTCGTCTTCCAGAAAGCAGCTCTCGAAAGCACGATTCAGCAGGTCTTCCGTAAGTTCAAATCGCTGGCGCTCAAAGTGAATCAGGTCGACGGCGTGCGAGATCACGTCCCGAGGATGGCAGCGGCGGAACGGGCGCTTGGTGCGCAGATAGTGCGTCTCGATGAAGCTTGCCATCAACGATTCATCGAGAGTCAGGCCTCGCGACCGGCAATAGTTCTCAAAAATCAACGCGAATTCATTCTGATCCGGGCTCTTCAAGAACATCTTGTATTGAATCCGGCGCAGGAACGCCTCGTCGCCCAACTGATCCGGCTTGAGGTTCGTGGAGAAGACCAGGAACGCTTCGAACGGAACTGTCATTTTCCCACCGCCGTTGAATTTCAGGAAATCGACCCGCCGCTCCATGGGGACAATCCAGCGGTTTAGCACTTCTGCCGGCGTGCACAATTGGCGTCCGAAATCGTCAATCAGATAAATACCGTTATTGGCCTTTAACTGATAAGGGGCGTCGTAAATCTTGGAGATCGCGTTGTACTTAAGCTCGAGCATGTCGAGCGTCAACTCGCCGCCGGTTACGATGAACGGTCTCCGGCACCTCACCCAACGCCGATCGTAGGGTTCCTGCGCTGTTGCCAGCATCACACTGGGCTCTGCATCGTCAATCGCCTGATGATAGACCGGGTCGAATACCTGAATGATCTGGCCCTGGCACTCGATCGCGTGTGGAACGTAAATCGGCGATTCGTCCAAATTTCCGAGCGCCTCCGCCAGGAATGTTTTGCCGTTACCCGGTTGGCCGTAAATCAAGAACGAATTTCCAGAGCTTACGGCCGGACCGATCTGGGCCAGAACCCGCGGCGTCACCACCATGCGGCGGTAGGCGTGCGCGAGCGCTTCCTGGGTCAGCCAGCCTTCGCGCTGCTTTTGGCGCCGCACGATGTAGTTGTACTGAAA
>DASQJA010000240.1:0-3267 GCA_035631275.1 Bryobacteraceae bacterium
CGCAAACTGCCTCCGCGCTCGATCATCCCAACATCTGCACGATTTTCGAAATCAGCGAGCACGAGGGACGGCCGTTCCTGGCCATGCAGCTTCTCGAAGGCGAGACGCTCGACCGGATCATCGGCGGCCGCCCGCTTCCGCTAAATGAACTCCTCAACATTGGCATTGAAATCGCCGACGCGCTCGACGCCGCTCATTCCCGCGGCATCGTTCATCGCGACATCAAGCCCGCGAACATTTTCGTCACGCGCCGCGGCCGTCCGGTGATTCTTGACTTCGGTCTCGCGAAACTCACGCCCAGAGGTAGTCCCAGCCGCATGGCTAGCGCGAGCACCCAAGGCTCCGATGTGACCGTCGATCTCCTCACCAGCCCGGGCACGGCGCTGGGCACGGTCGCTTATATGTCGCCCGAGCAAGCGCGAGGCGTCGAACTCGATGCGCGCAGCGACCTTTTCTCCTTCGGTGTTGTGGTTTACCAGATGGCAACGGGCGTTCTCCCGTTTCGTGGCGACACTTCTGCCGTTGTCTTCGACGGAATTCTGAATCGCGCGCCGGTTCCGCCGATTCGACTCAATCCAGAATTGCCGCAGAAACTCGAAGAGCTGATCAATAATGCGCTCGAAAAAGATCCGCGTCTTCGCTGCCAAAGCGCCGCCGAAATGCGTGCCGACCTCGAACGGCTCAAGCGCGACACAACCTCCGCGCATGTCGCAGTCTCTAGCCAAGACGCAGGCGCTACCGCGCCATCGGGTTCATCTCCTGGAGCTGGTACTATCGCGCCACTACCCGAGTCCAGCCGCGCTTCGGCAGTTGCCTCCATGCCTGGAACGACAAACGTAACGTCCCCGCGCGCAAGAAAATTTTGGATTCCCGCCGTCGCGATCCTAGGGACCCTCGCGGTGATCGCCGCGATTCTTTACTGGCGGGGATTGTTTCGCTCCGGGCTTGCCGCGAACGGGTTCCAGAATCTCTCGATCACAAGCCTCACTTCGACCGGTGACGTCCAGCTCGCCCGCATCTCGCCCGATGGCAAATGGCTCGCGTATGTTTCGCGCCGCAACGGAAAACAAAGCCTGTGGGTCCGTCAGATCGCTGTCCCAAGCGGCGTCCAGTTGATTCCGCCGACCACCGATCAGATCACCGAAGTCAATTTCACGCCCGACGGAGCTTTTATCGATTACATCTCGCAGCCCGCCCAGGGTGGCCACAGTGCCGCATTTCAAATCCCAGCGCTCGGCGGCGCTCCACGCCGTTTCATCGATCACGCCGATTCCGGTCTCTCCTTCTCGCCGGACGGAAAGCAGATCGCCTATGCCACCGATAATTCCGACGAGACCGAAGCCCAGCTGATGATCGCCAATGCCGATGGCACCGCCGCGCACAAGATCGCGAGCAAGCGCTCGAATCCTGCATATGGAGACTATACGAATGTCCGCTGGTCGCCCGATGGCAAGCGCATCGTGCTAACGACAAGCGATCCCGCGAATCCAGACGGCATCTTCGGCTTGGACCAAGTTGACGTTGCAACCGGCGCTGTAAAACTAGTGCCTGGCCCCCGGTGGCATTGGATTTATGACACGGCGTGGCTCCCCGACGGCAGCGGATTGCTTCTCGCGGCAGAAGTAAGAACCGGCGTTCCTTCGCAGGTCTGGGTTCTTAGCTACCCTTCAGGATCGCTTCGGCGAGTCTCCAACGATCTCAGCAGGTATTTGGCCGCGGCTATCTCGGCGGACGGCAAAACGATCGCCGGCGTACAACAAAATATCTCCACTGGTATCTGGGTCAGCCCTGCGGACGCGCCCGACAACGCGCGGCAAATCACATCAGCGCGCATGGATGGCATGGGGGGGATCGCATTCACGCCGGATCATCACATCATTTATGCCGGCTACCACTCGCAGAACTGGGATCTCTTCATCGCTGATGCGGACGGCGCAAATTCCCGCCAGCTGACTTTCGATGGTCATTACCACTCCCATCCTACCGTCTGCGATGGCGGGAAGAGCGTGGCTTACGACAGCGAGTCTGACGCCATCAGACACATCTGGAAGCTTGATTTGCAGAGCGGAGCCACGATGAAACTCACAGACGGAGTTGGCGAGTTCTGGCCGTCGTGCGCGAGTGAGTCAGAGTCGGTTTTCTACGTGGGTCAGACAACAGGCGGACCTGCCTACTTTTTCAAAGTCAAATCTTCGGGCGGAGAGCCCGTCCGCGTGTCCGACGAACCCACGATTGGTCATCCCATACTCTCGCTCGATGGACACCTGCTGATCATGCTCGTCGCGCTTCCCAATGGCACTCCGGTGATAAAAATCGTGTCGCCTGATACAGGCGCGATCCTGGAACAGAAGATGATCGAGCCTACCATCGACTCGGCTCATCCATCCGGCGCTTGGATGCCCGGAAACGCTTCGGTCGCCGCTTTTGACGTGCGGACGGGCGTGGCGAACCTCTGGTCACTCCCTATCATTGGCGGAGGCGACGAGAAGCAGTTGACGCACTTTACCTCCGGCGCAATCTTCCACGCCGCCTACTCGCCCGACGGCAAGCTCCTTGCCATCGTCCACGGCTCCGAAGATTCCGACGCTGTCCTCTTCACTTCTTCTAAGTGATTATCCGGCGTATTCGATGAGAAGTTTCCCGATGTGTCCCAGGCTGTGCATTCGTCTAAGCTTCTTAGCGGGCCGGAGCCTGCCTGCCGGACAGGCAGGCTCTAGCTCCGACAATAGGCAGGCAATTTTGCGTGGGCTTTAGGCCCCGATGCGAAATCCCCATTCCCTAAAAGTTTTGGACCACAACCTACGGTTTCGCCGTCGCCGCAATCGCCGGCGACTCGTACATGCTTAGGACGTACCAATGGTCCTCGGCTTTTCGGCAGAGCATGATTCCGCGTCCGTCCGTGCGCACAAATGGAGCTTCGATTGAATATTCGTACACGCCCCAAACGAGCTCCCCGAGCGGGCGCGCGTCACGCATCCGAAAGGAGAGATGCCCGTGCGGGCTCGCGCCAAAATATTGCCGGAGATAATTCACGGCCTCATCCCTGCCATGGAGTTCTCCGCGTGGCGAAGTCAGTGCAAACTCCGAGTCGAAGCAAGACGCGAGCCGCTCCGCATCCGCCCGGTTGAAAGCGTCCAGGCATGAGTTAACCGCGTCCTCAATTCCGGCGGCCACCGAAACGTCGGCTGACGGCTCAGCCGACGGGCCGAGATGCACGACGCCTCGTTCCAGGTCGATCGTCACGCCCAGTTTCTCGAGCAGATCCAG
>DASQJA010000241.1:0-4320 GCA_035631275.1 Bryobacteraceae bacterium
CTCATCACGGCGAAATCGACGGAACGCGATGGTCGCCGCCCCGAACGGACCACCTATGCGATCAGCCCGGCAGGCCGTAAGGAGTTCACGCGCGTTCTTCGCCAGATCATTGCCGTGCCACGACGCGAATCCTCCGAGTTCATGGCAGCCATGAGTTTTCTCGTGTACCTCACGCCTGCCGAGGCTCTACCGCGCCTTGAAGAACGCGCGACGCGTCTCGAACACGAGATCGGCACTCGCGTTTCCGGAAACGCGGCCGCTGCAACATTTGTGCAGCGAATCAACCTCATCGAGAGCGAATATCTGATCGCCATGCTCAAGGCCGAACTTAGCTGGGTGCGCGGTCTCATTCGCGAAATTTCAGCGGGGGACCTCACCTGGGATATCAAAGAAGTTTTAAGGGACGCGCGGAAATCCACCTTGGCCGCCTCTCGGCCAGAGGAGTGATCCTATGCAAACCGAATCCACAAAGACCGATACGCGCCTTTCGCAGCCAGCCCGGGTTCGCTATCGCGGGCCCATCTGGACACTTCTCATTCTTGCCCCGGTCATCGGCGAAGTCTTGAGTGGGTCGACGCGGCTAAGCATTCTCTTCGTCCTCATTCCCGAAATGATGGTTTGGGGAGGCGGCGCGCTGCTCTGCCGCGAAATGGTGCGACGCTGGCGGGCCGGCGGAATCAGCCTGCTGCTGCTGGGCCTTGCACTTTCGGTTGCGGAAGAGTTCGTAATTCAGCAAACGTCTCTGGCTCCTCTGCCTTTCCCTGGTGTGAACGCTGCGTTCGGACGGTACCTGGGCGTCAACTGGATTTACTTCCTTTTCATGCTTGGATACGAAAGCGTCTGGGTCGTCCTCGTACCGGTTCAGGTCACCGAGCTTCTCTTCCCTGCACGGCGAGAACAACCCTGGTTGCGAAAGCGCGGCCTGATCGCGACATGCATCGTGTTCCTGATCGGCTGCCGCATTGCATGGTATGGCTGGACGCAACAGGCGCTGAAGCGTATGAACGTTGCCCCGTACCACCCGCCCGCGTTGACGATCGCTTCCGGCCTCGTCGCGATCGCTATCCTTATCTGCTTCGCATATCTTCTGCGTGATCATGGCCACCCTGGCCGGGTCGTCAACCGCAGTGCCGCCAATCCGTGGCTGATCGGCATCGTGGCTTTCGTCTTCAGCACAGGCTGGTGGGCGCTTATGGTGCTGATCTTTACCCCAAAGCCGAAAGTCACCGCGGCAACGGCGTTGCTCCTCGGCCTGATTTGGGCCATGGTCGCGTTCGCGACCATCTGGTTCGGATCATCGGGACAAGGCTGGAGCGATATGCATCGCTGGGCTGCATCGGCGGCTGCCACCCTTTCGTGCATGCTCCCCGGCTATTTGACTCTTGTGGGCTGGTCACGCCCCGACCTCATCTTCAAAATCTGCGTGAATGTGGCTGCAGTCGTCGCGCTATTGCTCCTGGCGCGGAAGGTTCGGCGTCGAGTCGCCGATGCTCGTGCCCAGCAGGCCGCACAAGTATGAATTTTGGATTGTTCGCTGCTTGCGGGCTACGCGCTTGGCATTGCCTGTGCGGGAATCCGCTGACGGCGGCTCCTCAGAGGCTGGGCCAGCTCTGCCGGCCAGATATAGAGCGCAAGCCGCCGCGAGTAGTGCAGCACGGGTTCCTGCTCGGGAATCTGAATGCCCAGCGCCGCTCCAAGATCGTTGCGCTGGATCTCAGCCTCGGCATCTTCCAGCGGAGAGGACACCGCATGGATATTGGCGCGCATTGCCTGCCCGGCGTGGTTCTTTGTGAACAGGCAATAGCGCTCGGTGAAGAAATACTCGAGCGACCCGCTGCGAATCTCCGCCAGTCTCCGCGTGGGACCGAGTCCCCGATAACGCACATTAAAGACGACCGCATGGCTGAGAGACCGCCGCCGGCTGTAGAAGGAGAACTCACGTTCGGTTCGCGGGGTCAGCCGCATCTCGGCCCAGTTGCAAGGCTGGCGAAAGATGAAACGCACGTAAGCGGTGGCGAGCAGGTTGCCTATATCAACCGACAGGTTGAAGACGCCCGGCGTATTGGTTTGCTGGTCGTGAACGTAGGTGCGAAAGTGCAGCTCCGGAAAGCTGCCGGCGCCAGGAACGGAAGGAACGCCGCGAAAGCTGAAGCGGTCCATCCACAAGGGCACAGTCCCCACCCACGCCGACCCCTGAAATGTGTCCGGTTGCAAACCCTCTGGCAGAAATGGTGCAATGGCGGCTGCAGGAACGCGCCAGTGCGCGAAGAGGAGATCGTTCCAGCGCTGGGACATAAACCAGCGCCCGGTCGGCAATGGCCTCGGCCTTTGCGAGGTACGCAATTTGAACTCCCGCATTCTGCCGTTCGCTCCCGCCCTGGTTGTTTGACGTTCTCAATCGTCCGGGGATTCACAGCCCCGGCTTATCCAATGCCGTATTCTGGTCGCGAGTCCTCGTCCATGTCCAGTGAATCTTTCCCGCCTGCCGTCCCCAGCAACCAGACCGATGTATACGCCGTTCACGGAGCCGATCCCGAAGTCCTGGCCTATGCAATGGCTAAGTACTCGCGATCCGCGCTCTCGATGCGCGAATCTCTCGCCGAGATCAGCGCCCAACGGGCCGAGCAGTTCCTCAATACATTCTATTTCCAATACGGTCATCGATCCATCGCCGACCTGGCACATATCGCATTCGCGGTTGAGAGGCTGAGCCTGCTGGCCGCCATTGTCCTGGTCGATGAGCAGCGCTGGGACGGCCAGGAGCGCTCCACGCGCTACCAGAACTTTCAGAAATCCGGCTGGTACTTCCCCGATTTTGGTAGCGATTCCGCGTCGGCCGATCTCTACCGGGGAACCATCGAAAACCTGTTCGCTACCTACCAGCGCGTCACTGCCGCCGTGCACGAAGCCTTGCGGCAGCGCATTGTCCGGCCCGAAGCCATGAAACCCGAGGCCTACGATCGGACCCTCAAGGCCCGCGCCTTTGATGTTGCGCGCTATCTGCTTCCGCTTGCGACCAATACCTCGCTCGGCCAGATCGTGAATGCGCGAACGCTCGAGACGCAGGTTTCGCGGCTGTTATCGCATCCCATTGAAGAGGTGCGCGAACTCGGCAAAAAGCTTCGCGACGCCGCAACCGGTCCGGCCTGGAATGTCAACGCAAAAGCCGGCGCCCGTCTTGTCGCGAAGCTTGCGGAGAAGCCCGAGCTTGCCGAGGAAGCCGCCGAACTGCTGGCCCGTGACGTACACACCGCTCCCACGCTGGTCAAATACGCCGAGCCGAATCCCTACCTGATCGAGACACGCACAGAAGTGGAACATGCGGCCGCGGAGCTGCTAAAGGGAATCGCGCCCGCCAGCGCGCCGGTCGTCGATCTTGTCGAGCGCACCGAGACGCTCGAGGTCGAGCTGGCAGCGACGCTCATCTACTGGGGTAGCCAACATCCCTATCGCCAGGTGCGCGACATCGTTGCCGGGCTTCCAGCCTCTCGCGTTTTGGAGATCATTGATGTCGGATTGAGGCGCCGCGGCAAGCACGACGAGGCTCTTCGCGTATTCCACGCCGGAGCCGCGCTGCGTTTCGACATCCTGATGGACATCGGCGGATTTCGCGACATGCACCGGCATCGCCGCGTAACGCAGATCAAGCAGGGCTTCACGGCGAAGCACGGATTTGAGACTCCGCATTCGGGTGATGTTGCCGGTCTTGAAGAGGCCGGCGTTCTCGCCGACTACCAGTCTGCTGTTGAGTCGGCTCACGCAGCGAGTGCCAGGATCGCAGCCGCGTCGGCGCCCGAGGCTCCACTGTCGGCTCTCTATCTTCTGCCGCTGGCGACGCGTGTGCGCTGCCTCTTCAAGATGGACTTCGCCGAAGCGCAATACATCAGCGAGCTACGGTCAGCGGCTGCAGGACACTTCAGCTATCGCCGCGTGGCGTGGGAGATGTACCTGGCTCTCGAACGGCAGCATCCCTCGCTGGCCAAATACATTCACGCAACGGATTTCACGCAGCCGATCGATCTCCTGCAGCGGTAGTCTGCTGGCGAACGGTTGGATAGTCGAGTCAACAAGCGTCGCCTGCTCCCCGCCGTAACTTGCTGAAATCGAAGAATCAATTATCTACGCGGTTTGCAGATAATCTCTTCGCCCTCGTGCACAACGGACTCCTCTGGGAGGAGACGCGCCGTTGCTGCTCGCACACCCTCCCGAAATTCGCACTTGCTTCGCTCATACTTCAGCACAACCTAGCTCTGCCTTATCTCCGTCGCTTTGTCGCCGTGGAAAGTCACCGTCCACTTCTTTCCATTGGCGTCGTAGGTT
>DASQJA010000242.1:0-7659 GCA_035631275.1 Bryobacteraceae bacterium
AGGCAACACAGTAACTCGGGCGATTCAAGCCTTGATCGATTCAGAAGTGTATCAGGCGACCACGCGCGAGGGCCGCTCCGTCGCCGTAAAAATCGCCCGTCCGAACGCTGGCGCCAAGATGAGCCGGCTTCTGAGCGAGGAAGCTAGCTTGCTCCAGCGCGCCGGTGGAGTTTCTGCGCCAGCGCTACTCGAGACCGGCGAGCTGGATGACGGTCGTGTGTACATCGTCATCGAGTGGTTTGACGGCGAAGATGCCCAGACGAAGGCACAGAAACTTGCGGCGGCGGCCCCAGAATCGAATGCGCGGGATCGCGTCGCGGATCTGTGCGCTAAAATCCTGGACGCTTACACGAGCCTGCATGAGCGCGGCGTCGTCCACGGCGACGTGCATCCACGCAACGTTCTCGTTTCTAAAAGCGGTGAAGTGCGCATTATCGATTTTGGTGTCGGACACGCTATCGACTCCGGCTCCGGTAGCGCTCCCCGCGCCGGCGTCCCGTTTTTCTTCGATCCTGAATACGCGCAGTCGGTTCGTGACGGCATGCACCCGCCCACGGCGACGCCTGCCGGTGAACAGTATTCGCTCGGAGCGCTCGTCTACTCGTTGCTGTGCGGCCAATACTATTTGGACTTCTCCTTCGACAAGCACGAATTGCTTCGGCAGATCGTTGAAGAACCGCCTGTGCCTTTCACGCGGCGCGGGGCCGGCGCCATACAGACTTTGGAACCGGCTGTTCTGCAAGCTCTAAGCAAGAACCCAGTACGAAGATTTGCAACAACGCGCGAATTCGCGCAAGCTTTCCGTCACGCTTTGACGAACATGCAAACTGCGTCGTTATTCAAAGAGCTCAGCGAAACGCCAGTCTCGCGCGACGTCGAGTCAAAGCAGCTCTTGGACCGCGTGCTGGCGATCATAGCCGATCCGCGCCACAAGCTCGAATACCACGGCCCGGCTTCACCCACAACTTCTCTGACCTACGGATCAGCGGGAGTCGCCTACGCGGCGTATCGCATCGCGTGCGCGCACGAAGACCCTCGGCTGCTCGCGTTCGCCGATGCCTGGGCCGAGCGCGCGGCAATCGAGCACAGCGAGAACGCATTCTATAGCCCGGAAATTCAAATCACTCCGGAAACAGTCGGTCGGGTGTCGCCGTTTCATTCGCCGAGCGGCGTCGCCGCCGTGCAAGCCCTCATCGCAAATTCCCGCGCGGACCAGTACCAGTTCGACCTCGCCGTAAACCGTTACCTCGATCTCACCAACGAAGACTGCCCGAATCCCGATCTCACGTTGGGCCGCGCCAGCGTCCTGCTCGGTTTGACTCTTTTGTTTCCGGTAATCGCATCCGAAAACGCCGTCGTTTTGCGTCAGCGCGGAGATGAACTAAGCGCGGACTTACTAGAGTTGTTCGCGACCGAGCCGGCGATCAGCGAGAGAGGACAAATCACATACCTCGGCGTAGCGCACGGATGGGCCGGATTGCTTTACGCACTCCTGCGTTGGTTGGATGCGACCGGCGCAAACCGGCCCGCGACAATCGAACACCGTCTGTGCGAACTTGCCGATTGCGCGCAACTTACGCGTCGCGGCGCCCGCTGGCCGGTGCAGTCGCAGTCCCCGCCCATTTCGCTGCCGGGCTGGTGCAACGGCAGCGCCGGATACGTTCATCTATGGACTCTCGCGCATCGGATCTATCACGAGCCGCGCTATCTCGATTTGGCCGAACGAGCTGCGATGGATGCGCTAGAAGGCTCGGGCGGCGGCAATGCGCTATGCTGCGGATTCGCGGGACAGGCCTATGCACAGTTGAACCTCTACCAACACACCGGAGATCGCTGCTGGCTGGAACATGCGCGAACGTTAACCGAGAAGGCGTGCGCGCTCGCGAACGCGCTGCCGGGTCGCCGCACCGAGTACCTGCCTCACAGCCTGTACAAAGGCGATATGGGAATTGCCGTCCTCGTGGCCGAGATAGCGAATCCAGAGACGGCTTTCATGCCATTCTTCGACCGGGAACCCTGACGCGAGCATTGTCAACTTTGGAGATTGCGGTGAGGAAGACATTGCTCGCCCAACGAGCGAGCGACCAGCAGATGCTGATTACTTTCTCAGGACGCCTGCGCGAGCGCAAACGCGTCGTTTGTGGTGGCGCTTTTGTCCACCGGCGCCGGGCGTCGCGGCGCGGTGCGAAACTCGTACCGCCAGAACCGCACTTCCATTCTCGCGCCTTCCCAAGACGGCCGCCCTTCAATCACGAACTGAAGATTGGTTCCGTCACCCAACGTGGCGGGCCACACGACGGATAGCGTGAGGTCGGTCACTTCCGCGGGAATCGGTTCAGCAAATCTCGCGCGAACGGCAAAGCTGCTCATTTCCGTCGTTTCGCCCGTGCCTCTTTTGATCACGGTGCCTTCGCGATACGCGGTGTATGTGAAGGCGAGCATCACCGGATAATACGCGCTTTTCGACCGCCGACGATAAATCCTCTCAAATGCTGCGGCGGAGTTTCCCATTCACCAGCATAGTGATAGGCAAGCTTTGTTCGTTACAGCGAAAGCCATCGCTCGCGCCGCGAGGTCACTAGACGTACTAGGCCGCATTGCTTCCGCCCATCCGATGAACTATCATCCAGACAGTGGGCAGCCCTTTGGGGTGTTGCTCACTTGCCCCGGAGCCACAACCTGCTCATTGTGCGCTCCGGGTTCGCTTCTTGCGCCGTCTACATCTCCCGACGATTTTCGAGCGACTTTCCCATCGTCACTTCATCGGCGAACTCAAGATCGCTTCCCACCGGAATGCCCATCGCGATACGTGTCACCTTGACCCCCAGCGGTTTCAGCAGCCGCGAAAGATAAACCGCCGTCGCTTCGCCTTCCACCGTCGGATTCGTCGCCAGAATCAACTCCCGCACTTCGTTCGATTGAATGCGCTCCAACAGGTTCGCGATCCGAAGCTGATCCGGACCGATCCCGCGCAACGGCGACAACGCGCCATGCAACACGTGGTAGAGACCGCCGAACTGCCGCGTCGTCTCGATGGGCAAAATATTGTGTGGCTCCTCCACTACACAGATCACTGAATGATCGCGATGCGGATCGCGGCAAAAATTGCACAGCTCGCCGTCGCTAATGTTGTTGCAAGTTGCGCAAATGCCCAGCTTGTCTTTGACATCCACGAGCGCCTGCGCCAGCGCAGCCGCTTCCTCGCGCCCATGCCGGAGAACATGAAACGCCAACCGCTGCGCGGACTTCTGCCCGATGCCCGGCAGTCGCTTGAATTCCTGGATGAGACGGGCGAGCGGTTCGGCGAAATCAGGCATGGACGGTCAGCAACAGCCGGGCTCGATTAGAACATCCCCGGCGGCAGCCCGAGTCCGCCTAGCAGCCCACCCATCTTCTGCTGCGTCTGATCGTCTACCTTCTTCGACGCTTCATTGAACGCGGCCATCATCATGTCCTGAAGCATCTCGACATCACCCGCGACCTCGGGGTCAATCTTCACCCCGGTCACGTTCTTCTTTCCGTCCATGTTGACCGTGACCATTCCCCCGCCGGCAGTCGCCTCGACCTTAATGAGAGCGATCTCCTCCTGCAGCTTTTTCTGCATCTGTTCGGCCTGCTTCATCATGGCCTGCATGTTGCCTGGAAGTTTCATGTCTTACTCCTTCAGGTTTCGCACCACACGCACCTGCGCGTCTGGGAAGACTTCCTGGAAGCGGCGTACTTCGGGATGCGAAAGCGCACGCTCGGAAGCGTCGTCCTGCGGCTGCTCTAACTTAGGCGCGGGACTCACGGCGGGCGTTCCCAACTGGACCTTGATCCGCATCGCGCGTCCCGTCACTTTTTGCACTGCCTTCAGGATATCTTTTTCGTTGAGCGAGACCGCGAACTCCTCGGGCGCGACGAAATGCAGTTCGCCGCGGGCCTCGGTCACCTCGGAGTGCTCCACCGCATCGGCGGTGAATTGCATGCCAAGCTCGACCAACGCCGCGTGCAGCCGGTCGCGCCACGAGCCGGACGAATTCTGAACCGATGACGTCTCTGCCTGTGCGGGTTGTGCCGGCGATGGATCGATATTCTGCGCACCTGCCTGTGCCGCACGAAACGGACTCGGTGGCGGCGCCGCTGCCGGAGCGCTCGCGCGGGTAACCGGTTTTTCGGGCGGCGCGGACTTCTTCGCAGGCGGAATCTTCACCGGAGTCGATCCGCCGCCCGGTCCAAGTGACGCCAATGCTTCTTCGATCGTCGCCAGCCTGCCCGCCTGCACCAATCGCACCAGCCCGATCTCCATGTGCAGACGCGGCTGCAGCGACGTCTGTAGGTCCTTGAACAAATCCAAAGTGAGCTGCAGATAGCGCGTCAGATCTTCTTCGGAAAACCCAGCAGCGATCGCGGCCAGTTTCTCCTGCTCGCGCGGAGTCGCCGCAATCAACCGCGTGTTCGCGCCCGCCACCTTCACCACCAGTAGATTTCGGAAATAACGCGCCAGTTCGCGGCAAAAGTGCTGCAAGTTACGCCCGTTGCGATCGAGCTCCAGCACCAGATCGAGCATGCGCTTGGAATCCTGCGCCGACAAAGCTTGCGTCACCTCGTCCAGAGAATCGAGCGAGAACATCCCCAACAGCCCGCGCACTTCCGCCGCATCGATCTTCGTTCCGCAACACGCGATCGCCTGATCGAGTGCCGACAACGAATCGCGCACGCTGCCCTCGCCCACCTGCGCCAGCACGCTGAGCGCCTCCGTGTCCGCCTCGATCCCTTCCTTGGCGCAGATCTCCTGCATGCGCTTCAGCACTTCTTCGAAATCGACCGATCGAAAACTGAACTGCTGGCACCGCGATGCAATCGTGGTCGGAATCTTATGCGACTCCGTCGTGCATAAGATAAAGACCACCCACTCGGGCGGCTCTTCGAGCGTCTTCAACAGCGCGTTGAAAGCTTCGTTCGTGATCTGGTGCGCTTCGTCGATGATGAAAACCTTGTACCGATCGCGCGCCGGGCGAAAGCGCACATTCTCGCGCAGCTCGCGCATTTCATTGATCCCGCGATTCGACGCCGCGTCGATCTCGATCACATCCAGCGCATTGCCCCGGGTGATCTCCTGGCAGCTCGCGCAAACTCCGCAGGGCGTGGTGGTCGGCCCTTGAATGCAATTCAGACATCGCGCCATGATCCGCGCAACGGTCGTCTTCCCCGTCCCGCGCTGACCCGAAAAAATGTACCCGTGCGCTATCCGCCGCTGTGAGATCGCGTTTTCGAGCGTGGTCCGGACGTGCTCCTGCCCGATGAGTTCCCCAAACGTCTGGGGCCGGTACTTTCTGGCAATAACCTGATACATGTGGGCTTGGGCGGAGAAAATGCCAGACCCCGGGTGATCCGCGGCACACGGACTAAACCGTTACCGTTGCTTCCTTCCGGACCTGGCGGGGTTCACAGCCGGCCGTTGCACGAAGCCCGGAGCCTGACAACCAACCATGCTAGCACGCGGGTCAAAAAATGCCCGCGAAAGTTCCTCGCACCAGCGAAGTGTGCCTAGCGGCTAATGGCAACCTGATCTTTCCAGTCCACAAGGCCGTAGTAGCCAAACCATCCATCATCATGCAGAGTCCATGGACCAGTGACCTGCTAAGGTTCTCCGCCGTTAGAATCAATCATCCAATCGCTCGCCTGATCGTTGTAATCCAGCCATACGAACGACCGCGACTTGCTATCGGCTGACCATACCGGCCGTTCGTCACGAAACTTCGAATCGGAAGTTAGTCGCCGCTTGTGAGCGCCGTCCGTGTCCATGATCCAAAGTTTGCTTCATCGCCGCCCCAGACGTCTTCGCCAGCGTCAGGGCCTTGGATGAAAACGATCTGCTCGCCGCTGGGCGACCAAACTGGATAGAGCGCGGCCGCATCCTTCGACGTCAGTGAAGTCACTTCACCGTTCCCGAGGTCGATCACCGCTATGCCTTTGTTGGTCCAAGCTTGCCGGCCGTCGCCGTTCGTGAGCGCCAGCTTGTTCCATCCGGGGACAAGGCGTGCAGGTCACGGTGGACTAGCGCCGGTCCGCCGAGCTCGCGCGGCGCGCCTCCGGAGACCGAATATCCCCAAACTTCAAATCCGTCGGACGCCATCGAAGCTGAGATTTCGCCTTTTTACGCCACGATCATGTCTTCCGACCAAGCCAACGGCAGAATCTGTTCCCACTGCGATGCCGTCGCGATTATCTTCCCAGCGCCGCCGGACCGACCGGGAAAATATCGAACCTCCCATGCGATGGGATGCCATTCCGATATGATTCGAGGAAAGAAATTGCGATCCGCTTTCCATCGGCCTGAATTAGATCGACTTCCCATCGCGAACGAAGATTCCATATACCCCCCAACCCGAGCCCGAAGCCATATAAACCGCATCCTTAGTGATTACCGCCAGCACGCCCGCCGTCGGGCCCCATTGAAATCGCGAGACCGGCTGCGCACCCAGCGGACGAATAAATTTCTCCTCCCTTTGACGCGACAACGCCTAACTGATCACCGTCCAGGAAAGCGATCTACCGGCTCGTCGGCTGAAAATTCAGGCACGTGCGGATTTCCGCTTCCAACTATCGACCGCGCCTGCCCTGTCGGTGACAACTTGACCCACAACTGACCGTCTTGCACGAACGTGATTTTTTGGGCGCTAAGGGCTGAACAAAAGATGAGGCCGACCAGATATTTCATAGAATGCAGATACGCACTAATTGACGCTGGAAACTTGTCACCGACGAGGCTAGCACGCGTTACTTGCGCGAACTAGGCGTTGCATTTTCTCGGCAAAGATCGGCGACGGATGTATTTTTGAGAGCGCGCAGCATCGCCGCCCTAACACCTGCAAAAGCAGCGTGCGCCCCGCAGGGGGAATCGCAACTGCACGGATCAGAACTCAGGAAGCACGCATTCAGGCCAGCCGAGCCTTCCACAGCCTCCACAACCTGAAGCATCGAAATTTGTTCCGGCGGACGAGACAGCCGGAAACCACCTCCCACGCCGCGGCGCGATTCCACCAACTCGGCCACAGCCAACCGGCGCATCACTTTCGCCAGGAACGGCTCCGGCATTGCTAGCCGGTCGGAGAGCACGGAGCGCGTAGCCTCCTCATCGGCCGGCAATGTCGCAAGAAGGCGCATCGCGCGCAGTGCGTAGTCAACTGGTCGGCTCAGGCGCATTCGTTAGCGATTCCGCTTTCGTGAGCCAAGCACATCGAGGGCCACGCACTCAACTGCCTGCAATCAATGAACTCGCCCCAAACGTGGGTGGGTCTCATCACCCATTCACCGTTTTTCTCGGACCTAGAAACGCCGGCGATCCGCCAATGTTTCAATCATTTACCTGATTGTGGACTTGTGGCTCCACAATTGCGCTCGACTGGGCACTGTGAAAAAACTCTGGATTAGCTTCGCTTTCGTCTTCTTCGGCTCGTTCGCGATTCTCGGCTGGATCGGAACGCGCATTTACCAGGAGATGCCTCCTATCCCCGCCACCATCGTCGACACCAACGGACGCACCGTGGTTGCCGAGGGCGACATCGCACGCGGCCAAAATGTCTGGCAGGCGATGCGCGGTATGGAAGTCGGATCTGTTTGGGGCCACGGCAGTTATGTCGCCCCGGACTGGACCGCAGACTGGCTGCACCGCGA
>DASQJA010000243.1:0-2644 GCA_035631275.1 Bryobacteraceae bacterium
ATCGATGAGCAGGCCTGGTCGTGGCTCACTAGTCGAATGTCTTACATGAGAGGAGATTTCGCCGAACTGGAAACCTTCAATCGTCTGCTGAAAGTGATCGAGGAGCGGCAGCGGCAGGGGAATGTGGCCAACGTTCTGTTCTATCTCGCCGTTGCCGACCGCTTCTTCGGCCCGATAGTCGAGCAGCTCGGCCGCGTCGGGCTTACCCGCCAATCGGATCATTACTGGCGGCGGGTGATTGTCGAAAAACCGTTCGGTCACAATCTGGCATCGGCCCAGGCGTTGAATGCACAAATTCTCAAGGTGCTTTCCGAGGATCAAGTCTATCGGATCGATCATTTTCTAGGAAAAGAGACGGTTCAGAACATCCTGGTGCTGCGCTTCGCGAACGGCATCTTCGAGCCACTGTGGAATCGTGACCATATCGATTACGTCCAAATCACAGCGGCTGAAACTATAGGCGTCGAGGACCGTGGTCGCTTCTATGAACAAACTGGCGCGCTGCGCGACATGGTGCCAAACCACCTGTTTCAACTCCTCGCGATGATCGGCATGGAGCCGCCACTCTCATTTGATGCCAATGCCGTGCGCACCAAAAAGACCGAGCTCTTGCAGGCGATCCATCCTATCTCGCCCGAGAACGCAATTCGCGGCCAGTACGGTGACGGGTTGATAATGAGTCAAAGAGTTAAAGGCTACCGCGACGAACTTAACGTAGCGCGGGATTCGAGAACTGAAACTTACGTGGCGCTCAAGCTAGAAGTCGATAATTGGCGATGGGCTGGCGTTCCGTTCTATCTGCGAACCGGTAAGCGCCTGTCTGCTCGCACGACCGAGATTGCAATCCAGTTTCGGCAAGCGCCCTACGCGCTCTTTCGCGACACGCCAGTCGAGCGACTACCCGCCAATATCCTAACGCTCCGCATTCAGCCGGATGAGGGCCTGTCAGTTAGCTTCAGCGCCAAGCGTCCCGGCGCCGACATTGAAATCGATGGCGTGGCGATGGACTTTGCATACCGCGATTACTTCGAGCCGATTGCAACGGTCGGTTACGAGACGCTGATCTACGATTGTCTACTCGGCGACGCCACTTTGTTTCAGCGGGCCGATACCGTCGAGGTAACGTGGCGTGCGGTTCAGGGCCTGATTGATTCGTGGGCGCGCGATCCTGCCACGGACTTTCCCGATTACGCTGCCGGCAGCACCGGTCCTGCCGCCGCCGACCGGCTGCTCGCACGTGATGGCCGCGCGTGGCTACCGATCAGCGCGCATCACCCACACGCTGCCATTCGTCCAGAGATCGCATCCCCCGCTGCTGCTAAGGTGACGCCATGAAACACACGCAAGCATTGCACGATCTCGGCCAAAGTCTCTGGCTCGACAACATCACCCGGAACCTGCTGCGAACAGGCGGGCTTCGCCGTTACATAGACGAGTTTTCGATCACCGGATTGACGTCCAATCCGACTATCTTCGATCATGCGATTAAAAATAGCAGCGACTACGATGATGCGATAAGAAGCAAAATCGCTCAGGGCAAGTCGGCGGAGAAATTGTTTTTTGGGCTCGCGCTGGAGGATCTCACACAGGCCGCTGATCTGTTTCGGCCGATCTATGACCGAACCTGTGGCGTGGATGGCTGGGTTTCGCTCGAAGTCTCGCCTCTTCTAGCACATGATACTGCATCGACGCTGGCCGCGGCCAAGGATCTGCACGCGCAGGCGCAACGTCCGAATATCATGATCAAAATCCCAGGTACTCCCGAAGGCCTGCCCGCCATTGAAGAGGCGATCTTTGCTGGCGTGCCGATCAACGTCACGCTGTTGTTTTCAGACGATCAGTACGTGGCGACCGCCAATGCTTTTATGCGCGGCATCGAGCGGCGCATCGAAGCAGGATTGACCCCTGACATCCGCTCGGTGGCATCGATTTTCATCAGCCGCTGGGACGTTGCCGTGTCTGGAAAGGTGCCACAGGTGTTGAATGATCGACTTGGCATCGCGGTGGCCAAGCGCGCCTACAAAGCTTATCGCGGCCTGCTCAGTTCGCCGCGATGGATGCGCGCCTACAACGCCGGGTCGCGTCCGCAACGCCTGCTATGGGCGAGCACCGGGACCAAAGATCCGAAGGCCTCGGACGTTTTGTACATCAAGGCGTTGGCTGCGCCGTTCACGGTGAACACAATTCCTGAGACCGCTCTGCAGGCCTTCGCCGATCACGGCGAGGTCGGCGCCACACTGCCATTGGATGGCGGCGACGCCGAACATGAACTGGCACAGTTCGCACGGGAAAAGGTCGATGTTCAGGTACTGGCGAACCAGCTTCAAGAAGAAGGCGCGAAATCGTTCGTGAAATCCTGGAACGACCTGATGAGCGTCATCGATTCCAAAACCGCTGTGCTCAAGCGAGCGAGTTGACACCGTGGAAGTCAATCTAAGCGCCGCCGGGTCGCGCCGGACTGCAAGACCAAATCGAGCGCAACGTGCGAGGACGTCGCTGACCCCACAAGTGTTGGTCGTCGATGTCGGCGGAACCACGGTCAAGATACTCGCTACTGGCCAGGACGCGCACCGTTCATTTCCCTCTGGGCCGAAACTCACTCCCGGGCAGATGGTGTCTGGCGTCAAGAAGCTCGCACAAGGCT
>DASQJA010000244.1:0-5445 GCA_035631275.1 Bryobacteraceae bacterium
CGATTGGAAGACCTCACTTCGGTAGTCTACCATTCCGGGAAATCGCAGCCGAAAAGTGGTGCCTTTCCCTGGGTGCGATTCGAAGTCGATAACGCCGCCATGCAGTTGGACAACGCGGAACGTCGTAGCAAGCCCGATTCCGGAACCGTTCTGCTTGGTAGTGAAGTAGAGGTTAAAGATGCGATCGCGCAGCTCAGGGGGAATCCCGATACCTGAGTCACTAATCTCCAATCGGCACTCGCCTCCATCCCGGCTAGTGCGCGCTGTCAAAGTTCCGCCATCGGGCATGGCTTCCATCGCGTTCTTGATGATGTTCAAGATCGCCTGCTGGAGAAGATTTGCGTCGCCGTTGGTATTCAAACCGGGCTGCAGGTCGATGTCCAGGCGGACTCGTTTGGCGGCCGCTTCCGGCGCCACCAGATCCACCACCTGGCTGACGACTTGATTCAGATCGAGAGCTTTCGCCTCCAGTTCTACCGGCCGGTTGAAATTGAGAAACGTCTTGACGACGTTGTCAAGCCGCTTGATCTCGCGGGCGATCACCGCGACCTCGGGATGCTCGCCGTCCAGCTTCGTTCTCAGCACTTCGAGCTGAAGCGCCATGGCATTCAGCGGATTCTTGATCTCGTGCGCGACGCCGCCGGTGAGCCGGCTGAGCGCGGCCAGCCGCGAGGATAGATCCAGTTGGCGTTCGAGCTGGCGCCGGCTCTCCACATCGCGAACTTCAACCAGCGTTCCGATGTGATCTTCGCCGGATCGGGCGAGTACCTGCACGCTAACCAAGAGTTTTTGCGGCGGGCTGCCCTCGCGCGGGATGGTGACCATCTGGTCGCGCACGGGCTGGCGATGCCGAACCGCGGCCTGAATCGCGGTGCCGAGCGTGCTCGAAAGCGGAAAGAGCTCCTCCACCGTTCGGCCCGTCATTTCCACTTGAGTCTTACCGAGCAGGCGCTCAGCAGGAGCGCCGGCGAGCAACAAGCGGCCGGAGCCGTCGAACAAGAGAACCGCTTCTTCAAGTCCTTCGAGCAACTGCTGCATGTTGGTTCGCAACTCCAACGCGTCTTGCTTGGCGCCTCGAAATTGTTCGCCCAAAACCGAAAGCTTGTTGTGAACGGCTACGAATTCGCGCGCCTCCCGCTGCGGTGTAAAGGGAGCGGGTGCGGGCTGGCCGGAGAGAATGGAGTCGATCGCCTGGCTCATCCGCCCCAATGGATCGAGAATCAGGTTGGGGAGCACGGCGCCGAGAAAGGCCGCGATGATCAAGGCCGCGGCGAAGGCGGCGCTCAGGTTGGCCAGGGCCGGCTTCACGTCGTGGTGTATGAAGTCGGACTTGATCGCGACCACTACACGGAAAAGACCCCGATCCCCCACGCCCAGCGTTCGACTGGTGGAGTAGTCTTCGCTCATGGTCATCAGGTTCCAGAGATTCCGCAACCAGAGACGAGATTGAACTTCCTTGAACGGCCGCGACGGGCGCAGTTTGGCGCCGGCCTGCAACGGGTCGGATGCAGCCAGAGTTTCGCCGTGCTCGTCGACAATGCGAATCGAAGAAAGCAGGCTGTCGTTAGCCAGCGTGCTGATCAGCATGCGCGAAATTTCCGGGTCCGTGCGAATGGCGACAGCGAGGCGCTGTTTCAACTCGTCGATGGATGCAGCCGGCGCGGCGTTGTCGCGCGAGATGGCGGTCAAGCGCGCCGCGAGATTGCTGTTGACTTCGTCGGCCACCGCCTCGCCTCGCTGGAACGCGGAACGGAACGACAGATTCGTGAAATCGTACAGATACAGAGCCGACATCGCGATGACAACCAGCGTTGCCAGCGCAACGATGGCGATCCGAAGCCGTGCTTTGAGGGACATCTGCTTTAGGTTCCTGCGCCGGCCTCCGCCTCGGCCGCGCCATATTCCTTCAATTTGTTGAACAGCGTTTTCAGGCTGATACCGAGAATTTCAGCGGCACGTGTTTTGTTGTTGCGCGTGTGTTGAAGCGTCATCAGGATGAGCGCCTTTTCAGCATCGCCCACTGTGGTGCCCACCGGCAAGCGCACGGCGTCAGGCTCAACCACCTGCTGCGGGGCTCGAGCTCCTGGCGGAATGCCGAACTCGCGTGGCAGGTGATGAGTGGTAATGGTCCCTTCGCCGGCGAGAATCACAGCGCGCTCCAGCACGTTGCGTAGCTCGCGCACATTCCCGGGCCAGGAGTACTTTTCGAACTGCGCCGCCACGTCGGGATGAATGTCGACCACGCGTGTTTCGTGCTTATGGTTCAGGTTGTCGATCAGGGCTTCGGTGAGCAGCGGAAGATCGCCGGTGCGTGCCCGCAGCGGCGGCAGCGAGAGCTGGAAGACGTTCAAGCGATAGTACAGGTCCTCGCGCAGCTCGCCTTTGCGAAGAGCTTCTTCGAGCACTTTGTTAGTGGATGCGACGACGCGTACGTCCACCGCGATTTCCGCCTTTCCGCCGAGGCGCCGGACTGAGGAGTCTTCCAGAACGCGCAGCAGCTTGGCCTGCGTGCCCACGGGCATCTCACCCAGCTCGTCGAGCAGAAGCGTGCCGTGCTGCGCAAGCTCGAAGCAGCCGGCGCGGCGCTCGAGCGCTCCCGTGAAGGCTCCTTTCTCGTGCCCGAAAAGCTCGCTTTCCATGAGAGTTTCCGGAAGCGCCGCGCAGTTGATTGCGACGAACGGCCCTTCGCGGCGCGGGCTCAACATATGGATTGCGCGCGCAACCAGTTCCTTGCCGGTGCCGCTCTCACCGGTGACCAGAACGGGAGCTTTCGACGGCGCCACTTGCTGGATCAGCGAAAAAACTTGTTGCATGGAGGGACAACCGCCAACGATGTCCACCAGCACGCCTTGATAGGCAAGGCGCCGTTCGAGCCGCTCGGCTTTTTCAGCGAGCCGGCTCTGCGCGGCCGCGCGCTCCAGCAGCACCTTCAACTGGCTGGGTTGAACCGGTTTCTCCAGAAACCAGAAGGCGTGCAGATCGAGCACGGTCTGGATCGCTGTTTCGATGTTGCCGAATGCCGTCAGGACGATTGCGGGCGGCAGCGTGCCTTGGGAGCCGAGACGTTTCAGCAGTTCGAAGCCGTCGACGCGCGGCATCATCAGGTCGGTGATGATCACGTTCGCGGGTGTCTCGGCGTGCTTGTCGAGAGCTTCCTGGCCGTCGGCTGCGGTATCGACCGCCATGCCCCAGGCTTGGATCATTTTTGCGAGTCCAGCGCGCTGGTTCTCCTCGTCGTCGGCGACAAGCACCCGGACTTGCGGGGGGGAAGTGACATTGCCCATCACTATTGATTGTAGCGAGGCGGGGTGTCGGACCTGCCGAGGTTCAACGGTTCTGCACGCTTCCCCGCGTGAGCGACGTCATGATGTAACGCGATGCGGCTGTTGTCTTCGTGCGCGTTGAGTTTCGTCCTAGGTGGGTTCTGTTCTGTTTCACTCCTCTGCCTGAACTGGCCGACGGCTTGCGTTGGTACCGATCAACAGGCGGCTGAGGGCCTGAATTACCTTCAGGCCCATCACGAAGACACCGAAAGGGCAAGCTGCCTGCTCGCTTACTACATCCTCATAATATGGCCGCGGGTCCAGCAGGATCGCAGCTTGCGCGAGGATCGCATGCGATTGATGTCGTGGGTCATCGAGAATCACCCTGATATCAAGCTTACTCACGACAATCGCGGTTTGTACGTCAACCCAGAGGACAACGAGGAATACGACCCAGCGCGAGAACTCTCTGCGGCAGGTTGAGCGATTTCGAGACAACTCTCATGTCCTCTAGGGAACGCGGCGGATGTTCTCGCACTGACGGATCGCGAATCGGCAGCCCGCTGGCTCCGTGCGTCGCTGACGCTGCCATTGCCCGCGGGTGCGACCGCGACGAAGCTGCCAAATGGCCAGCTTGAGGATTTTTTGCATAACCAATGGATCGTGCGCCTCGCGCGGGTCTACGCCGCTGCAATTGTCGGCGTATCAGGACAATCTCCCCCCGGCGGTGTTACGTCTGTTGATCCCGCTGAAGCGCAGTCGGATTTCGCCACATCGGCATTTGCTGAAGCTGAGCGCGACCCGACCTGACTGGATTCGTCGGCCAACAAATCCACCTTTATAGCGCGGATATTCATCGTTCGAAGTTAAGTACGATCGACTTTGACTCTAAGGCACAGCAGCTCCTGCTGAAATCAGTCGCATACGCGTATCCCAAGCCCTCCCGGGGGCTTGAAGCAATTCTATAGGGACAGAGGCGTCGAACCGAAAATCGAGACCATCGAAGTTCCAGCTAGCGAAGAAGCCGGCCAGCTTGTTTCCTCAGCGCCGGCGCTGCTACGTCCCTGGTGCTAAAAGACGTGCAGGAAGACATTAGGATCGCTGTCGATATTCTGGCTGGAATGGATGGCACGGTGTGGAAGGACGCCGCCAGACCTTCGCCGATCGAGTCTGCGCGGCCGGCCGCGCTGGTCGCCCCCGAACGTCTTGAATATCTGCAGCCCCGGCTTGATGGGAAGCCGGTGCAAGTTCCCTCGCAAGTCGAGATCACGGTTTTCGCGAAACGGTAGCTTTCAAAAAGATCTCGGGCGCCAGCTTCGCCGTCTCTCCGCCTACGCCGTAATCGGAAGCGTCTTCTGGTTCGCGTCCCCGTCCGTACCGCGCGCTTCGAGCAATCGCAGGATTTCGGGCAACGCAGCCTCGGCAGCCCGCTCGCCTAGCTCAACCAGCTTTTTCGCGCTCGGGAACGAATCCCACGACATATTCGCCACAGCCGGAGCGATCACCAGGTTCGAATAGCGGCGCCAGCTATGCTCGGTGCGCGCGCTCATCACTTGAAAGCAGCGGCTCACCACAGAGAACATGTTGCCGTAGTCTTCAATACCGTCGTTATTCGGGATCGCGACCGAGATGACGTAGTTGGCGCCTAGCTGTGGCAGCGGCTCAGCGGGCACTTCCATAGAAACGAACCCGTCCACCAGCAGTCGTCCCTCGTAGCGCAGGGGGAGGAACAATCCTGGATAAGCGCAACTGGCGCGAATCGGAAATACGACATCGCCTTTGCCATGAAACGTGACCGGTTTGCCGTGCACGATGTCGGTGGCTACAATCGCTAGCGGAATCTTCATATCTTCGAAGCGCGTGGCTTTCAGCAGCTTGGCCGTGAAGGTGATCATGCGGTCGTTGCCCGCAAGGCCCCGCATGTTCAGAGTCCACTTGGCAACATCGCGGAACTTCATCGACAGCGCGATCTTTTCGATCTCGTCCGCGGTCGCGCCGCTGGCGACGGCCGATGCGACGATGGAGCCGGAGCTGACGCCTGATATAGCGCTGATCGGAATCTTGTGCTTTTCAAAAACGCGCACGACCCCGATATGAGCGATGCCTCGCGCGAACCCTCCGCCCAGCGCCACCCCGATCCGAAGCCCACCGGGCCTGCGAGTGAGCCCGCTTCGCAGCCACC
>DASQJA010000245.1:0-10530 GCA_035631275.1 Bryobacteraceae bacterium
TTGAGGTATCGGACCTGGTGGCTAGCATGACGCTGCTTGAGAAGATGCCGGGGGTGTCTGATGTCGCCGTGTTCGGCGGCGGGTTGCATGTCACAGTGGAAAACGACCAAAGCGCCATGCCGAAGATTCGGGAGGTGCTCGAGAAAGCCGGAGTCCAGGTACCGATTCTGGAGCCGATAGAGCCATCGCTCGAAGATGTATTCGTGGCGATGATTGAAAGGGAGGATCGGAAGGCGGCATGAGTTTTCGCAGATTAAAAGCCGTCACGGCTAAAGAGTTGCTTCACATCGTGCGCGATTCGCGAAGCTTGTATCTTGCGCTCGCGCTTCCGCTGGTCATGCTGCTGCTGTTCGGCTTCGCTCTCACACTGGACGTCGACCGCATCCTCACCGATGTCTACGATCAGGACCAAACGCCACAGAGCCGCGAACTAATCGATCAGTTTCGCTCTTCGCGCTATTTCCAGATCGAGCACAACGTGCACGATTACAAAACCATTGAGCGGGGCATCGATCAGAACACGATTCTGTTGAGCGTCGTCATCCCGAAGGATTTCGCCAAGCACCTGGCAGTGGGGCAGGAAGCCGATATCCAGATGTTGATCGACGGCAGCGACTCGAATACGGCGGGAATCGCACAGGGCTACGCCGAGGCGATCGTGCAAGGTTACGCGGCGCGAATGCGGGCCAACGCGCAGTCGCAACGCGGCGGTCAGGTGCAGGGTATGCCCGTGGATGCGCGCGTCCGTGTCTGGTACAACGGTGATCTCAAGTCGAAAAACTTCATCGTTCCCGGTTTGATCGCCGTCACCATGATGATTATTTCCTCCATGCTCAGTTCCCTCACGATCGCGCGCGAATGGGAGAACGGAACTATGGAGCAATTGCTCTCTACACCGGTTCGTCCGCGCGAGCTGGTTCTCGGCAAGCTGCTCGCCTATTTCGCGCTCGGGTTCGCCGATATTCTGATCTGTCTCATTGTCGGTGTGTTCATCTTCCAGGTGCCGTTTCGCGGCAACGTCTGGTTCTTGTTTTTTGCCTGCTGTCTGTATTTGTTCGGCGCGCTGTCGTGGGGAATCTTCATTTCCGCCGGTGCGCGCTCGCAACTTCAGGCCTATCAGATGGGCATGCTGAGCTCATTCCTGCCGGGTTACATGTTGTCGGGATTTGTCTACGCCATTCGCGAGATGCCGAAAATCATCCAGGTCTTGAGCTACCTGGTCCCGGCCCGCTATTTCGTCACGATCCTGAACGGAGTGTTCCTGAAGGGCGTCGGCATTCGCGTGCTGTGGCTCGAAATTCTGATGCTCGGCTGTTATGCGGCCTTTGTGTTTGTCCGCGCGTCCGGCCGCATGCGCCAGAAGGTGGCATAAGATGCGAGAGCGTTTGTTCGAAATCATTCGCAAAGAGTATCGGCAGGCGTTTCGCGAGCCGCGCATGCGCTTTATGCTGTTTCTGCCGCCGGTGATCCAGTTGCTGATCTTCGGCTTCGCGGTGAACCTGGACGTAGATCACGGTCAAATTGCATGGCAGGATGGCGACCGCAGTTACGAAAGCCGGGAGTTGATGAGCGCCTTCGAGGCGTCACGACGATTGGAAGTGGTCGCGTGGCCCGCGAGCGACCGCGATGCACAAAGGCTGCTGGACGAGAGCAAAGTGGATCTGGTGGTGCACGTGCTCCCTGGCTTCTCCCGCGATATTCATCGCGGGCGTACGGCGTCGGTGCAGCTGCTGGTCAACGGGTCTAACTCAAACATCGCAAATATTGTCGCCGGTTATGCGAACTCGATTGTCGGCAGATTCGCTTCGGACGTGAGCGCGGATCAGGCGCGCGACCGGCTGGCGCACGGCATGTCGCCGCAACCGGTCCATTTTGCCATTCCTCAAGTCACGCTCGAAAGCCGCGTCTGGTTCAATCCCGAGCTCAAGAGCCGGAACTATTTTGTGCCCGGCATTGTCGTGAACATCCTGATGCAGATGACGCTGATGCTCACTGCCATGGCGATCGTGCGGGAGAAAGAAATCGGCACCATGGAGCAGTTGATGGTTACGCCCATCCGGCCACTGGAGCTGATGCTGGGCAAGACAATACCGTTCGCGGTCGTCGGCCTCGTAAACATGGCGACCGCGGCGACGGCGGCCATCGTCTTCTTTCGCGTGCCGTTCCGCGGTAGCGTGCTCTTGCTGTTTGCTTGCTCGATGCTGTTTCTGATGACCTCGCTCGGCGCGGGACTTTACGTTTCCACAATCTCGCGCTCACAGCAGCAAGCGATGATGACGACATTCCTGATATTCCAGCCATTTTTCCTGCTCAGCGGGTTTACGTTCCCGTTGCGTAATATGCCGATCTCGATTCAGTATTTGTCGCTGTTGAATCCGGTGCGGTATTTCATCGATATCGTGCGCGGCCTGTTCCTGAAGGGCAGCGGGGTGGACGTGCTCTGGCCGCAGATGGCTGCGTTGGCAATATTCGGCGTGACGATCTTGACGCTGAGCGCGATGCGGTTCCGGAAGCGGCTGGACTAGCCGCTCGCAATGAGTTCGAAACGTCGATCTTTCGTATAATTCGTATAATGTGATTGTAGCTTCAGAAAATCTCGCCGCCTCGTCTCGCGGCCGATCGAGGGACTCGCGCAAAAGGGGAGGCCGCGCGAACGGTTCCTCAAATATTTCGGGGTGCGCTGCGCCCTTTGCGCTTCTAACTTGACTCGGGAGAGCCAACGATGATCCAACTCAAAGTGAACGGGACCGCGCGTCAGTTTGACGGCGATCCGGACATGCCGCTGCTGTGGTACCTGCGCGACATCCTCGACATGACCGGCACGAAATTCGGCTGCGGCGTGGGACTGTGCGGCGCTTGCACAGTGCACGTCAATGGCGCGGCCACACGTAGCTGCTCGCTGCCAATGAAGCAGGCGGCTGGCAAGAACATCCTGACCATCGAAGGGCTCGCTCCCAAGGGCGATCATCCGCTGCAACAAGCCTGGCGCGCCAACAACGTACCGCAATGCGGATATTGCCAGAGCGGCCAGATCATGCAGGCCGCCGCATTACTCAAACAAAAGTCGAAGCCCACCGATCACGACATCGACGAAGGGATGTCCGGCAACATCTGCCGCTGTGGAACCTACCAACGCATACGCGCGGCGATCAAGCAGGCCGCGGGGGTGAAAGCATGAACGGCATTTCGGTAGTCAGCCGCAGAGGGTTCCTCGAAGGTGTATTGTCGGCCGGCGCGCTGGTTCTGGCCGTGCCGCTGGCCCGGACTTTGAACGCGTCCGATGCCGACAAGGCCGCTTTCCATCCGGGCGTGTACGTCGGAATCGAACCGAATGGCCAAGTCATTATCGTGGTGCATCGCTCAGAAATGGGGACCGGCGTTCGTACCACGCTTCCCATGGTGCTGGCCGACGAGCTCGAAGCCGATTGGAAGCGGGTTCGCATCGAACAGGCCATCGGCGACCGTAAGTATGGATCGCAGAACACGGATGGCTCGAACTCGATTGTGGAGTTCTATCAGCCTTTCCGGCAAGGCGGCGCTACCGCGCGCATGATGCTCGAAAGCGCTGCTGCTTCGAAGTGGGGAGTCGCAGCGTCCGAGTGCCAGGCGAAGAACCACGAGATTGTGCACGCAGCCAGTGGCCGCAAGCTGGGATTTGGCGAGCTGGTTGCGGCTGCCTCGCAACAGCCGGTGCCGAAAAAGGAAGATCTGAAGTTCAAGCCGGCGTCCGAGTATCGCTACATCGGCAAGGATATTCCGATCACCGATCTCGACAAGCTGGTCACCGGCGGACGCGCTTTCGGTATGGACGCCAAGGTTCCCGGCATGGTTTATGCCTCCATCGAACATCCGCCGGTGCTCGATGGCAAGGTGGTCAAGGTAGACGACTCGGATGCGCTCAAGGTGCCCGGCGTCAAACAGACCTTGCAGATCGAAGGCTACAAGCCCCCGAACTACATGTTCAATTCGCTCGGCGGAGTGGCCGTTATCGCCGATAACACCTGGGCTGCGTTCCAGGGGCGGAAGAAGCTCAAGATCGATTGGGATCTCAACACGCCACACGCAACCTACGATTCGACGGCCTACAAGAAGGAACTTCAGGAGACGGCGCGCAAGCCCGGGCGCGCGGAGCGGCAGCTGGGCGATGTGGACGCCGAGTTCGCCAAGGGCGGCAAGATTATCGAAGCCGAGTATTACGTCCCGCATCTGGCGCACGCTCCCATGGAGCCGCCGGTTGCGGTGGCCGAGTTCAAAGACGGCAAAGTTAACATGTGGGCGCCCGTCCAGGATCCGCAAACTACGCAACAGACGGTGGCGCGCGCAGTGGGCATCAAGCCGGAAGACGTCACCTGCAACGTGACGCTGCTCGGCGGTGGATTTGGGCGAAAATCGAAGCCCGATTTCTGCGCCGAAGCCGCCGTGCTGTCGAAGCAGCTCGGCAAGCCGGTGAAGGTAGTCTGGAGCCGCGAGGACGACTTGCGTTTCGACTACTTCCATTTCGTTGCGGCAATGTACATGAAGGCCGCGGTGGACGAAAAAGGAATGCCGACCGCCTGGTTCGGCAGGAGCGTCTATCCGCCTATGCTGCAAAACTCGGATAAGCCCGGTTACGGTTCGCTCGGATTCATGGGATGGATGGATGTTCCGTGGGAGATTCCTAACATCCGAACCGAAAACGGCATGGCGCAGGGACACGTGCGCGTCGGCTGGCTACGGTCGGTGGCGAATATCCCGCACGCGTTCGGCGTTCATTCGTTCGTCGATGAGCTGGCCGCGGAAGCTAAGCGCGACCGCGTCGAGTACCTGTTGGCGCTGCTCGGCTCCGACCGGATCGTCGATACCACGGCTCGTGGGCGAGGAGGGCGCGGAGGCGGCGCTGCTCGTCCGAATCCTTATCCGATCGACACGGCGCGCTTCAAACGCATTGTGCAGATGGTCGCCGATCAGAGCGGCTGGGGCAAAAACAAATCCGGCAACGGGCGCGGCTGGGGCATTGCCGTGCATCGGAGCTTTTTGACTTATGTCGCCAGTGTGGTTCAGGTCGAAGTGGATCACGAAGGCCACCTCCACATTCCGCGTGTCGATACCGTGGTGGATGCCGGGTTCGTCGTCAACCCCGAGCGTGCCCGCGCGCAGTTTGAAGGCGCAGCCGTGTTCGGAACCAGTCTCGCGCTGATGGGCGAGATCACAAGCGGGGACGGACGCATTCAGCAGTCCAATTTCCACAATTACCCGGTGGCGCGAATGAACGAAGCGCCAACCGAGACGCACGTCACCATCGTCAAGAGCGAGGCAGCTCCGGCCGGGATCGGTGAACCGGGAGTTCCTCCCATCGCGCCGGCGATCTGCAACGCTGTTTTCGCCGCCACCGGCAAGCGCGTGCGCGAGCTACCGCTCAAGAAAGCGAAGCTCGTCTAGCGGGCCAGGAATTTTTTAAGCATCGCAATCTGGCCGGCGTGGTACAGGTGGTGCTGCGTCACGCCCTCGAGCATAAAGCGCACCGAGTAATTCGTTCCGGGCACGCCCTTTCTTAGCGAATCCGCTGGGAGGGCCCTGATTGCTGCTTCGAGCGCCACGGTCTCGCTGTCGAGGCTGGTGAGCGTTTTCTGCCAGGCGTCGTTAGGTGAATCGGCAGGAGGCCAATCTTGATCGCCGGTTAGGTCCACGGCCTCTCCGTTCAAACGCCGGCCGACCGCCGGAATCCAGGCGGCTACGTGCCGCGCGATTTCCCAGATTGAATGCGCATCGGGAATCGGCCGGCTGGACGCCATCTCCGGCGTGACGCCAGCCAGAACTTCCTTCAGAGCGGGACCGTGCCAGGCTTCGCCGGTGTGTGCGCGGCGTAACTGATCTGCGAGAAATTCGGTATCGGTCATTGATGTAACCTCCTAATCTAGATTAGAAGGTTACACTGTAGCAAGGCGCGCAGTAACCTGTCAATCTGCTATAGCTGGTTACAGACAAAAACGGATGCCAACACCTATGAAGTTCATCGGCGGGCTTCCCTGCCTCGACTTTCTGAATACGGTCGGTGGCTGGAAACAAGGCCGCGTCATTGAAGACAAATTCGTGACGTATTCGGACCTAGTTCGTTGGGCTGGACTTGCTGGCTTGGCAGTCCGGAGGCCGGCGCGTCCGAATCCGCGCAAGTCGGCAGAAGTGCTCGCACGCGCTCGTTCGCTCCGGCTGGCGCTGCATCGCGTCTTTATCTGTGCTGTAGAGAATCGGCCTCCCGGACACGCCGATCTCGCGATCTTCACCCGCGAACTCTCGCTCGCGCGGGAGCATCAAGCGCTCGTCGAGCAGCGTGGTAAGTTTCTCTGGAAATGGGACGACGCTCCGGCAATCGATGCGATCTTGTGGTGCGTGAGCCAATCGGCCGCCGATCTTCTGACCTCGCCCGATCTCGGTCGCGTGCGGTGCTGCCTGGGCGAGAACTGTGGCTGGCTTTTCCTCGACAGGACACGCAACCGCAGCCGGCATTGGTGCGACATGAAAGACTGCGGCAATCTGGCAAAGGTGCGGCGATTCCGCGCGCGGCTCACCCGACCCGGAATACGTTCGACTCCCTAGCCCGGGAGCACAAAGAAACCCTAGTTCTGCAAAATCCTTCAAACCCGCAAGCTATTGCGGTTGTCGCGCTTTCGCGACCTCTCTCAGTATTTCGACCGGCTACGGTCCCCGATTCGCCTTACGAACTATAAGGTTTTCGTACCGGCTGCCGATAAAGCAGTAACAAGCGAGAAAATTGTGCGGCTGTTTGCTTTCAAATCCGTCGAGGCTCAGGCCGGAGAGATTTCTGATCCGATCATGCGGCTCCGCTTCCTGAAAGTGTGCGCGGCCGCGTATCCCGAGCCCATGCCCGTCAAGCGGAATAAAGGGGTAGCTTGGTTCTGTTTTGCACTGTTGCTCGCGGGACTGCTCGCGCCCGGCTACCAGGCTTCCGACGGTGGAAACACGCCCGCGCCGCGCGCACCCCGTCTTTCGTCCCAAGGCGCGGCCACGGATTTAGCGAAAGTCTGGCTGGTGGACAAGTCCAACGGCTTTGAAAGCTACAGCAACGGGCTGCGCATCGATGACCGCTATGAAGTCGCCAACGAGACTCGCGTCTTCTATCCGGTCTATCATCGCGCGCATGTGGATGTGACCGAGCCGGAGTGGCGCAGCGAGCCGGCCGGGATCGTCTATCACACCACCGAGAGCGATCAGGCGGTGTTCGATGCCGAGAACAACGCCAATCTCAAGCGCATCGGGCGCGATGTGTTGAACTTCATTCGCGACAGGCGCTGCTATCACTTCATGATCGACCGTTTCGGTCAAGTCTACCGGGTAGTGAGGGAGTCGGACGTCGCTTTCCATGCTGGGAACTCCATTTGGGGCGACGACCAGGTTTACTACGTCAATTTGAACGCCAGCTTCCTGGGTATCGCGTTCGAGACGCAGACGCTGCGCGTCGAAGATCTGCCGAGCGCGAACGCGGCGCAGATACACTCTGCGCACGTTCTGACGGAGATGCTGCGCAGCAAGTATCGCATCGCGGCGGAGAACTGCGTCACGCACGCGCAGGTGTCGGTGAATCCGGACAACATGCGCATCGGATATCACACCGACTGGGCAGGAAATTTCCCTTTCCTCGATTTGGGTTTGAAAGACAACTATGCGATCCCGCCGCCGAGCATCTACGCGTTCGGCTTCACGTACGACCCCATTTTCGTCCACGCCACGGGCGTGCGCTTGTGGGAAGGATTAGTGCTGGCCGACGATCAGACGCGCAGCCATGCGCTCGCCGCCGGCGCAACTGTGGCGCAATATCGCACCGGTCTGCGGCGCGAATACAAGGAAATTCTCAAAACGCTGAAAGAAGCCGAATCGGTCAAGGAGGCCCCTCATGCCAGTTCATGACAAACGTTCCGCCATTGGGTTAGACATCGGGACCAGCCGCGTGTGCCGCGCACAAATTGCAGGCGAAGAGTTCCAATACGAAACGCAGCTCAACGCCTTCGTGAGCCTTCCGTACTCAAAGATCACCGAGAACATTCTCGAGAAGGAACGCGTACCTCACAGCGTCTTGGGCTCCGAGATCATCGTTCACGGAAACGAGTCGGACCGGTTCGCCGATCTGCTCAACGTCGAAACACGGCGCACCATGAGTAAGGGCCTACTGAATTCGTCGGAGCCAGCCAGCCTCGACATGCTGCGGAAGATCATCGACTCGCTGCTCACGAACTCCAAGGAACGCTACAAGCTGTGTTTCACAGTGCCAGCGGCGCCGCTCGGAGCAGAAGAGAACCTCACTTATCACGAGGCCACTCTGAAGCGGGTACTGAGCGACATGGGCTATCACGTATCGAGCATCAACGAGGGCCTGGCGGTGATCTATTCCGAGCTCGAAAGCTCGAACTACACCGGCATCGGCATCAGTTGCGGCGGCGGCCTGTGCAACGTTTGCGTGGCGTATCTTTCCGTGCCTGTGTTGAGCTTCTCGGTTCCGCGCGCTGGCGACTATATCGACATGTCGGCCGCGTCCATAACCGGCGAGCGCGCCAATCGCGTCCGTATGACGAAGGAAGACTCGTTCCACTTCAACGGATTCTTCGCCGATAAGCTCCAGCAGGCGCTGAGTGTCTACTACGACGAAATGATCCAATCGCTGGTGCATGCCCTGAAGCAGGCTTTTGCGAATCCGCGCAACCTGCCCAAACAGAATCGCCCGCTGCCCATCGTCATCAGCGGTGGAACAGCGCTGCCCGCTGGGTTCCTGGCCCGGTTCGAGAAGATTCTTCTGGAAGCCGAGCTGCCGATTCCGACCGCCGATATCAGGCTGGCCGCAGATCCGCTGCATACTTCGGCGCGAGGAGCGCTGGTGGCGGCTTTGTCGGAGGCTTAAGAGTTAAGCGTCGCGTTTTGCGCGATTGCGTTGCGTCGCCGCTAGTTGACTGGTTGCGGCCCGGGCGACTGTGTCCGGAATTCGTATTGGTGAATTTCGATCGCGGCTCTGCCTTCTTCACAACGAACTACCCGGCCGCGAGCCACGAGCTTCAAGGCGACCTTGCTGTTTAACTGCGCCGGCCAACTGATCGAAATCTCGAGCCGGCGTCCAGGAATCAGATACTGATCCGTCGTGAACAGCACACCGTTGCTGCTCATGTTAATTGTTCTGCCGCTGCCGACCTCTTCGGTGTTCTTCCGATTCAAAACCTTGAATCGAACCTCCCGCTCGATCGGGAACCTATCCGCGCCGCGGCGTTCATCTTTGGATTTGTCGGTTTTCAAACTGGCCCCCAGCATAGTCATGTCCTCGCTTCATTTACTGCACCCTCAGATTGCGCTACGCCAGTGGGGACACCAATAGCAGATACTTACTAATTTAGGCTGGTACCCCGCGTTTGCAGGGATAGTACTTTAGAACTGGCGGGACAAATTACTTCTGGGGCTCTGCGTTGTGTTTCTTACGGTTACGGATCTCTTGGAGTCGTTCTTTGAGGTGTAGCTCGGCGCCTCGACCGGTCGGCTCGTAAAAAACCGTGCCCGCCAGTGACTCGGGAAGGCACTCCATGCCGGTCAGCGCATCGTCGAACTTATGTGCATGCTGGTAGCCGGCGCCGTAGCCCCATTGTTTCATCGATCCAGTGACCGCGTTTCTTAGGTGAAACGGAACCGGTTCGGCCCGGTGGCTCTCGACGGTCTCCATAACGCGTCCTAGCGCACGATAAGACGCGTCGGACTTCGGCGCAAGCGCCAGGTAGATGGTGAGCTGACCGAGCGCGAGATCGCCTTCCGGGATGCCCAGGAAGTGGACCGCTTGTTGGGCAGCGATGGCTTGTTCGATTGCGCGCGGATCCGCCAAGCCGATGTCTTCAATCGCCATCCGAACCAGCCTTCGAGCGATGTACAAACGATCCTCGCCCGATTCGAGCATCCGGCCGAGCCAGTATAACGACGCGTCCACATCCGATGACCGGACCGACTTATGGAGCGCCGAGATGATGTTGTAGTGCTCCTCGCCAGTTTTGTCATAGAGCAGCATCTTGCGCTGCATTGAGTCCTCGACGGCTTGCGCCGTGAGTTGGCTGTCAGGCGAGGCTGCGGCGGAGAGTTCCAGGATGTTGTAGGCCGTCCGGGCGTCGCCATTCGAGTAGATCGCGATTTGACGGAGCAGTTCCTCGGAGGCTTCCACCTTGACGAGGGGCAACGCGCGCAGTAGCAATGCTACGATCTCGTCCTCAGTAAGCGGCTTCAGCATGTAGACTTTGGTTCGCGAAAGCAGCGCCGAGATCACTTCGAACGACGGATTCTCGGTCGTTGCACCGATCAGCGTGATGTTTCCATGCTCGACATGTGGGAGAAACGCATCCTGCTGAGCCTTGTTGAACCGGTGGATTTCATCCACGAACACGATGGTTCGCCGTCCCATTCGGCGCGCTTTTTCGGCGCCTGCCATGATCTCTTTGATTTCCTTGATGCCGGCCAGAACCGCGCTGAACGGGACGAACGTGGACTTCGTCATCCGGGCGATGATCTGCGCGAGCG
>DASQJA010000246.1:0-2645 GCA_035631275.1 Bryobacteraceae bacterium
ACAAAAGGCCGGTCGCGCCAGTTGTCGCTGGGCAGTTGCAGCACGGCTTCGAGGCTGATCTGCTTGTCTGCTAGTACGCGCGACAACGTTGCAATGATACCCGGGCGGTCCTCGACCCGGAACCGTAGATAGTAGGCCGAGTGCTGCAAGGTGACAGCGATCGGTTTGTATTCGCCCAGGCGCTCGTGCGCGAAAGGCGAAACGCGCTCCGGGCTTCCCGCGCGGATCTCGCGGGCCACGCGCATCAGGTCGCTGACCACGGCGACGCCGGTGGGCGCAGATCCAGCGCCGCGGCCGTAGTAAAACGTATCTGCGCCATATTTCCCTCGCACCCACACTGCGTTGTACGCGCCCTGCACACCGGCGAGAATGGTCGACTGCGGAATCAATCCAGGACGTACCGACAGGATCAGTCCCTCGGGAGTCTGCCGCGCCGAGCAAATTAATCGAATCGTGTGCCCCAACTGGTGCGCGTAGTCGAAATCCACGGGCAGGATGCGGCGAATACCTTCAGTGTAGATGTCGGAGGGCGTGATCTTTTCTCCGAACGCCAGAGCGGCGAGAATGGCGAGCTTGGATCGCGCGTCGTATCCATTGACATCGGCGCTCGCGTCGGCTTCGGCGTATCCGAGCTGCTGGGCTTCCTTGAGAACTTCCTCGAACGAACTGCCGTGCTTTTCGATCTCGGTAAGAATATAGTTGCTGGTTCCGTTCAGGATGCCGTACAGCGTGGTGACGCGATCGCCAGAAATACCCTCGCGGAGCACGCTGTGGATGGGGATGCCACCGGCAACGCTCGCCTCCATCGCCAGATTGATCCCGGCATTGATCGCGCGATCCCAAATCTCGGCCCCGCAGAGCGCCATCAGCTCCTTGTTCGCGGTTACGACTGACTTCTTATGCGAAATGGCCGCATCGATGATCTCGCGAGCGACGTGCGTGCCGCCCACCAGTTCGGCGACGACGTCGACTTCGGGATGCTGGACCACCTCGCGCCAATCCGCGGTCTGAATGACGCCCTCCGGCAAAGCGGGTAGGCGTTTTTCGCCGATCGACTTGCTGCATAGCGCCTTCACGCGCAGCGGGAATCCAAGCTTGAGCGCAATCTGATCGGCGTTCTCAGTGAGAATCGTGAGCGTCCCCATCCCGACGTTCCCCAGTCCGATGACGCCAACATTGACCTCCTGCATATGAGGTCTATTATCGAAGATCCGAGCCGTTTTTGTCTCGGTCCAGACGCTCTTTCAGTTGCGCGAAGACTTGAACAGAGCAAAGACGGCGCCCTGCGGGTCGGCGAGCACGGCCATTCGTCCCGCGCCTTCGATGGTCATGGGAGGCGCGTAGACTTTCGCGCCGAGGCCTTGTGCTTTGCTAGCGGCCGAGTCCACGTCGTTGACACAGAAGTAGCTCATCCAGTGCGGCGGCATTTTCGGACCGCGCGCGGGCGGAATACCGCCGATAAATTTTTCGCCGTTCTTGACGTGCAAATAGCCGGAAGTATCGTGCTCGCCGGTGACGATCTGCCACCCGAACAAGCCGGAGTAAAACTGCTTCGCGCGCGCCGGGTCGGCTGTTACCAGGTCCGCCCAGCAGAACGCTCCTGGATCGCCAGTAATCCCGAGGCCGGTATTGCGCTTCGGCTCCCACAAGCAGAACACGGCGCCGGTGGGATCTTGAATCACCGCCATCCGCCCGGCATCGAATACATCGAACGCGGGTACGAGTACTTTTCCGCCCAAGCTGGATGCCTTGGCAGCCGACTGGTCCGCGTTGGCGACAGCGATATAGATGCTCCAGTGCGGCGGCACGCCCATCGCCGCTTCGTCTTTCTGCATTGTGCACGCAGCCGCGACATCGCGGCCGTCTAAGCGAAAAATCGTGTAGACGCCGGCGGGTCCCATCGGCATGTCGTTAATGTTCCACCCGAACAGATCGGAATAAAACTTCTTGCCCGCGTTCTGATCGGAGGTCGCCAGCTCGAGCCAGCAGAATTCACCCGGAGGATGGTTGTCGACTTGGGGCATGCGTCGATTGTGACACGGTTAGAGGCGGCGAAGGGGACCGGTTTCCGTCAAGACTCAGGTCAAAATTCCGGGTAAACTTTCGTAGCGTTCCTGCGTTTAAACGATTAGCAGGACAATCAAGACAATGCGGAATCGGCTTTTATTAGGTTTTGTACTAAGTTCCGTAACTTTGCTAACCGCGGCCGCCGAAAAATCCAAGAAGCCTTCCAACGACGCTGCGCTGCAGGCTAAGCTCTTCCAAAAAAAGCTGACCAACGATCAGCAGGTGTTGCATGCGCTCGACCGGCTGACGTTCGGTCCGCGTCCCGGCGATGTTGAGTCGGTGAAGAGAATGGGTGTCAAGAAATGGGTCGAGCTGCAACTGAATCCGGAGCGCATTCGCGAAAACCCTGACCTGGATGCCAAGCTCGAACCACTGGAATCGCTGCGCATGACGCCGCTGGAAGCCGTACAGCATTATCCCAGCCCGCAGATGATCTTAGCGATCGCGCAGGGCCGGCAGCCTATGCCTGACGATCCCGTCCTGCGCGCGAGCATCGAGCGCATCATGCACCGATTCAAATTCCAGCAAAAGATCGAAAAGAAGAACTCGGGTTCGCAAACAGGAGGTCCCGCGTTCGA
>DASQJA010000247.1:0-3135 GCA_035631275.1 Bryobacteraceae bacterium
ACCATTCGCATGCTGTCGGGAATCCTGGCCGGTCAACCGTTCGTGACGCGAATTGGCGGCGACGAATCGCTGTCGCGCCGTCCCATGGATCGCATCATAAAGCCCCTGACGCAGATGGGCGGATGCATCGAGGCGCGCGACGGGCGTTATCCGCCGTTGACCATTCGCGGGGCGAAACTGCACCCGATCGAATACACCTTGCCTGTCGCAAGCGCGCAGGTGAAGAGCTGCGTGTTATTGGCGGGGCTTTATGCGGATGGAAAAACCGTTGTACACGAGTCTATTCGGACGCGCGATCACACAGAAGTTGCCTTGCGCGAGTTCGGCGTCGACTTGGAGGTTCGCGGCCGGTCCATCGAGTTGGCGGGTCGACAACGGCTCCATGCCCGGGAGTTGCGTGTCCCGGGCGACCTGTCATCGGCAGCATTTTTTCTGGTAGCGGCCCTGATCGTGCGGGAATCGGCATTGACTATCCTGAACGTCGGACTGAACCCCACGCGCACTGCGCTTCTCGATTTTCTGGCTGGGATGGGCGCGCAGATCAAAATCCTGGACGTGCGCGGTTCCGGCGAGCTTATCGGCGACATCAGCATTCGGAGATCGCCGATCCGAGGCGGCGTGCTTGAGAAGGCCCAGACTGCGGCCCTGATCGACGAGATCCCGGTACTCGCGGTGCTAGGCGCACGTACCGAGGAAGGCCTCATCGTCCGTGATGCCGCCGAGTTGCGGGTAAAAGAGACGGATCGAATCGCCACGCTGGCCGAGAATTTCGAGCGCATGGGCGTGGAGATCCGGGTCCGCGAGGATGGATTCGAAATACCCGGCCGCCAAAGTTTTCATGCTGCCGAGCTGGATTCATTCGGCGATCATCGTATCGCGATGGCGTGTGCAGTGGCCGCACTGGCAGCCGATTCGCCTTCGATGGTGGATGGAGCGGAAGCCGCGAGCGTGTCCTTCCCGGAGTTTTTCGATACGTTGCGGCGAGTAGCGGGGTGACCAGATGGCGGATCTTTCACTGGAAGGCTTGGTTCACGATCTGAACAACGTCTTTCAGACGATTGCGGAAAGCGCGGACCTTCTAATCAACGATCCGAAGTGGGAGAAGCTCGCCCAAACTTTACAGCGCAGCGTCGATCGCGGCCAGAGAATCGCGCACAGCATTCTCGAAACCAACCGGTCTGCGGCCGACCTAGTCCCGGTAATAGAAAACGCCATGCAATTCTGCCAGGACTCGTGGGGGTTTTCGAATCGCCCGAGAATCGGCTTCGCGCGCGATATTGATCCGGGCTTTCGCCTCAAAGGCGATCCCGACCAGTGGGAACGTGTCCTTGTAAATTTGTTTTTGAACTCGGCGCAGGCAGGGGCGAAGAATATCCGTATCGATGCCCACGGCCGGCAAATTGCGGTGAGCGACGACGGCCCGGGGATCGCTCCCGCGCTGCTTCCGAAAATTTTTCAGGAGCGCGTCTCCACGAAATCCATCATCTCTGGCCTAGGTCTGTACGTTGTGCGTTCGATTGTCGAGCAAAACGGCGGAACGGTTACGGCTGTGAACGGCCCCAAGGGAGGGGCTGTGTTTACGATCCGGTTTTGAACGCTGTATAGGCCCGATCGAGGGCTTCTACAACATGCAGGACCTTCTGCCCGCGCCCGAACTTTCGGACTCCGGCCGTGAGTTGCAACATGCAGCCTGGGTTGGCCGTGATAATCCACTGTGCGCCGGTGGCATTCACCGCATCCATCTTTTTGCGAAGCAGCGCGAGCGACATACCCGTATTCATTACGTTATATATGCCAGCACTTCCGCAGCATAAATCCGGTACTTGCATTTCGCGAAGCTCCAGGCCCGGGATATTTCCGAGTAATGTGCGCGGAGCAACGCGAACTTTCTGGCCGTGCGAGAGGTGGCATGAGTCCTGGTAGGTTGCGGTCGCGTCTGTCGATGCAAAGTCTTCGTTGAAACCGATGGATGCCAGGAACTCTGTAACGTCTTTCATCTTGCCGGCGAATGCCCGCGCTTTTTCTGCATATACAGGGTCATGCTCGAGAAGCTCCCCGTATTCCTTCAGAGTAGAGCCACACCCCGCGGCATTGGTGATGATCGCGTCGAAGTCGCCCGCCAGGATCGCGTCGATGTTTTTCCGCGCCAGCGCGCGAGCATCCTCCGCCAAACCCGCATGGACATGCAGCGCACCGCAACAGGTTTGAGCCTCCGGTGTGGTTACTTCACAGCCGTTTTTTTGCAACACCCGAACTGTCGCTTCATTCAGACGCGCGAAGCAAATATTGGCTATACACCCACCCAGGAACGCGACTCGATACCGGCGCTGGCCTTCGGCGGGAAGCGTTTTTCCGTAATAGGAGAAAAAGAAGGGCGCTTCGATCTCCGGCGCCAGGCTTTCCACATCTCGTAGCTTAGAAGGCAGAAACCCGAGCACTCGAACCAGCCATTTCAATCCACTGACCTGGTAAAGGTACAGCAGCGTGCCGGCGATTCCGAGGTTGATTCGTGACGGCAACAGCCGTTTGAAGAAGAACGCTCGCAGCCGTTGCGCAAGCCACGGACGTTGGATGTGATTCTCGATCTCCGCGCGCGCTGCCTCCACCAGGCGTCCGTAACGGACGCCCGAAGGACACGCAGTCTCGCAGCCACGGCATGCCAAACAGAGTCCGATATGCTCGATATAGGAGTCGCTGATTGGCGCGCCGCTCGCGACTTGAGCCATCTGATAAATGCGCCCGCGCGGAGAGTCCATTTCGACTCGCAGTTCCCGATATGTGGGACAGGCGTTCAGACAAAGACCGCAATGAACGCACGTATCGAGATCGGATTGGCGCGGACGGTCGAGCGTGACGAAATCAGATGCGGCCATACAGCCTGCCGCGATTGAGCAGCCCTAGCGGATCGAACATTTCCTTTACTCTTTTCATCATCGCAAAATCGCTTCCCGGCGACGGCCAAAGCTCTGCGGTCTCCCTATAGGCTTGGGGTGCGAACTCCACTACGCTATTCCCCAGGGCAGGAATGCGCAGCCCGCCGACATCCGGAAAATAACCGTAGCAAACTCCCGATCCGGTGCGGGCGATGGCCGGCGGCGGCAGCGCTTCGAGTACTGCGCCTACTTCCGACAGCGC
>DASQJA010000248.1:0-25171 GCA_035631275.1 Bryobacteraceae bacterium
CGAGGTCATCGGCGCAGAGGTGATGTAGCTGCTCTCGAGATATTCGATCCCGCCCTCGTACTTCTTTCGTTGAATTTCCAAACCATGATCGGCACTCGGCATGTGCACCAACCAGCTCGGCCATTTCAGAGCGATGGGCACCTGTGTTGGGGGCTGCACCGGCTGATCGAATTTCTTCATCGACGCCATGTGTTCTTCGTGTTGGCGGCTCGGATCAGTCGCGATCTGGCCGCGGACATTGGCTGGCAGCCCGAGTCGATTCGGCATGGCACGAGGGTTCTGCAGATAAGTCGCCTGTGCCGATGCCGGCGATTTTTCCGAGCAACTGGCCGAAACGAAGGTCCCCCCGCGGAGCTCACGCACGCGGATCAACAAGTCGCATTCGGGGATTGACGCGCGCATCGCAATGCCCATGCCGTCGTCATTCGATTGGAGTGTAACTCCGGCGGCGGCCAGTTCCTTTTGATAGTGCGCAGCGACTTCAACGGGTGTTCCATCGGCTGTGTAAGACGACTCGACCAGGCCCGCCGAGGCTTGCGTGTTCGGAGTTGCTCCCGGAAATGGCGCGAGCCATTCGGGCAGCGTCAAGCTGGCGGCCAACGCCACCGAGACGGAGAACGCAATGACCAACCCGCGCATGCCCTCCTCTAAGAGACAAATCGGCGGTTTGGGATCGACTCTGCACGCCGGGATTCCCCGGTTTTCGCTCAGGTTTCGTACTACTGTGCTACAGCCGCCGCGCGGCTCGCGTCGCGCAACGCTTCCGCTTTGTCAATGGCTTCCCAGGTGAAGGAGGGCTCTGTACGGCCAAAGTGGCCGAAAGCCGCAGTCTTGCGGTAGATTGGCTGGCGCAGCTTCAAGCTTTCGATCATGCCCTTGGGCGTGAGTTGGAACTGCTCGCGGACCAATTCCACCAAGCGCTCTTCTTCCACGGCGCCGGTGCCGAACGTGTTCACCATGACCGAAACGGGCTCGGCCACGCCAATCGCGTAAGCAAGCTGGACCTCGCAGCGGCTGGCGAGGCCGGCCGCCACTAGATTCTTCGCCACGTAGCGCGCCATGTAGCAGGCCGAACGGTCGACCTTCGTCGGATCTTTGCCAGAGAATGCCCCGCCGCCATGCCGCCCCATACCGCCATAGGTGTCGACGATGATCTTACGCCCCGTGAGTCCAGTGTCGCCGTGGGGTCCGCCAATTACGAACCGTCCGGTCGGATTGATGTGATACTTCGTTCCAGAGTCCACCATGTTGGACGGAATCACGGAATCGATGATGTGCTTTTTCACCTTGGCTCGCAGCTCTTCGGTCGAAATGTCATCGTCATGCTGGGTTGAAATCACCACTGCGTCGATGCGCTTCGGCTTGCCGTTGACATACTCCACGCTGACCTGGCTCTTGCCGTCCGGCCGCAGAAAATTCAGCTCACCCGAGCGCCGCGCTTCGCTCAGTCGGCGAACCAGCTTGTGCGCCATCGTGATGGGCAGCGGCATCAGCTCCGTAGTCTCGTCGCAAGCGTAGCCGAACATGAGGCCCTGATCGCCCGCGCCACCCGTGTCGACACCCATAGCGATGTCGGGCGACTGCGACTGAATGCAGTTGATGATGCCGCACGTCTTGCTGTCGAAGCCCATCGCTGCGTCCGAGTAGCCGATGTCGTGAATCACGCTCCGGACCAGACGGGGCACATCAACGTAAGTGCTGGTGGTGATTTCGCCGGAAACCACGCACATGCCGGTCGTGATCAGAACTTCGCAGGCAACACGGCCCGTGGGGTCGTCCTTGAGGACTGCGTCCAGGACGGAATCCGACACTTGGTCCGCGATCTTGTCGGGATGTCCTTCGGTCACGGATTCAGAAGTGAATATGTGGCGCATCTTCTCTGACACTGAAATAACCCTCCTCGGGAGCTGACGAATGGAATAATATCCTTAGAGACCGGAAATCAATAACCGAGTGTATCGCTTCCTTTACGCCACGGTCAATGAACGGAAGGGCTATTCGACTTAGTTCGTTCGTACTTGGAATGGGCGCATGCGGTACTGACGCGGACTAACGCCGAACTCCTTACGGAAGGCGCGGTTGAAGTTAGAAACGTCCGCGAACCCGCAATCCAGGGCGATATCTACTATTTTCGATGATAACAACGTCAATCGCGTCGCCGCTTCGCGCAGCCGCGCGCGCAGCAGGAATTGGTGCGGGGTCACACCGGTCAGATGCTCAAAGGTGCGCAGGAAGTGATACGGACTGAGTCCGGCTTGTTGAGCCAGACTGCGAAGATCCAGGGTGGTATCGAATTGTTTTTCGATGGATCTGAGCACTCGGGTCACGCGCGCAACTGAGCCGGGAGCGCTTGGCGCTCGCGAGCTGCCGGTAAGGCGCACCGCTTGAGCCGCCAAACGGATGCCAAGCCCTTCCCAATCATCGCTGTCGCGATCGAGTCGATTGGCCAAAGCCGAACATCCTTGCGCCGTTAGCCGCGAGAACTCTCGCGCCGGGGGCAGCCGAAGCGCCCGGAACGCGGGTTTTCCAGCGCGCAGGCCGCAATCCGCCGCCAGATTCTCGAAATAGTCGGGCTCGTAGTAGAACGACAGGCAGCGGTCGCCTTCGCCGTGTTCATGGCCGCATTCAAAACGTTGGCCTGGATTGCCGAGCAGCAGCGATCCCGGAGTCATCAGCTCCTGGCCCTTCGTCGAGCGATATTGGAAGGTCCCCGCGGCCACGATGGCGATGGAGAATCCGGTGTGCTGCTCTTCGAAGGCGCGGTCGCGCGGACCTGACGTGCAGACCACGTCCGACACAGTCCAGCCGGGGCCTCCCGCAATCACGCGCGCGGCAGCGCTGCCCGGCAAGCAATGAACTGCGCGGTGCTTAAGCGCTCGCTCTAATTCCTCACGGACGGTTGTCATCGGTGGCAGTGGAACTATTTCACATTTAGCACACTCGCCGCCGCTGCTCGTAGGGCATCCAACATGATGTCGAGATCTCGCTCGGTGGTCGCATAGTGCAAAATGCAGGCTCGAAGCACGAAACGTCCACCGAGCATGGCGCCGGTGATAAACGCCACGCCCGCGGACTGCATTCGCTCCATCACTTCTTTGTTCAAAGCATTCAGCGCATCCTCATCGCTGGATGCGCCGTGGGGACGGCACCGGAAGCAAACGATGGATAATACCCCATTGGAACAAAGTTCCAGATCCGGCGAGGCTTCGATCCGCTGTTCCAGGTAGCGCGCGAGCTCATTATGCTTTGCAATACGAGCCGCGATCTGCTGGCGACCCTCATGAGCCAGCGTTGCCCAAAGTTTGAGTGCGCGAAAGCCTCTGGTCTGTTGGAATCCGTACTCGGCGAACCAGGGAAGGTTGCCGATGCCCTTGCCCGGCTCGGTCCGTACATACGGCGGCACGAGGGAGAAGGTATCGCGCAGCAGCTTACCGTCGCGAACCAGAACGCAGCCGCACTCCACCGGAACCGAGAGCCATTTGTGGGGATCGAGCGCGATGGAGTCCCCGCGTTCCATTCCCTGGTAAGCGGGCGCAGCCTTCGCATCGAGGCGTCCCACGGCTCCATACGCCCCGTCAACGTGAAACCATAGCCCAAACTCACGTGCGATATCGGCGATGCCGTCCAAGTGATCGATCGCACCGCGTGCGACTGTTCCGGCGTTTCCCACGACGCAGAATGGAACACGCTCCCTCTCGTCCCGAATCGCCGACCTTAGAAGATCCAGCCGAATTCGACCGTCCCCGTTCGTTTCGATCCAACTGATCGCATCGGAGCCGAGGCCCAAGATCTCCAGAGCTTTCTGGATGCAGGTGTGTGTCTCGGTGGACGCGTACAATCGCAGAGAGAGCGCCCCGCTGCCTTGCTTGCGCACGTCCATACCGCGATCGCGAAAAATTCGATGACGCGCGGCGGCGAGGGCTGTAAGTGAAGCCGCCGAACCTCCGCTCACGAGCAGACCATAACTTCCGTCACGCGGGAACTCGAGCAGCTCCATCAGCCATCGGATGACGCAGTGCTCGAGATAGATGGCAGCATGGTCGCCACCCGCGCAGCTCGGGTTCATCGCGGCCGCCAAGAGATCCATGAGAACGCCCATTGGATCGGGCGGGGAATTGACCCATCCAAGGAAGCGCGGGTGACCGTTGCCCATCGGGTGGCGAAGAATCTTGTCGGAAAGGAAGTCCAGAATTTCGTCGCTCGAAATCCCGGAATTGCCGAGCGGCGATTTAAGGATGGCTTCCCGCTCCGATTCCTGCATGCGTTGAAACACCGGTTTTGCCGCCAATCCTTCGAGATGATCGGCCGCCAGCTCGATGGCGCGATGACCGAGACGGCGGAACTCGTTAACGTCGAACCGCATGGGATCTCTTCGCGGCGCGATGGCGCAGTTGCTCCGGATGTCCGGTCACGTCCATCGCCAGATAGTATTCGCACGGCTTTCTCGGATCGGGATTCTCGAATTCGTGGATGCAGTCGCCGGCGTAGTAAATACTGTCCCCTTTGCGCAACAAGAAGACTTCCCCGTCGAGCGTGAGCTTCAACGTGCCACGCTCGATGGCGACATATTCTCGCGATCCGGGATTGTGCGGCAAAAACGCTCCGGCATTGACACCCGGTCCGATCGTGGTCCGCATGAACTCGAACTCCACGTTGGGCAGCACCGGAGAAAGAACACGCCGCTCCCAACCGGCGGGATCGGCTGCAACGTTCTGCTCTTCGCGCCGCAGAAGGATCTCGCGTCCGACCTGTTCATCGGCCAATAAGCGGGCGATGGAGGTTTTCAGTCCAGTAGCGATTTGATCGAGCACGAGCACCGACGGGATTTTCTCGCCGCGCTCCACGGCCGAGAGCATGGAGGTACTGACTCTTGCGGCGCGAGATAACTGTTCGAGCGAAAAACTGCGGCGTTTGCGCTCCTGGCGGATCCGCTCGCCGAGGGCGTCAAGATGCAGTCCAGTGGAAAGCTTGGCGCTCATGCTCTATAGAGGAATTACATCCACTATAGAGAAACTATACCAGACTCTTGTACATTACGGTCGTTGGATCTAGCTCGCGCGAATCCACTTTCAGCGAGTAGCGCGGGATCAGGCCAACAGTTGTGTAGCCGAGCGACCGGTACAGCAATTCGGCGTAGCCGCCGGTCGTGGTGTCGAGCGTGAGCAGATCCCGGCCGGCCGCTCCGGCTTCCTCTTCTATAGCCAGCATCAACGCGCGAGCGATTCCTCTCCGCCGCACGCTGGGATGTACGAGCAGCTTCCGCACCTCTGCACGATGCGGCTGGTTGGGCGGCGTGGCTAGATCCAGCTGCACCGTTCCGACGATCCTTCCTTCGCTCCGTGCGACCAGCACGCGGCACGATCCTGACTCAACGGCGGGAAATACTTTGTTCTTCCAAAACGCATTCGCGTCGTCGTTTGAGAAGGGGAGAATGAAGCTGACGCTCGCCCCTGCGTAAACACAGGCGCGGAGGACGTCGCCCAGCATCGCGATTTCCTCGGCCGCAGTGGAAGGCTCGGGCGTCCAACGTTCGATCCGGATCGGGCTCGTTGCGGTCATAAATTCGTCTCTACGGGTGCACCAGAGAGATGATGTAGCGCGCTGGCCTTTTGCCAAAGCAAACAAACCGGGACGGCCCCGTCAGCACGTAGCGCAGACAATCGCCTTTGCTCAAGCGAAACTTCGTTCCTTCGATTTCCAAATCTAGTACGCCAGAAAGCATCCAGAGATGGTGCTCCAGTCCCGGCAGTGGCGAGGTTGCGTAATCAACCGAGGCGCCTCGTGGCAGCGTCACCTCGACCAGCTCGCCCTTGAGATCCGGATTGGGCGGCGACAGGACGCGGCGGACATACCCGCTTCCCGGATCTTTCCATACCACTTGTTCCTGAGCGCGAATCAGCGCGGGCGGGCCGTTTTCGGCTTCCGCCATCAGGCGCGAGATCGTCCAGCCATATTGTCCGCACAAAGTGCTTAACATAGTTGCAGTTGCGCTCAACTCGCCGCGCTCGACGCGCGATAAGGTGGCGCGGCTGATCCCGGTCCGAGCAGCCAAGGCTTCAAGCGTCCAGCCTTGATCGAGGCGCAATCTCTGCAAGCGCCGCGCGATCTGGTGGTCCAACGCGCCAAGAGTGCTCCCACCGTTGGCCGTCTCTATGTGGAGATTGTGTCTCAGAATAGAGATCAGTCTAGCACGCTTCCAAAACCGGCGCAATTTTTGCAAAGTTTCCGCCCGCGTCCCGGCTTATAACAGCCAAGGAGGAACGACAAAGGATGATTGCTTCAATGGAAGCGCAGAACCCGAACTTTACGAGCGCGCTAACAGCACGCGGACGATCGGCCGAGATCCGCGAAGCCGATGATCTGTACGGATGGGCGATCGGCAGTTGGGAACTGGATGTGCTGCACTACGGTGTCGACGTGTCGGCGCTGGCTATCAAAGGCCAAGCGCATTTCGGATGGGTGCTCGAAGGGCGCGTGCTGCAGGACGTATGGATCATGCCGCGCATCGCGGATCGGAAACTGGATCACGGCAAGGCCAACAATATGTACGGGACGACCCTGCGCGTGTGGGATGGTTCGATCGGTGCTTGGCGGATAACGTGGATCAATCCCGTGACGGGCGTGCGCGATGAGCTGATCGGCCGACGGAGCGGGAGCGACATCGTACAAGTGGGAAGACATGCGGATGGAACACCGATCCGCTGGTCGTTCACGGAGATCACGCCGGATTCGTTTCGTTGGACTGGCGAAGTATTGGAACCGGACGGGACGACCTGGCGCCTTGAAGGGGAGTTTCGCGCGCGGAGGGTACGATGAAAAACCAGGAATCGTTGCGGGAACATCTGCTCAATCTGCTCAGCGGCGAAAGCGCGCACGCAAGTTTCGAAGGCGCTGTTCAGAACATCCCGGCCACTGTTCGTGGTAAGAGGCCGAAAGGCGCGGCGCATTCGCCTTGGGAAGTGCTGGAACATCTACGCATCACGCAAAGGGACATTCTAGAGTTCATCCGCGATCCGAAGTACGTCTCGCCGGACTTTCCCGCCGGTTATTGGCCCTCGGCACAAGCTCCACCCGATGACAAAGCCTGGGACAAGTCCGTGACCGCCTTTCGAGCGGACCTCAAGATCATCGCTGAATTAACCGCGAAAGAATCGGTAGACTTGCTGGCGCCGCTCGAGCATGCTCCCGACAAAACGATACTGCGCGAAGTGCTGTTGGTAGCCGACCACAACGCATATCATCTGGGGGAACTGGTTCTGCTGCGCCGGATTCTCGGGACGTGGGGTTAGTTCAGGCGTCCCGATGGACGGTGTCGGGGCTGAATGCCGGCAGACAGATCGCCACATATTCGGCGCCCTCTGGAGTCGGCGTGCTGTAGCGTACCCACTCACCGCGGCGCGCGATCACGGCTTGTCCGGCGTGGACATCCAGAGTGTCGCCCTTGGATTCCACGCGCAGACAGCCGCGCAGCACCAAAGTGAACTCATCGAACTCGGGCTGCTGGCCCGGTTCGCTCCATCCAGATGGACTGTGCATGTGCGCGACACTGACGCTGCGGTCACCAGAATTGACATGCCCGACGTATTCTTCAATAAGCTTGTTGCCGGGTACCGGGATTTGTGCAGGATTGGAGATCAGACGGGGCATCGCTCGGTTAGTGGTCGCGATCAGTTACTAAGTCGGTTAGAGCGGCCAAGGCCCTTTGCGCCGGAGATTCGGGAAATTCGGCGATGATGGATCGTGCCTTATCAGTGAACGATTGGGCGCGCTCGTTGGCACGCTCGAAACCACGATGTTGTTCGATCAAACGGCGGATCTGCCCGAAGGGAATCTGATCGTAGTTGGCGTTTTTCAGGACCGCCTCCACCATCCGGCGCTCCTCGATGCTCGCGTCCTCCAGAGCATAGATTAGCGGCAAAGTAACTTTGCCCTCGCGCAGATCGCTACCCACAGGTTTACCGAGCGTTTTCTCGCGCGCAGTGAAATCCAGTACATCGTCCACCAGTTGAAACGCGATTCCCAGATTCCACGCGAACTCACCCAAACGTGTCTCGGTGGATTCGTTGGCTCCGCCCATAAGCGCTCCCAACCGCGCGCAGGCCGAAAAGAGGCTGGCGGTTTTCCGGTCGACCAGCTCCATATAATCGGCTTCTGAGACCGCGATCTTTCCGATGCGCTCCAGTTGCAGGAGTTCGCCTTCGACCATCATCTGCGTGAGCGCGATCAACAAATCCAGCACGTGGAAGTTACGCTCTCGTACCGCCATTTGAAACGCCTGCATGTAGAGCCAATCGCCTGCCAGTACGCAGGTGTGGTTGCCCCAAATGGTGTTCGAAGACGGACGCCCCCGGCGCGTTTCGGCAAAGTCGATCACATCGTCGTGCACCAGAGTCGCTGTGTGGATCATCTCAACGACAGCCGCCATCCGAATCGATCCGTCGGTGATTTCACCGACCAGCTTCGACGCGAGCAACACCATGATGGGCCGCAAGCGCTTGCCGCCGCCACCCTGCAAATAGCGGCCGATCGTAGTGACGGCATCCACGCTGGCAACGGATTCGAGACTGATCTCGCGCTCCACCTTGGCGAGGTCGTCTTTGACGAGATCGAGTACCTCGCGCGCGGTGAGAGATTGACCGAGCTTACCCAGTCCCATGGAAAGCTCCTAGTGTAACAGGTCGGCGGAAAAGCCTATTTGGCATCGCAACACAAAAGCTGGCGGAAATTCGCAGTCGTGTTTCGCGCGACTTCGTCAAGCGATTCTCCGCGCAGTGCCGCTAGCTTTTCGGCGGTGTGAACCATGAGAGCTGGCTCGTTTCGCTTGCCGCGCTTCGGCACGGGCGCGAGATATGGTGCGTCTGTTTCAATCAAGATGCGGTCGGCTGGCGTCTCGCGCGCGGCCGCTTGTGCCTCAACCGCCTTCGGGAACGTGACGATTCCGCCGAAGCTCAAGTAAAAACCGAGCGCGAGTGCTTGCCGGGCTTCAGCCGGACCGCCAGAAAAGCAATGCATGATTCCTGGCAACCCGGTCAGCGTCCAATATTGTTCGATGAGCGCGATCGTATCGTCCCAAGCTTCGCGCGTATGAATCACTATCGGCTTTCGCGCCGACGCTGCCATGGCCATCTGCTCGACGAAAATCGATTTCTGTGTCTCGCGCGGGGAGAAATCATAGTGATAGTCGAGGCCGATTTCTCCCACGGCGATCACCTTGGGATGAGCTAACAATTCTCCGAGGCGCCGAAGATCGCCAGGGGTCGCTTTAGCTGCGTCATGCGGATGGACTCCCACGGTCGCGTAAAAAGTTGCGTACCGGTCCGCGAGGCGGATTCCGGCCTCGACATCCGGTGGACCGTTTCCCGTTCCGATCGCAACCATATGTTCGATCCCAGCATCGAGCGCGCGCTGGATTGTAGCGTCGCGGTCGGCATCGAACTCGGCGCTGTCGAGATGACAGTGTGAGTCGATGAAACTCACTTCAGCCGCGCTCCGATCGGGATGTCCTCGAGGAATCCTGCCAGCACGGGCTTGCCGCCCTCCACCGACGCCGCGACGATCATCCCGTTCGATTCCACACCGCGCAGTTTGCGAGGTTGCAGGTTGGCGACGATGACCACTTTGCGTCCCAGTAGCTGCTCCGGTGGATACGCCTCCGCGATGCCGGCCATTAGTGTACGCGGCTCGGCCTCGCCGATATCGACCTTCAGTTGAAGCAGTTTGTCAGCGCCTTTGACGCGGTCGGCGGAGATCACTTGCCCAACGCGCAGATCGACCTTGGCGAAATCGTCGATACTGATCTTGACTGACGCCGCCTGGGCGTCGACTGGTCCCGTAGCTGCCGGCGCATGAGCTTTGTCCGGTTTGAAGAGCGCGGCCAGGCGTGCGGTTTCCTGAGCTTCCAACTCGACCATCTTGTCGATCGCCTTCGCGTCGAGCCGCGGGAAAACTCCGCTCACTGCACCGACCGTTTGCCCGGCGGACAATCGTCCCCAGTGCAGATCGGCGACGGCAATCGATTCGAGTGCTGACGGCATACCGAGCTGGCTCCAAATTTTCCGCGCCGAATCCGGCATCACCGGGTAGATGCATCCGCAAATAATGCGCAGAGCTTCGGCGGCAGTGTAGAGAGTCTCGTCCAGCAACTTCTGGCCCGGTGGCTCGGTATCTTTGGCCAACTTCCACGGCGCCATTTCAACGATGTATTTATCGATGAGCGAGATCAGGCTCCAGACCCGCTCAAGCCCCTTCGAGAAATTGAATTCGTCGAAGCACTCCAGCAAATCGCTCGTGATTTCTTCTGTGGCCGCTGCGATGTCTCCGCGCCCGTCCGACTTGGGAATCGCTCCGCCGCGATACTGCTGGATCATCGCCAGAGTGCGGCTTGCGAGATTGCCCAGCCCGTTCGCGAGATCGGCGTTGTAGCGCTGGATCAGCGCATCGTACGCGAAACTCCCGTCCTGTCCAAACGTCACTTCGCGCAACAGAAAATAACGCAGGGCATCGATCCCGACCACGTCAGCGATCGGCGCCGGATGCAAAACGTTGCCGCGCGACTTGCTCATCTTGTTCTCTTCGAACAAAATCCAGCCGTGCGCGAAAACCTTTTTGGGCAGCGGAAGATCGGCGGCCATCAGAAAAGCCGGCCAATAGACGGCATGAAACCGCAGAATGTCTTTTCCGATCAAGTGCAGATCGGCCGGCCACAAGTCTTGATCCTTCACTGCGCTCATGTAAGCGATCAGTGCGTCGAACCAGACATAAAACACATGCCGTCCTTCGACGGGCACTGGAATGCCCCATTCGATGGCGGTACGCGTGATGGAAAGATCGTTGAGCCCCTGCTGAACGAACGCGCGAATCTCATTGCGCCTGTGATCCGGTTTCACAAAACCTGGATCTTTGTCGTACAGTTCGAGCAGCCGATCCTGGAACGCAGAGAGTTTGAAGAAGTAATTTTCCTCGGTGACCGTCTCGGTGGGACGCCCGCATTCCGGACAAGGATCGCCAGGATTCGCGTCGTTCACATAGAGCTCGTCGTTCACGCAATATTGGCCGGTGTACGAGCCTTTATAGATGTAGCCATTTCGCTGGCAGCGCTCGAACAGATCGCGGACCGTTTCTTCGTGCTTCGGATCGGATGTACGGATGAAGTGGTCGTAGTCGATCGCCAGGTGCCTCCACTGACTCTTGAATTCTTCCGCCATTTTTGCCGTGTACTCTTCGGGTGTGAGATTGACCGATTTGGCAGCGCGCTCGACATTACGGCTATGCTCGTCCGACCCCGTCGTGAACACCACCGGATCGTAGCCCTGCATTTTCTTGTATCGCTTTATGAGATCCGCAACGAAGGTCGAATACGCCGTGCCGATATGCGGCGCGGCATTCACATAGTAAATGGGCGTGGTCAGGTAGTATTTCATCGAATGTTTTTCAGGTAAGCGAGGTTCGCCTCAGCGAGTATTTCTTTCAGCGGCACTCCGAATTCGCGGGCCAACTTCCGACAGTCTTCGTACTCAGGAGCGAAGGAACCGTCCTCGGAGATCTTCACACGCACTCTCCCGTGCGGCGTTTCTACTTCGATAACGCGGCGTGCTTTTACGCGGCGTTCGGCGGAGTATATGCGCAGGCCGAGCGTAGTGGTTTCAGTGAAAATCAGATTCGCGAGCGTTTCTTGGTTTTCGGGCTTGGCAATGACCCGCAATAGCGAGCCGGGCCGACTCTTCTTCATGAGGAGCGATTCCATCGTGACGTCGAGCGCCCCCGCTTCGAGCAGCCGCTCCATCGCGTAACCCAGCACTTGCGGGCTCGCATCGTCAATGTTGGCTTCGAGCACAACAACCGTAGTTGCTTCCGCGGCGCCGCTCACCTCGCCGATCAATATGCGTAAGACGTTCGCATGATCGGGGAAATCCTTGGTACCGGCGCCGTAGCCAATGGATGTGATGCGCATGGGTGGAAGCGGGCCGAAATCGATCGCGAGCGTGGATGCGATCGCCGCACCGGTCGGTGTCGTGAGTTCCACGCACGGACCGCGTGCGTAGATCGGCCGGCAGGCGAGCAGTTCGGCCGTCGCGGGTGCGGGAACCGGCAGGACGCCGTGCTCGGTTTTCACACTGCCGGAACCGACGTTGACCGGTGAGCTATGTATCGCGTCTACATCGAGCAGGTCGAGAGCCGCACAAGCACCCGCGATATCGCAGATCGAATCCACCGCGCCTACTTCGTGGAAATGAACCTTCTCCAGCGGAATGGCATGAACTTTCGCCTCCGCCTGTCCCAGGCGCTCGAACACGGCGCCCGCATTCTTCTTAGCGCCTTTCGAGAGCTCAGACCTTGCGATCAGTTCGAGGATGTCAGGCAGATGGCGGTGGCGCTTGCCCTCTTCGACATCCACGTGGAATTTCGTCGCGGCGATTCCACGGCGCACGGTTTTTTCGAATCGGAACTCCGCACCTGTGCCGAGTGAGTCGAGCGCTTTCTTGAGCGCGAGTGCGTCCGCGCCGGCATCGACCAACGCACCCACCGTCATGTCTCCACTGATGCCGGAGAACGCATCCAGGTAGCAGATCTTCATGCGATTAGTTGAGGCAGCAGCTCGCCGGAAGGCCCGAGAAGAAACTCGTCTATGTCTCGCGAGAGCGGCGTCTCCGCAATATTGATTTCCACCACACGCGCGCCCGACGATTTTGCCAGACGGGACAGTCCGGCTGTAGGATATACGACAGCCGAGGTGCCGATCACCAACAGCAGCTCGCACGATCGCGCGGCGGCTTCGGCGCGCTTCCATACTTCAGACGGCAGCGGCTCGCCGAACCACACCACACCCGGCCGCAGCATTCCGCCGCATTCGCAGCGAGGCGGCAGCTTACCCAGCGGCGAGCGCCGATTTTCTGCTTCGCATCCGCAATCGAGACAACGCAGCATCCAGATGCTTCCGTGCACGCGCAGGACGTTGCGGCTCCCGGCCAATTCGTGCAATCCATCGACGTTTTGCGTGATCAGCGCGAAGTTGGGGCAGCGGCGTTCCAGTTCAGCCAGCGCATAGTGGCCAGGGTTCGGTGTCACATCGGCCAGAACTCCGCGGCGCCAGTCGTACCATTCCCAAACCAGCTTGGGATCGCGCGCGAAGGCTTCCGGTGTCGCCAGACTCTCGGCGCGATGACGTCTCCATAGGCCTCCGGCTCCGCGAAACGTGGGCACACCGCTCTCGGCAGAAACTCCTGCGCCCGTCAGAACAGCGATCGAGCGGGCTTGACGCAACCATTCGCGTGCCGCCTGCATTCATTTCAGGTTAGCAGTGAGGTCCCCCGCTTAGTGCGTCACCCGGATCTGAAGCGTTTGTTTGACGGAATGTCCTCTGCCGTCGTCCGCCGTCAATGTGTACTCGGTGTCGTGGCGCGGAGCTACCTGAAAACAACGGCTCACAGCAGGATGCAATTCCTCGACGGGCGGATCTATCCGCACGTTTTTGGCTGAGTTCACTCCGAAGCAGATCAAGCTTTGAGCTCCAGCGCGGATCGACGGAGGGCTGGCATAAAAATTCAAGATCTTGAGCTGGTCGCCGCCCAGCATCTCGATGGTCTTGCGATCGCGATCCGCCTCTGCAGTTTTGTGCTCTTGTTCCAGCTCCCGCGCGCTTGACCAGCGCGAGTAGAAAATCCACCCATCGTAGATCGCCGCGATCAGGATCGCCAGCATCAACAAGGGCAGTGCGCGGCGGACCCAACTGCCGGAAGCGCTCACAAGCCGAGTCTATCGCGGCGGAACCGAACTATGAAGTTCTTCCACCAGCCGGACTACGAGCTCGCCCGCTGGCGCCGAACCCGCGCGCGCGACTCCCGTACCAGCCCAGAGCGAGAGGAACCCTGCCAGTCCCTGCTGCCCGGCCGCGGTGCGCATGGCTCGCGTGAGGGCATTTTGAAGGGGGTAGGGAAGTATCGAGGTTTCCTTGCCTTCGAGGCGTGAGATGAAATCGTTGCGCAACCCGCGGGCGGGACGGCCGGAAAAAGCGCGTGTGATGACGGTGGAGTTTCGGTCGGCTTCGACGACGGCGCGTTTGTACGCCTCTGGCGCTCCGGATTCCGGGCTGGCGAGAAACGCTGTACCCAGGGCGGCAGCTGATGCGCCAGCTTCCAACGCGCCTGCGATGTCCTGTCCATCCATCAAGCCGCCCGTTGCGACAACCGGCGTCTGAAGCGCGCCATGAATTCGCGAGGTGAGCGATAGCGTCGGCACCATTCCGTGATCAAAAGGGCCGGCGAACGTTCCCCGATGCGCTCCCGCTTCGGCGCCTTGCGCCACGATTGCATCCACGCCCGCGTCGGCAAGCCGTCGTGCTTCATCGAGCGTTGTTGCCGTGCCCATGACTACGATCCCTCGCGACTTGAGGCGCGACATCGCATCGCGATCCGGAATCCCGAAGGTGAAACTGAAAACCGGGGGCTGGGCATCGATGACAGCTTCGAACTGTGCGGGAAAAGGATCGGGCGCCGGTTGGGGTGGGAGCGGCGCGGGGAGTCCTAGCGTCGCATGGATCTCAGACAACACCTCCAGCATCGGCGCCGGATTGAATTGCATATCGGTCTGCCATCCACCCGCGAATAGATTCACTTGAAATGGGCGATCGGTTAACGCGCGAATTCGGCGAATGGTCTCCGTGATTTGATCCGGCGTCTGATACGCCGCACCTAGAGAACCGAGTCCGCCCGCGTTCGAAACCGCCGCGACGAGCTCGGGCGTGCTCGGTCCTCCTCCGAACGGTCCTTGGATTATTGGATGTTCGATCCCGAGTTTTTTCAAGAGTTCGTTAGTCATGGCAGTCACTAAGGCTTGCACGTGCGGCAAGCACGGTTCGATAGGCCGTCTCGACGTCGCGATCGAGCGCCGTCAGGTGTCCCATCTTCCGGCCGGGCCGCGCCGCGAGCTTACCGTAAAGATGCAATTTCACTTCGGGGAAGGCGCAGGCGGCAGGCCAGGCGGGTTCGCCGGACGACCACAGATCACCGAGGATGTTCGCCATCGCGGCGGGCGAGTGCATTTGAGTAGACCCCAGCGGCAGTCCACAAACTGCGCGCAATTGTTGCTCGAATTGGCTGGTGACACAAGCGTCGACAGTGAGGTGGCCGGAATTGTGCGGACGAGGGGCGAGCTCATTGATCAGGAGCCGGCCGTCGCGCAAAACGAAAAATTCGACGCAAAGCACGCCGACGACACCGAGCTTTTCGAGCACGCAGCGAGTCATTTCTACTGCCTGTCGCGCAACTGCTTCGGAAATGCGGGCCGGCGCGATTGACACGTCCAGGATATGACGGCTGTGTTGATTCTCCGCCGAGGCGTAGTGCACGAACATGCCGTTAGCCGAGCGCGCCGCAACTACCGAGATTTCGCACTGCAAGTCAACGAATGCCTCTAGGACCGATTCCTTCTCCTGTACACTCCTCCAGGCCTCGTTTATGTGAGCCGGCGAATCGATCTTGAATTGGCCTTTGCCGTCATATCCAAAAGCAGCAGTCTTCAAAACTGCCGCGTAGCCGAGTTCCTCTAAGCCGTTTAGGAGATCGGAGTATGAGCGCACCTCGCGATACGGGGTGATCGGCAAGCCGGCGCTCGTCAGGAAAGCTTTCTCGCGAATCCGCTGTTGCGTAGTGTGCAGGATGCCGCCGCTCGGGCGAACAGGCGCGCGGCTCTCGGCTGCCTGCGCCGTTTCCGTGGGAACGTTCTCAAACTCGAAAGTTACGACGCTCACGCCCGATGCGAATTTCCGCACCGCATCGAGATCGTCGTAAGGCGCGACAACTTCCACGTCAGCAATCTGGCCGGTGGGCGTGTCCTGATCCGGCGAGAACGTGTGCACACGGTAACCCATGCGCCGTGCGGCAATTGCGAACATTCGGCCGAGCTGGCCGCTCCCAAGCACGCCGATCGTTGACCCCGGAAGGATGGGCTCGATCACGCCAGTTCATCCGCGCGCACGCGCGCAGCCTGCTTATCACGGAACGCGCGAAGCTTCTCGCGCAGCTCGGGATCGTGATTGGCGAGAATCGCAACGGCGAGCAGCGCTGCGTTCTGCGCTCCGGCCTTCCCGATCGCCAGCGTTCCCACCGGAACGCCGCCGGGCATTTGCACGATGGAGAGTAACGAGTCTAAGCCCCTAAGCGCCTTGCTTTCGACTGGGACACCGAGCACAGGCAGAAGTGTGTTCGCCGCGACCATCCCAGGAAGATGCGCCGCGCCGCCTGCTCCCGCAATGATTAGCCGAATCCCGCGAGCTTCGGCGCCGGATGCGTACTCCACCATCCACTGCGGCGTGCGATGTGCCGAGACAATCTTCGACTCGTGTGGAACATCGAAGAGCGCCAATGTTTCCGCCGCATGGCGCATCGTCTCCCAATCGGACTTGCTGCCCATGATGATGCCGACCAGGGGCGCCGCCATCGTGGCTGCCTATTGCCCTTGCGCGAGCGAGTAGCTAGGCTTCCCGTCAAAGGTGCGGAGGTTCTCTATCCGCGCGCCGGATTCCTTGATGATGTGAGGCGAAGCCTCTATAATTTCGGGGCCGATTCCGTCACTATAGGTGACTGAGATAGGGGCGTTGTTCGACATGGATTCAGAACTCCCAAAATAACACGTTCGGTTGCGCGTTCCGCTCGTTGCCGATTCGCAGCACCAGTCAACTTGAGGCTTCAAATCGGATAAGATCGAGTCACGCTGGGAGGGCGATCGATCATGACACAGAGACTGCGATTGTGTTGGGCGCTCACGGTCGTATTGGTGGTTTGCAGTTGCGCATGGGCACAAGAGAAGGGCTATCCGGTCATAGTGGTTCCGCCGGGAAAAGGGCCTTATCAGTTTCCGCCTGGATACCAAACGCCCTGGGATCAGATCCAGATGCTAGTGACTGAAAAGCTGGCGCCAAATCTGTATTCCTTACACGGCTCGGCTGGCCTTGACCCGGCTCATCCAGACGCTGCCGGCGGCCGCGTGGCTGTGCTGTTCGGCTCCGACGGTGTGCTGATGGTGGATACAGAGGACCCGCAACTCGCGTCGAAGACGCTCGACACGATTCGGACATTCACCAATGCTCCGATTAAGATCGTTGTCAACTCGCATATTCACCCGGACCATACCGGAGGAAATGCATTCTTCGCCAAGCAAGGAGCAGTGATTTTCGCGCAAGAGAATCTGCGTAAAGAAATGGCGAACCCGCCAGGAAATGCCAATCGCGCGCCCGATCCAGCCGGTCTTCCAGCAGCGACGTATCGGTACGGATCTCCCGGCACGCCTGCGGTCACCATCCGCATGAACGGCGAGACGGTAGATTTTATCCCGATGATGCCATCTCATACTGCAGGTGACACGATTATTCGTTTCAACAATGCCAACGTGATTTATATCGAGGATTTTTACCGGAACTTCGGCTATCCGTTCGCGGACCAGGCCAACGGCGGTTCGATCAAAGGCATGATCGAGGCGATCGACCTCATTCAGGAGGTTGCTGGCCCGGATACCACACTGATCCCAGGACACGGCACGCTCGTGAAGAAGAAGGACCTGCAGGGCTATCGAGCGATGCTGGTGGATATCCTGGCGAAGGTTCAGAAGCTCCGCGACCAGGGCAAGTCGCGGGATGAGGTTCTAGCCGCGAACCTGACGGCGCCGTATGACGCGACGACGCTTGGCGACACCCAGCAGAGCAAAGACCGCTTCATCAGCGAGGTATACGATGAGCTGAAGGATTTTCCGCCGGTGGTCAACGGCATTCGAAAGATGCCGCGGCGCTAGACAGCCTCGCGCACGCGGAACAATCAGTGTGATAGAGCGACCGCGAGCAAGACCGCGCGCTGCGTGCCGCGCCAGGAATCCGTTGTATCAAACGCCTCGCCAAGCGAGTGTGCTCCAGTGCCTTTGCCGCCTCCGCTAATCGTGATCGCTGGAATGTGCATGTTCATTGGGATGTTCGAATCCGTAGAGCCTTCGTGCAGGCTCTCCTCGATACCGAGCGCGTGCGAGACCGCCAGTGCTGTCTTCACGATCGGCGAATCGGCGGGCGTCTGGCCGGCCGGCCGCAAGCCGACCAACTCCGGAGAGACAGTGACCTTTCCCCGGTTATTCCAGCGCCGATTCTCCTCTTCTACCGCGCTCCGCACCGCCGCGTTGAATTTATCGTCCAATGATTTCAGCGACGATACGTCGGCCGAGCGCATGTCCACTTCCATCCAGGCTTCGAACGGAATCGCGTTCACCGAAGTTCCTCCGCCGACACGGCCGACATTGAACGTGGTCTTCGGATTCGCAGGCACCTCGAAGTCGCTGATCTTATCGATCGCACGGCCCATCGCGTGGATCGGATTCGCCATTCCAAACGCCCCGTAGCTGTGCCCACCCGGGCCTTTGAAGGTTACGCGATAACGCATACTGCCGACGCCGACATTCGTAATGCCAAGCCCCGTGCCGTCCACGGAAATGAACTTATCGATCTCTCCCTTCATGCTCTCGTTAAAAAGATTCTTGACGCCGCGCAAATCCCCGAGCCCCTCTTCGCCGACGTTTGCGACGAATGTGATCGTGCCGGGAGTTTCGACATGCGCGTCGTTCAACGCTTGAATCGTTCCGAGAACAACAACCAAGCCGCGGCAATCGTCACCAATGCCCGGTCCCTTGAGCAGCGCCCCTTCCCGCGTCACCTTGACATTGGTTCCTTCGGGAAAGACGGTATCGAGATGCGCCGCGAGCACCAGGTTGGGATGCGCCGAGCGCCCCGGCCGGACGCCAATGACGTTGCCGATGCTGTCCATCCGGACATCCTTCAAGCCCATCGCGCCGAACAGCCGCTGCAATTCCTGGCCCCGCGCATTCTCATGAAACGGCGGCGCGGCAATCTCGCAAATGCGAGCCTCCTCGCTGATGAACTTTGGCTCGTTTTTCTTGGCCGCTTCGAGAGCGGCCCTCACACTCGGATCACTGAGAAGGGCCGCGGGATCTTGTGGAAAGGCCGGCGCGACCGTTAAAGCGCATAGGAAAGCGATCGAGAATTGTGAGGCACGCATAGTCCACCAGTATTGCGAATTTCGAGACTATGCGAAAGACCTGGCTTCCTCGCAAGCCGCTACTGCGCTTGCGCGAGCAGCGCACGAATGTTCTTCTCGATCGGCTGTGTGGGCTGTTTGGCGAGCGCTGCCTCCAACTGCCGCTTGGCCGCCGCCCGGTCGCCGCTCTTCAACAGCGCCGCCGCGTAGTGGTATCGGAATGTGACATTGTCAGGATTCTCGTTTATGAGCGACGACAACATCGGCAATGCTGCGGAGACGTTCCCCTGCTGCAATTCCACCCAGCCCAGCGTGTCCCTCATGGACTGGTTCTTAGGCGCTTTGCGCAAACCCTGCGTCGCGAGCCGGTTGGCCTCCGCCAGGTCTCCGCCGGTTTCGGCGATCAGATACGCAATGTTATTCATGATCAGGGGATTGTCCGGGCTTTCGGCGAGCGCTTTGCGGTAGCTTGCCATCGCCGCCGCTTTGTCGCCCGATTCATCCTGCACCATGGCGATCAGGGCGTCGATTCCTTTTGCATTTGGTTCTAGTTGGTGCGCCTTCTGAAACGCTTCGATTGCCGCCTTCCAGTTGCGGCGCTTTCGCTCAAGCTCACCGATGCGGATTTGCACCTGCGCTGAATTGGGCGACTCATCGGCTACTTTCTGCAGTTCGGAGCGAGCGAGGTCGTTTTTGCCGGCCGCTTGCGCAGTAGCAGCTGTCAGCGACTGGACCGGGATCGAATCCGATTTGCGCCTCTCTTCCGCTGCCAGCAGTGCCAAAGCACGATCCGAGTTGTTTTGCGCGATCAGCGATGTAACTAAGCCGGCCAACGGCGAAACATCCTGGTCCCCCTCGCGATAAACCTTTTGAAAGTATTCCTGCGCCTGCGCGTACTTTTTCTCTTTCAGAGCAATGATGCCAAGCTGCATCTCGGCTTGCCGCGCGTGCGTGGCGTCACGAGCCAGTTGCTCGGCCTCTGTCTTGGCCAGAGCAAAAGACCCGGTTCCGGTGAGGGCGACGACGCGGTAAAGATGCGCGGTTTCTTCACGGTTGTTGATGGCAAGAGCGGCGTTCGCCTCTTCGAGCATCGCTGTGTAGTTCTTCCGCACCTGGTAAACGCGCGCCAGAGCCAGATGTGGAATTGTTGATCTCGGCTCGAGTTTCGCTACCTGTTGCAGACGCGTCGTGGCATGATCGAACTCACCATTCGATAGAGCTGCCTGCGCAGTCAGCAGCTGAATACGCGCATTGTTAGCAGCGCTCGCCGCGAGATCATTTGCGATCGCTGCGGCGCTCTTCTTGTTTTCCGCTCCACCCTTTTCCAAAAGGAGCGAAACCTTCAACGCCTCACCGGCGACGTCCTTTGGATTCGCGGTCAGATACTCGTCAATAGCCTTGAGCGCTTCGTCCCGGCGTCCTAATACGGCAAGCATTCCGGCGCTTCGTAACTGGTAGATTTTCTCGCGAGTCTTATCGCGCTTGAGGCCGCGTTGGTAATCCTCGAGAGCTTTTTCCGAGGCGCGAACCATGGCGTGGAAATCTCCAGCGAGCAGATCGGCCTCAGGAAAAATGTCATGCTTCGCCACCATGGAATCGATCACTTTATCGGCCTGGTCTCGCCTTTGCCGTCCTACATAAAAGGCGGCCAAACGCACAATCGGTGACGGATCCTTAGGTTGATTCGCAATGCGAAGCTTTAATAGGGCTTCCCCGTCGTCCCACCGCTTCTCCAAAACATACTGGTTGAGGAGTAGGTCATACACGACGCCGTAGTCGGGATGTTGCGCGATTACCGCGCGCGCTTCGCGCTCTCCCTCCTCCGGCTGGTTGTCGCGTAGCAAAGCCTCCATTAACTCTGTATGAATCTCCGCGCTGCTCGGCGACGCCTGCAATGACTTGCGCAATAGATTTACTGCTTCCCCGGGATGATTGTCGATCAGTGCGATCGAACCTTTCAGCCGCAAGCCGTCCGACGAATTGGGGTCCGCTTTCAACAGTTGATCTGCGATTTTTGCTGCGCGCTCGTAAAATGCAGCGGTACGCTTCGGGTCTTGCGCATAAGCGGCCAGGCTCAAATTGGCCAGTTGCACCTTAGCGGCCGTGTTCTCAGGACTCAGCTCCACCGCATGCAGCAGCGCCTGATAAGCTTCGCCGCCTTTCCCCAATCGAGTAAGTGCGAGTGCCAAGTGATAGTAGGCTTCGCCTGATTTCGGATCTTTCTTGATCGCATTGCGATAGTTAATGGCCGCGTCGTCGTATTTCCCAGAATCGAAAAACTGATTTCCACGCGCCAAATATTGCGAAGCATTGCGGCCGCATCCATAAGAGAAAACCGCAATGAACACGCACGCCGCTGCCCACAGCGTGACAGAACGGCGAGTACTCTTAGCCACAGCTGCGCTCGAACAATAATCGGATCGCATACTCAAACCGCAGATTATCATGATGACAGAGTTGATGCCTCCGGTACCATAGCTTCAAAGGCGGAAGTTCAAGGTACTGGTACTATTGGGCTCGCGCCAGTCTCCCTCGCTTGGTTCTCACGCGCCGCCGCTAGGTGTTCAAAAAGCAGCGACAATTGTAGTTTCTGTTTTAGCGACAATTGTAGTTTCTGTTTTATGGTGCATAAGTCCGCCACGCGATCCAGCCAGCAGCTCGCATCGAAATCGCCACCCGCCTCGATATCGCTCCCGATTCAAACCGCTGAGCAATCTCGCGTTCGCCGGACGGATCTTCTTCGCGCTGCGCTCATGCTGGCCGTCACCCTAGTCGCCTATTGGCCAGCGCTTCGAGGTGGACTGATCTGGGACGACGCCGCGCACGTTACGCGCTCTGAGCTGCGCTCGGCCGCTGGCTTTGCGCGAATTTGGCTGGATCTCGGAGCAACGCAACAGTATTATCCGCTGCTTCACAGCGCCTTCTGGATTGAGCACCACATCTGGGGAGATGCAGTGCTTGGCTATCATCTCACCAACGTGATCCTGCATTACGCCGCAGCACTTCTCGTCGTGTGCGCGGTGCGCAGATTGGCTGTTCCGGGCGCCTGGCTTGCGGGATTCATCTTCGCTCTACATCCCGTCTGCGTAAATTCCGTTGCTTGGATCTCGGAACAGAAAAGCACTCTCTCGGCGGTCTTCTATCTCGCATCCCTGCTCGTGTATTTGAAATTTGACCGATCGCGGAGGCCCCTTCAATACGCGCTCGCCCTGCTCTTATTCGTGCTGGCGTTGATGTCCAAGACCGTAACTGCAACGCTCCCCGCCGCGCTTCTCGTCATTTTCTGGTGGCAGCGCGGACGTTTGGACTCCAAACGCGACGTGCTCCCGCTTGTGCCTTGGCTCGGCCTGGGCGCGGCGGCTGGTCTGTTCACGGCCTGGGTGGAGCGGCGATATATCGGTGCGGAAGGCCCGGACTTCGCACTACCCATTCTCAATCGCTGTTTGCTCGCCGGCCGAATCTTTTGGTTTTACCTGGCCAAGCTCGTCTGGCCGCGCAACCTTGCATTCATTTATCCGCATTGGGACGTTGACACTTCGATCTGGCGGCAGTACCTGTTTCCGCTGGCGCTGCTCGCGCTCGCAGCCGCAGTTTGTTCGGCAGCGCGACGGCGCCGCTGGCCTTTGGCCGCCTTCCTCTTTTTTGCAGGAACGTTATTTCCGGTGCTCGGATTCCTGAACGTCTACCCTTTCATTTATTCCTACGTCGCCGACCATTTCCAATACCTCGCCGGCCTCGGCGTCATCGTTCCTGCGGCATCGGGAATCGCCTTGGCCGTCCGCCGGTTGCCTGCGCGCCTGCGTTCGCTCGCGCCCGTCCTCAGCATCCTACTCTTGGCCGTGCTGGGCGCTTTGACTTGGAGCCAGGCCGCCATCTATCGCGACCCCGAAACGATCTATCGGGACACCCTGAAGCGAAATCCAGGCTCCTGGATGGCGCAGAACAACCTCGGCGCCGAGCTGCTCGACGAGCCGGGAAAGGAGAACGAAGCCATTACTCACCTCGACGCAGCCCTGCGCTTAAAGCCCGATTCCGCAGAAGCACACAATAATCGTGGCAAAGCGCTGGAGCAGATCCCCGGCCGCAGGGCCGAGGCGATAAACGAATACCGAAGCGCGTTGCGAAGCCGCCCGAGATTCCCGGAGGCCGAAAACAATCTCGGACGCGCGCTCTCTGAGGCAGGGCGCCCTTCCGAGGCGCTTCCTCACTTCGAGTCCGCCTTGAGGATGCGTCCCAAGTACGCCGATGCGGAGACGAATTTCGGCGTAGCGCTCATGAAAATTCCCGGACATGTCTCGGAAGCCACAACTCAGTTTGAAGCTGCTCTCGCAATCAACCCCGCCCTGGAACAGGCTCACAATGGACTCGGAAGCGCCCTGTCGGAGCAGCCGGGCAACAACGAGGCTGCAATTCGCGAATTTGAAGCGGCCATTCGCATCCGGCCCGATTACGCGGAAGCGCATCTCAACCTGGGCCAGGCGTTGTCGCAATTTCCAGATAAGTTGCCGGACGGCGTCCATCAGTTTGAGGAAGCCTTGCGCATCCGGACCGATTACGCCGTGGCACACAACGGTCTGGGAGTGGCGCTTGCCAAGATGGGACGAACGACGGATGCGATCACCCACTACCAAGATGCGCTCCGGCTTCAGCCCGATTACGCCGAGGCTCACAACAATCTCGGCACTGCTTTGGCGCAAATGCCCGGCCGCCTCCCGGAGGCGATTCCCCACTTGCAGGCGGCGCTGCGCGCCAATCCGCAGTCGGCGGAAATGCACGCCAATCTAGGCAACGCCCTATCCCAAATGCCCGGCCGCTTGGAGGAATCGATTCACCATTTCGAAGAAGCCGTTGGCCTTCGACCCGATTTCGCCGAAGCTCACTATCTTCTCGGGCTGTCGTTGGCCCGCAGCCCCGGAAAGACCAAAGACGCTTTGGAACATCTCGAAGTAGCGCAACGCTTGCGGCCGGACCTCCAAGTCCAGCCTCTGATCGACCGCTTGCGCCGATCAGCGCACTAACGCGCTCTCTCAATCTTTTTCACCATCGCCTCAGCCTCCGCGCGGATCCGCGTCTCACCGCTGGCGGCCGCTTTTTCGAGGTACCCAATTGCTGCGGCAGTGTCGCCCGAATCCGCCAAAGACTCACCCAAGTGTAAATTGGCGCGGTCGAATTCAGGCCGGATGCGCAACGCTTCCCGATATTGTCCAATCGCACGCGCCAGATCTCCTTTGCCTGCCAGGAGCGTGCCTAGAAGTTCATGCGCTTCGGCAGCGTTGGGATTGGCTGCGATCGCCATTTCGAGCTGCCGTTGCGCCTCCTCGGTGCGGTTAACGCGAGCGAGCGCGATCGCAAAGTCGTAACGTGTTCCTGAATTGCCTGGCTGAATTCGCAAGGCAGCTTCGAAGTGATAGCGGGCTTCTTCAAATCGAGCCGTGGAAGAAAGCAGATTCGCGAGATTGTTGTGCGCCTCGGCGTAGTTCGGCTCGAGTTCGATGGCCTTGCGAAGCGCCGGCTCCGAGCGCGCAAAATCGCCCCTGCGGAGCAACACTCCTCCTATACTGTTGTGGGCTTCCGGAACCGTGTCGTCCAATTGGATCGCCTTCTGGAACGCCGCAATCGCGTTCGGAAACCGATTCTGTTCGGTCCATGCAGTGCCGAGCAAGTCCCAGAGAGTCGCGTTCTCGGGTGCGATATCGAGCGCCCGTTCCAGCATTTGTGCGGCTTTTCCTGCTTGGCTGAGAGACATGAGGCAAAGCGCCAGATTTTCGAACGCGACAATCGATTTGGGATTGCGCGCAAGAACCTCGCCGTAAACCGGAACCGCTTGGTCCGGCTTCCCGCTGCTGCGCAACGCCTCCGCCAATTGCAGAGCATATTCGACGCGCTCGGGATGATATTTTTCGATCGCGGCGCTCAGGCGCGTAATTCCTTCGCTCAGATTGCTCGCCTGCTTCACTTGCGCCACCGCCATGTACAATTCGTCCTCCGGGCGCGGCAACGTTTGCGGATAGTACAGAACCACTTGCCCGCGGTAAGTATTCGCGTCGCCGGGACGCTCTCGAGTCTCAGCCAAAAGATCGCGCCCGGGCCTGTTTCGCTGAATCCAATGGTCCGTCATCGCCACGTGCACTACGTCATCGGTGCGG
>DASQJA010000249.1:0-7909 GCA_035631275.1 Bryobacteraceae bacterium
TCACACTATTGTGAGCCCTTGGGTTGACGCAGGGACGCCCTACAATAAAAACTTGGAACCCGTTTCTCACTACTATTATTCCAGCCGCCTCAAACTGCATTTCTGGGACTGGGGTCAGAACGGCAAGCCCACGCTCCTGCTAGCCCACGGGGGACTCGACCACGCCCGCATGTGGGATTGGGTGGCGCGCGCTTACCGCGAACACTTCCACGTCTACGCGATGGACCTGAGGGGGCACGGCAACAGCGCCTGGGCGCCCGGCGCGCTGTATAGCATCGCCGAGTACACGCTGGATCTCTCTGCCCTCGCCGACATCATCAATGACTTTCCCATATACATCGTCGGCCATTCGCTCGGCGGCATCATCACGCTTTCATACTCCGGCATTTATCCTGACCGCGTCCGCAAAGCCATCGCCATCGAGGGCCTCGGCCTGCCTTTGACTCACCGAATCCATCGCCCCGCGCCCGAACGAATGCGCAACTGGATCGAGCAGGTACGAAAGACCGAGCGCCGTGAACCTCACAGCTATCCCAACCTCGACGCCGCCGTCGCGAGGATGAAAGAAGCGAATCCGCATCTCTCGGACGAAGTCGCGCGGCACCTCACCCTGCATGGAACGAACTGGAACTCCGACGGCTCGCTGGTCTGGAAGTTCGACAACTACACGCGCATCTTTCCGCCCTACGGCCAGAACATCGACGACATGCGCGCCATTCTGAACGAGATCGCCTGCCCGGTCTTGCTCTTTTGGGGCATGGAGAGCTGGGCTCCAGATCCGGAGGTCGACGGTCGCACTTCGGCCATCAAGAACCACCGGCTGGTGAAGGTCCCGGGCGCAGGCCACTGGGTCCAGCACGACCGCCTCGACGTGTTTCTCGAAGAATCGCTGCGTTTTCTGTTGGAAGCCTGAAGTCCCTGTTAGGGCTGAAACATCTTGGAGCGCCTGTGCTTCAATACCATAAAGGAGAAATTGCGCATGAGAGTCTTCTCTGGCCTGATGCTCCTCTGGGCGCTGACGCCAGCGCTTGCAACGGCCGATTTCGCCAAAGGTCTCGAAGCATACAAAAAAGGCGACTATACGGCCGCAGCGAAGGAGTGGCGTCCAGATGCCGAAGAGGGCGACGCGCAGGCCCAATTCAATGTGGGCCTCCTGTACCTGGATGGAAAAGGCGTTCCGCAAGACCCTGGCGAGGCCGCCAAATGGTTCCGGCGTTCGGCCGAGCAAGGCTACACACAAGCCCAGCACAATCTGGGCGCTATGTATGGCTCAGGGCAAGGCGTGCGGAAGGACTACATCGAAGCCTACAAGTGGATGAACATCTGCGCCGCCACCGGCAACGCCGGCTGCATCGCGCAACGGGACCTCCTGGCCAAGAAGCTGAAGCCGGCGCAGGTCGCCCAGGCCCAACGCATGGCCACCGAGTTCACACCGCGCAAGGAAAACGAGAAATAACGCGCTTCCGGCTCAGGCCGGTTATCCTGAAGGTACATGGGCTTTCAACTTGCGGTCGATTACCGTCCGCGCGGTGATCAGGAGACGGCGATCTCCGATCTTGTTCGCGGCACGGTCGACGGCGAGCAGCACCAGGTTCTGCTCGGCGTCACGGGTTCCGGCAAAACGTTTACCATGGCCAAGGTGATCGAGAAGACCGGCCGCCCGGCGCTGGTGCTCGCGCATAACAAGACCCTGGCAGCGCAGCTTTACCATGAATTCAGAACGTTCTTTCCTTCGAACGCCGTCGAATACTTCGTCAGCTATTACGACTACTACCAGCCCGAAGCCTACTTGCCGTCCGGCGACATCTACATTGAAAAAGAAGCAACGATTAACGACGAATTGGATAAGTTGCGTCTCTCGGCGACGCGCTCGTTGTTCGAGCGCCGCGATTGTGTGATCGTTGCGAGCGTGAGCTGCATCTACGGCCTAGGATCCCCTGACGCATATTACGGTCAGTTGCTGATGCTAGAAAAGGGCCAGAAAATCTCGCGCCAGCACATCATTTCGCGGCTAGTGGACATCCTCTATGATCGTAACGATCACAACTTCACGCGTGGGACTTTCCGCGTGCGCGGCGACGTAATCGAGATCTTTCCAACCTACGAAGACTACGCCTACCGCATCGAGCTGTGGGGCGATGAGATCGAGAACCTGAGCCAGATCGATCCGCTGCTGGGCCAGGTCCGGCAGACTTACCTGCGCCTGCCGATCTATCCCAAAACCCACTACGTGATGACGCAGCAGACGCGCGACCAGGCGCTGGTCAGCATCCAGAAAGAGCTCGAAGAGTGGCAGCCCCAGCTTGAAAAGCAGGGAAAGATCGTGGAAGCGCAGCGCCTGTTTCAGCGCACCATGTTCGATCTGGAGATGATCAAGCAGATCGGCTACTGCCACGGCATTGAGAACTACTCGCGCCACTTCACTGGACGTCTTCCAGGCGAGCCGCCGCCGACGCTGCTCGATTACCTTCCTAACGATCACCTGATCTTTATCGACGAGAGCCACCAGACCGTTCCGCAGTTGCAGGGCATGTATCATGGCGACCGGTCGCGAAAGACCGTGCTGGTCAATTATGGTTTCCGGCTTCCCAGCGCGTTGGACAACCGCCCGCTGACGTTTGAAGAGTTTGAGAATCGCGTGAACCAGGTGGTCTACGTCTCTGCGACGCCCGGCCCCTACGAGCTCACGAAATCGTCAGGGGTTGTGGTGGAACAAATCATCCGGCCCACTGGGCTCGTCGATCCGCAAACCGAAGTGCGCCCCATCAAGGGCCAAGTGGACGACTTGCTGAATGAGATCCGCCAGCGCGTCGAGCGCAACGAGCGCGTGCTGGTCACTACGCTGACCAAGCGCATGTCTGAGGATCTGTCTGAATACTACACGGAAGTGGGCGTGCACTGCGCCTATCTGCATTCCGAGATTGGCGCGCTCGATCGCATGAAAGTTTTGCGCGATCTGCGTCGCGGCGAGATCGATGTCCTGGTTGGCGTCAATTTATTGCGCGAAGGCCTGGATCTACCCGAGGTTTCCCTCGTCGCCATCCTGGACGCCGACAAGGAAGGTTTTCTCCGTTCATCAGGATCGTTGATTCAGACCATGGGCCGCGCGGCGCGTAATCTGAACGGCCGCGCGATTCTGTATGCCGACGTCTATACCGACAGCATGAAGCGAGCCATCGACGAAACCAATCGCCGCCGCGCCATCCAGGAACAGTACAATGAGGAGAATCAGATCATTCCGCAGTCGATCATCAAGCCCATCGACATGAGCCTGGTGGCCATTGCCGAGGGCGATTACGTCACGGTCCCCATGGAGCCGGATGATCCGGTGGAAGAGATGACTCCGGAGCAGCGCGACAAATTCATCGCGAGCCTCGAGGAAAGCATGCGCGAGGCCGCAAAGAAATTCGAGTTCGAGAAGGCCGCTCAGTTGCGAGATCGTATTAAATTGCTCAAGTCTCCGAAAGTCTATGAAGAGACCCAAATCAGTAGCGCTGGTCGGGGGAGGTAATTTCAGCAGTTCTTCGTTGGCGGGATTTTGGTTGCTTCCAGAAGTGCTGGGACCGGTAAAGGCCTCGTCCTTGCGGCTCGCCAGCCGCATCGCCAATAGCCTTCGCGCCGGCCATCCTGTAAAAGACTATAGCGAGTTCGACAATTGTACTTTGATCCTGATCAGTGTACCGGATCGGGCGTTGCACGGAGTGATTTCGCAACTCTGTTCGTCGAACATTTCTTGGAAGGAGAAGTGCATCGTTCTTCTGAGCGATAGTCGCGGCAGTTGCGACTTGCGAGAGTTTATCTCTCGTGGCGCTGCGGTTGGCTCCATCACCACCATTCCCGGGTCCGCCGATCTCGACTACCTGATCGAGGGCGACCGGCGCGCGATTCAGAAGGCGCGGCGGCTGGTGGAGAGTCGCGAACGCCGCTGTTTGTGCATTGAGCGGGGGTCGAAGCCGTTATACCTCGCCGCGCTAACCTGCACGAGCAGCCTGCTATTTCCACTGGTGATGGCCGCATCAGAATCGATGCGCCGCGCCGGCGTGCCGCCAGTGCTCGCCAATGGCATTCTCGAAAGGCAATTGAGCCGTTGCCTCCGCTCCTATGCGCGCGGCGGGAAGCGAGCCTATGCGCCTCCCGCGGAACTATCGAGACAACTCCGGGCGCTCTACGCCACGGATCCCGCGCTGGGCCACTACATGGAGCGGGCTTGCCAGCTCACCGAACAGTTGCTGGAACGCCGTCCGGCAATCACTGGCACCAATCTCGATCGACGGTCAATCGCCACAATGCGCTGACGATGCCACAAAAAGGCCGGTGGTTTCGAAAGCCAATTCAAGCATCTCTTCGAATGTATTTCGACGGAGTAACGATCATGACTCCTCGGAAGGGATTCAGAGACACTAGATCGCGATCTACCGTGACCAGCGCTTGCGCCGATCCGTTCACGGCAACCTCTAGCAGCATATTGTCCTTTGGGTCGCGGCAGACTCGAATTGCATGCGCGGTTGTTACGATTTCAGCAACACGGCTTAGCAGGCGCAGAAACTCCTGACGGTCGCGAAGGCTGACGTACCGATCAAATTTCTTCCGCGACAGGACGTCCGCAAGATCGTTGAGAGTGGCTTCCGAAACGAGAATGTCGCAAGTTCCAGCGCGTTTGAATACCTGTCCAAGAATTGAATCTGGCAATAGAAGGCCCGCTCACGAGCACATTGTTGTCGAGAACAATTCGTTCTCTAGCCATCGCCCAACAAGGACTTGAGTTTTTCTTCCGTTATGCCTCGCGCTGCAGCCTTCTTAGCAACCCGATCGCAAAGCCGCTGCAATTCGGCTGTATTCAGTGCTTGCAGGCGATTGTACTCATGAGCAGAGAGAACCACGGCTATGTCCCGTTTTTGACGACGTATAACAACTGGCTCGCGCTGCGCTGCATCCAGCACCGCCGCCAACCTCTGCTTTGCGTCCGTTGCCGAAACATATCGCATCGTGTTCAGCTCTCGATTTGTCCATTACAGCTAGAATAGACAAAATCTGCCCCCCCTTGTGCCGCCGTATTGTTTTCTTACGGCCAGCGCGTCTGTACAATTGATTAGTAGATGGCAGAAGAGCAGAACGGTCAAGGAAGCTCAACCCCTCTGGACCGTATCGAGCGAGCACTCGAGGCCCTGATTGACGGCCACGAGCGCCTGGTTGAATCACTGAGACAACTCCTGATCGCCCAAGTCGTCATGACAGATACGGTAACAACGCTCGGCAGGCGAGTAGACGAGTTGACCCAGAAGGTCGACTCTCACGAAGACAAAATTCAAATGCTGATCGATAGCCAACTTTCGCGTTAACGCGATGCTGGCATATTTCAAGAATCTGGTCGAACGCCGCCCCACAGATCCAGGTACAAATTAACTCCCCGTTCAATTGGGTTGACAACCTCCTCGCGGTAGCCCATAATACAGATGGCGAAGAAAAGGCGAATTTGCATGAGCCCAGCCGCCGCTCTCACCATCACACCCGGATTCCGCCCGGACGCCCGCGCTCGCGAGTCGCTCCTGACCGGCCTCCCCTCGCTCGACGCCCTTACCGGCGGTTTCCCGCGCGGGGCGATCACAGAAATTATCGGTCAGGATAGTTCCGGCCGGACCACTCTTGCGCACTCTCTATTGGCCGCATCCACTTCCAAGCTCGAAACTTGCGCTTATGTCGACACCGGCGATTCCTTCGACCCGGTCTCGGCCGCCACCACCGGTGTCGCGCTCTCGCAGCTCCTCTGGGTTCGCTGCGGCCACAACGCCGGCAACGCACTCAAAGCCGCCGATGCCCTGCTTCACGCGGGCGGCTTCGGGGTGGTTATCCTCGACCTCTGCCAAGTCACGCCGCGCATCGCCAACCGCATCCCAATCTCGTATTGGTACCGGTTCCGCCGCGCCATCGAAAACACACCAACCATACTCGCGCTGATCGAGAAAGATCCGCTGGCAAAATCTTGCGCCTCGTTGATGCTCGAGATGAAACGCAAGCGGGCGGTCTGGCGAGGCGCGCCCGGGATCGAACTGCTGCGCGGCGTTGAGATCGAAGCGGTCTCGCGCAAGCCGGTGCGCGCGGCCGCTGCCAGTTTCAAAGCGAGGGCGATCTGAAAATGTTCGCTTGTATTCACGGCGCGGCTGAGCTTGCGAAAATCGCGGAAGCCTTCTCACCCTGGTTTGAACAAACATCGGCTGGCACGATTGTTTTTCCGGTCGATGGACTGAGTCGACTCTATAATTCGCCGGATCAAATCGCGCAGGCCATCGCGCAGCGTGCGGGGATCGGCGTGAATATCGCCATCGCCGAAACCGCGGAGTTCGCCATCCTTGCCGCGCGTAATTTTCCCGGTGTAACGATCAATCCCGATCTGGATCATCTCGACATTTCGAGCCTCCCGATCAGCGAAGAAATGCTCGAAATATTGGACGCCTGGGGCATTCGCGATCTTCAGCAGCTCGCGCAACTCCCTGAATCAGGCATCGCGGAAAGATTTGGTGAAGCAGGCGTATATCTGCAACGGCTAGCAAAAGGTGCGATCCAACGGCCGCTGCACACCTTCCAACCGGACATCACCTATGACGAGCGTATTGAGCTGGATCATCCTGTAGAACTGCTCGAGCCGCTGCTCTTTCTCATCGCTCGCATGCTCGGCGCGCAATGCGAAAAACTGGAAACGCACGGAATGGCTGCCGGCGAATTAAGCATTCGCCTGGAACTCGACGACAAACAAGAACACGCGCGCACGCTGCGACTGCCAGTCCCGATGCGCGAGAGCAAATCGCTCCTAAAACTTCTGCAAATGGATCTAGAAGCGCATCCGCCGCACGCCGCGACGCGCGCTCTCTCGGTCAGCATCAAGCCGGTGCTCCCACGAACGGTGCAAACCGGAATTTTTATGCCGCTTGCACCTGCGCCGGACAAGCTGGAGCTGACGCTCGCGCGGATCCGCGGCCTCGCCGGCGAGCAGAATGTTGGCGTGCCGGAACTTGTGGACACGCACCATCCGCATCCGTATCGGCTGAAACCGGCTCAGCCGCAGATCGGTGCGACTCAGGCGCCGGCCGATCGCCAGGCATTTCGATATTTTCGTCCGCCGATCGCAGCGAAAGTGGAATTGCAACATGATCGTCCTGCGCGCCTCAACGCTTCCGGCATCCACGGAAAAATCCTGAACGCCGCAGGGCCTTGGAAAAGCTCGGGCGATTGGTGGACGCGGACAGCTTGGGATCGCGACGAGTGGGACGTCACGCTCACTAATGGCGCGTTGTATCGCATTTACATTGAATTAAATCAGTGCGAGCCGGATCAGCGCTGGTTTGTCGAGGGTAGTTATGACTGATACTGTGGCGCACGCACGAGTGCGTGCCGTGCCGGCGCAAAGCGTTCACACGAGTGTGAACGCGGCACGCACGAGTGCGTGCGCCACCTATGTTGAGCTCCACGCCCGCTCGGCCTTCAGCTTTCTCGAAGGCTCCTCGACTCCCGAAGAGCTGGTCGCCTGCGCCCAGGCGCTCGATCAGCCTGCGCTCGCTATCCTCGACCGCGACAACGTCTCCGGCGCAGCCCGCTTCCACATGGCGGCGAAAAAAGCCGGCCTCTGCGCGCACATCGGCGCCGAGATCACCTGCACAGACGGACATCGCTATCCGCTGCTAGCCGAAAACCGGCGCGGCTATCAAAATCTCTGTCGCCTGATCACGCGGATGAAAATGCGTGCGAAAAAAGGCGAAGGCGCTGCCGATCCAGAAGAATTCGCCGAGTTCTCTGACGGCCTGGTTTTTCTCGCCTCACGCCCCGATCCGCGTCTGATCGATCTCTTCGGCGCGAAAAACATCTTCGTCGAGGTCCAGCGCCACTACAACCGCGAGCAGGAAGCGAGCAATCAAGC
>DASQJA010000250.1:0-10915 GCA_035631275.1 Bryobacteraceae bacterium
ACATCTCGTACAGCTTCCCGGCAGGCGTTTGAGGAAGGTTGGAGGCGATCAACAAAACGCCCTGGGAGGGGTTCAAGAACACCTTGCCGCGCGCCGGGCGCGGCCGCGCGCCGCCGAAGACTGCCTCTTTCGTGTCGGGACCGTTAAGAATAGTGAATGCCTCGGTGAGCCGCGCGACTTCGGCGCGCTGTACTCGCGCATCCTCGGCGGCGTCGTTGAATGCGCGCGTAAACTGCGCCATGTCACGCCGATCTGCCCAATCTCGTCGCGCAAAGAGCACCGCCAGCAGGATCAAAAGCGCGGTCGCAGCCGCCCATAGGGTGGACCACACAGCCCTGCGCGGCTCGGCGCCGACCGATGCCAGGATCCTGCCGCGCAATTTGCGCGATGGCGCCGCATCCGGCACAGTCGTCCCGACGAGTACTGCTGCTTCCAAAGCCCGCTTTACCCCGGGCATACACACCTCGCATTTCCGATTCAAGTGCGCGCGTATCTCGCTTCGCTCCGGCTCCTCCGCCAGCCCCAGCGCGTATAGTTCGTAGTGATCTTGCAGCTCGTGGCAGTTCATGACGTCACCGCCACGCCTAATTCGTCTCGCAGGCTTTTCAAGGCTGTCCGCACCCAGGTTTTTACAGTTCCCAGGGGCTGGCCCATTCGTTCCGCCATTTCCGTCTGCGAGAGGCCTTCAAAGTAAGCCAGTTGCATCGCGGTTCGCTGATTGGCGGTGAGCTTTTCCATCGCGGCTTTGACGCGGCGAGTCTTGTCGGACGCCAGCAGTCCCTGCTCCATGTCGCAGAATAGCGCGGGATGAGTGGTCTCTTCGACATCCAGGGAATTGCGCTCGCGCCCGGCAGTGGAGCGGAGATAGTCGATCGCCCGGTTCCGCGCCACCGTCAGGAGCCAGGCGCCCACCGATCCGCGCTCGGCGTCTAGACCTTGCACTCGGTTCCACACCCGCAGGAAGGTCTCCTGCACTAGATCCTCGGCGATGGCACTATCCCGCACGACTCTGAAAATGATGGAGAAAACCTGCCGGCCGTAGCGGTCGTACAGTTCTGCAAGGGCCTGCGGATCCCGTTTTTGCAGGCGCTCGATCAGATCGCCGTCGCCTGAAATCGCGCGTAGTGCCAAGAAAAGAGGCAGAAGCATTCTAGCGTCCTTAGATTATACGCAGAGGTGCGCCAATTGGATTTGTCCGGGTTAGCGGCCAGTTCCAATTGAGGAATGCCCCAGTTGGTTGAGTAGTTTCGCTCAGCAGGTCCCGGGGAAAAAGCGTCTCGTGCCTGTCAGCTTGGGGATTTTCAACCATATACCAACGGCTTCCTGATTGCTCCGGGCTTGAACGGAGATTTTTCAGAGACTTATGTCAAAGCGAATCCTCAAGATCGGTTTTCCATTCGCGATCATCTTAGGCGGGCTGGTCATGTCCTCGCCTTCTTCATTCGGAAAAGCGGAGTACACCAAGAAAGAAGGAAAAGACTGCACCTATTGCGACACGGCAGCCAGGAAAAAAGATTTGAACGATGTCGGCAAGTGCTACGCCGAACACAATCACTCCCTTGAGGGCTGCTCTCCCAAGTAACTGGCCCGTCGAGCAAACTTCAACAAGGAGGCAAGCCATGCTGCTTCTCTGGATGGTATGGGCTGTTCTAACACTGACGGTTATTGCGCTAGCGGCAGTTCGCAAGTTCACTGCGCGACGCGAGGACGATTTAGTTCATTTGAGCGGTAGCCCGGAACCGGTGATTGCGCAGCAGTACGCAGTGGCCGGCCGGCTAGCCCGGATCGATCATTGGGGGAAGCTGCTGACCATCGTCGACGCCGCGTTCGGATTCGCGCTCGTTGTGACGATGTTCATTCTGACTTACCTGCGCAGCGTGGCCTTGGATAAATAGCGCGGGTGTGTCCGGCGAGTCCCGCTTATATTCTCGGTTTGGCGCGCTTCATAAGGAACATGAGCGGGATGAGCGCCAGGCAAAGGTAGCTCAGCAGGCGAAAGACATCGATATAGCCGAGTATCGTGGCTTGGCGTGTCAGTTCTCCGTAGATCATGTTTTGCGCCTGCTGAGCGGCCAGCGCGGGACTCGATCCACCAGCCTGTAAACCGGACTGGAGCCCTTGCAAGCGCGTCGCGTAGGCTGGATCGAGCGGCGTCAGATGTCCCGCCAGCACGTTCTGATGCGCCTGGGCGAAGCGCTCCTGGAACGTGGTCACCAGCGAGATCCCGATGCTCCCGCCCATGTTGCGCGTCAGGTTGATCAAGCCGGTCGCGCTGCCGGTTTTTTCGCGCGGGATACGCGCGAATGCAGCCACATTAATCGGGACGAACAGAAACGCCAAGCCGCCACGCGAAATGGTCCAGGTGAATACCCAGGTCCAGAATCCGGTCTGCAGGCTTAGCACAGAGAGCCGGTACATCCCAAACGACAGAATCGTCAGCCCGAACACCACCAACCAGCGCGGTTGAACTTTCGTGAGCAGCCGACCGACCAGCGGCATCGTAAACAGCGTCAGAATCGCGCCGGGCGACAACACCAGGCCGGCCCATTCCGCCGTGTAGCCCATCAGACTCTGCAACAGCACGGGAAGCAGAACGGTGGTGCCATACAACACCAAGCCGAGCGAAAACATCATGAACGTCGCCATGGTGAAGTTGCGATCGCCAAACAGCCGCAGATTGATCATGGGCTGCTCGTGATGCAGCTCCCAGAAAACGGCGCCGATCAACCCCGCAAAGCCAATCACGGTGGACCAGACGATGAACGGCGATCCGAACCAATCGTCCCGCTGGCCTTTATCGAGCACGACCTGCAGAAAGCCCAGCCCGACGGCGAGCAGTCCGAGTCCCATGAAGTCGATCTTGAGGCCTTGTTTGAGCGTCCTGCGAACCAAGTAGGGCGGATCTTCGATCAGAGCCGACGTCATCAGCATCGATATGACACCAATAGGCACGTTGATGAAGAAGATCCAGCGCCAGGAGAAATTGTCGGTGATCCAGCCGCCCAGCGTCGGGCCGATGATCGGCGCCACCACGACGCCCATGCCGTAAACGGCCATTGCCATGCCTTGTTGTCTGGCCTCAAAGCTTTCGACCAGGATCGCCTGCGAGGTCGGCTGAAGGCCTCCGCCGCCCGCGCCTTGCAGGATGCGAAATACGATCAGCAGGAATAGGCTTGGCGCCACACCGCACATCAGAGAGCTCAACGTGAAAATGGCGACACACGTCATGTAATAGCGTTTACGCCCGAACAGCATGTGCAGCCATCCGGTGAGCGGCAAAACGATGGCGTTCGAGATGAGATAAGACGTCAGCACCCAGGTGCTTTCGTCGATGGTTGCGCCGAGGTTTCCGGCGATGTGAGGAAGCGAGACGTTGGCGATGCTCGTATCGAGCACTTCCATGAACGTCGCCAACATCACCGTGGCCGCGATCCAAGCTGGGCGGGTCTTCGGCCGCCAGGCAGGTCGCGCGGCCGCAAACGTTTCAGTGCGCGCTGCCACCTAGCGCTATTTTACAAATACGACCCGTTTGTGATACGGAGAGAGAGTGATTTCACGATTCGCCTTAGCCCTGTTGCTGGCAGTCCTGTTCACGCCGGCGATTGGGGCGCAGTCGGCAACGGCTCTCGAAGAGGGCAAGTTCCGCCTCCACAAGTTTGAGCAGCCGATCGGCGAAGAGACCTACCAGATCACCCGCGACGGAGAATCTCTGAACGTCAAAATGGATTTCAAGTTCACCGATCGCGGGCAAGATGTGCCGCTATCGGCAACTTTCCGCGGTGCCGCCGACCTGACGCCACAAGCTTTCGAGATTCACGGTAAGACTTCGCGGATCTCGACCATTGACCAGTCCATTGAGGTGCGGCCCAGCAACCTTCGCATCCGGAACGGGGATCGCGTCACGAAAGCTGCGCGTCCACCGCAGTTCTTCACGATTGCCGGATACGCGCCTGCGACGTTGCAGATGCTGATGCTGCGCTACTGGAGCACACACGGTTCGCCTGAGAATCTTCCGGCTCCGCCGGACCGCCGGATCCATATCGAGTCGCGCGGCCTCGACACGATCTCGCTGGAAGGCAAAAGCTATTCCTTTTCCCGCTATACGGTACAAGGGCTGATCTGGGGACGCGAGACACTCTGGTTCAATCCGCACAACGATCTTGTTGCGGCGGTCACGACTGACGCCGAGTTCGATCACTTCGAAGTCGTGCGGGAAGGCTTCGAGGGCGCGCTAGCCCAGTTCGTGGCTCACGCAGGCGCCGACGGCATGGCGGCCATGTTGGAACTTTCACGGGGAGTGACAGGCGGCCGTTCGTCCGCCATCGCGTTCGTGGGTGCGACTGTAGTAGACGGTACCGGCCGCCCCGCGCGCTCTGACATGACCGTGGTTGTCCGGGGAGGTCGAATCGTTACGCTCGGCAAGCGCTCGGAAGTTACCATTCCCAAAGACGCGGAGGAGATAGCGGCAACGGGCAAGACCATAGTTCCCGGATTGTGGGACATGCACGCGCATTTCGAACAGGTGGAGTGGGGGCCGATCTATCTTGCCGCCGGCGCAACAACCGTACGCGACTGCGGCAACGAGCTGGAGTTCATCACCGCGGAGCGGGACGCGATTGCGAACGGGCGCGGTCTTGGCCCGCGCATTCTGGCGGCGGGCGTTGTAGACGGCTCGGGGCCCTACTCCTTGGGCGTAGAACGCGTAGATACTCCCGAACAAGCACGCGACTGGGTAGATCGATACCATCAGGCCGGCTTCCAGCAGATGAAGATCTACAGCTCGACGAAGCTCGACCAAGTACGGGCCGTGGCGGAGGAAGCGCACAAGCTTGGGATGACGGTAACCGGGCACGTGCCGATCGGGCTCACCGGTTACGACGTGGTGGCAGCGGGCCAGGATCAGATCAATCACATCGATTATGTCCTCGCGATGATGCAGGCGCCGTTGCCGCGAGACGCAAAGCGGCTGGATCGCATGAGAGCCACGGCGGGGATCGACCTGAACTCTGAGATGGCGAGAAAGGCCGTCGAGTTTTTGAAGGCTCACCACACAGTGATCGATCCGACGCTCAGTATCTTCGAACTCGAAACCGCTTCCGTTGCGAGACCGGTTGCAAGCTTCGAGCCGGATGTGGAGAAAGTAGCGCCCGAGCTGGCGCAACAGTTTCTAAACGTTGCTCCCGCCGGAGGCGACGCCGATCTTGCGCAGAAAATCTTCGCGAAAGCGCTGGCGGCTGTGGGAGCTTTGCACCGCGCCGGTGTCACCATTGTCGCCGGAACCGATCAAGCCGTCCCCGGCCACAGCCTGCACCGCGAAATCGAAATCTACGTCCAGGCCGGATTCACGCCGATGGAGGCCATCCAGGCTGCGACCATCGTTCCTGCTCAGGTGATGGGCCTCGATCAGGAAACTGGCACCGTGGAAGTGGGCAAGCGGGCCGACCTGGTGGTGCTCGACGGGAACCCGCTCGACGACATCCACAACATTCGCCTTGTCCACTGCGTCGTGGCCAACGGCAGGCTGTACGAATCCGCCACGTTGTGGCGCAGCGTCGGGTTCAAGCCGTAGCTACTCCACGCCGAATGCCAGCAGCACGTTGCCGGAGATTCCGTTGAAAAAGCCGTAGCCGGAATTGACCACTACCAGACCTCCCGCGACCGCCGGCCCCGGGCCATCCAGCGCCCCACCCTTCGCTGGGACGCCGTTCACTGTTTCAAAGTCGCGAGCGGTGTCGTAGTCCCAGAGAATTTTTCCGTCCTTGGCATCGTAGGCGCGCAGGTGTCCGTCGAGCGATCCCGAGAAAACGACGCCTGGAATCACCGTAACGGCAGCCGATTGCGCGGGACTGCAGCGCGGCGTCTTGCAGCCGGACTCAGGCGGAAGCACGCTCCAGAGTTTTTCGCCCGTGGCGAGTTGGATCGCGAAGAGACCGCCGCCCTGCTTGGGATCGGGGATGACGCCCTCGGGCGCAGGAATCAATCCTACGTCGGACAGTGCCACGTAGACGGCGTCGCGATCCGCGGCCGGGCCCCACTGGATTCCACCCAGCATCCCGCCCTTGCCGACGCGAGTCTGCCACAGGATCTTGCCCTTGTCGTCAGGATCAAGCGCATGGACGACGCCCGATTTCTGCCCCGCGATCAATACTCGCTTTCCGCCGGCGAGCGTACGCAAAATGGGCGACGATCCGAAGTCAGAATCAGGTCCGATGGTTCCCGGACAAGTGCTGGGCTTGGGTTGGAGGCAGTTTCCGTTGAATACGTCGCCTTCGGTGAGCTGGCGCGACCAGGTGATTTTTCCAGTCGCTAGGTCGAGCGCGAGGATCGAATCGCTGAGCGGCGTGGGCGGATCGGAATAGCTGTCGCCGGTGCCAACGTAGAGAACACGGCGTTTTGTATCGATCGTCGGCGAGGTCCAAACGCCCACACCCGATGGTCCCCAGAGCTGCGTTCCGGCTTTTGTCTTCGATGTCGGACGCGCGGGCTCGGTAATAGTGTAAGTCTTCCAGATTTGTTTGCCAGTTTTCGCGTCGAGAGCCACCACGCTGCCGCGGAATTTGCAGCAGGCGAAGCGCGGATCCACCGACATCCACTCGTCGCGCGAGGCCACGGGAACATACACGCGGCCTTCGTAAACTTTGGGCGCCCCGGTGACGCGCGCAGTCGGGTAGTCTTCGATCTGCGTCTTCCAGATCTGCTTTCCGGTTGTGGCATCGAGCGCGTAGACGTTGGCGTGCACGTCACCGAAATACGCGACGCCCGCAGGATCGATGGTGATCGCGCTGCGGACACCCGCGCCCGCATCGAAGCTCCAGTAAGTGCAGCCAGTTCTGGCATCCAGCGAATAGACGCGCCCGCCGGCGCTGCCGACAAACACCCGCCTGCCCGCAATGGCCGGCTGAGAATACGCCGAGTAGTCGCCCGGGAATCCGAACGCCCATTTCAGATTGAGCTTGGGGACGCGGTCGGCATCGAGCCCTGCCGCTTCGGCGCTCTGCGAGCGCGAGTTGTCGAGATCGGCACCCCAACCGTTCCACGCCAGACCATCGAAGCCGGAGGGCAGCGGACCCGCGCACTTGCCCGCCGCGGGAATCGTGTTTACTGCGGCGCCGGTCAGATACTCGACCAGCGCAGCGCGTTCTTCCTTGCTGAGCTTCGCCGCTTGCAACCGCATCGCCCCGTTGTCGAGCACGTGCAAGATATATTGCGGCGTCATGGTCTTGAATGCGGCGCGATTCTGCAGTGGCGCGAGAACTTCGTGGCAGGTTGCGCAGTTCTTGGCGTAGAGGTCGGCGCCGTCGGGCCCGGCCGCAAGCGCGAAGGGAGCAGTCAAGAGGAGCAACAAGGCTCGGGAAATCCCCATGGTATTCAGGTCCTTTGAGTGTCTTGTATCACGAATGGGCGGCGCGGCGCTGATGCGAGATGTCATCGAAGGAGATGAACGACACCCAGCTCTTGATCATCGCTTTGGCCGCCGTGCCGACCATGCTCACCGTTCTGGTGGGCATTCTAGATCAACAGCGGAAGACCCAACGATCTCAACAACGGCATCGCTGACTTGCGAAGCGACATGGATTCGCGCTTCGACCACGTGAACCACCGTTTCGACGAAGTGCGGGACCTCTGGCACGCTGAACTGCATCGCGTCGAAGAAGTTCTGGACGCACGTCTGAAGCACATCGAAGCGCGCGGCTGAGAAACCGAACCGCCGTAATCATCGCGCGGTCCATGTTAGGATTGAAATCTACATCGCAGTCATGATTCGCGCCTATCGCGGCAGAGTGCCCAAAATTGCCGCTTCCGCTTACATCGATCAGAGCGCTCAGGTGATTGGAGACGTTACGATTGGGGAACGCGCCAGCATCTGGCCCAACGTCACCGCGCGCGGCGACGTGAACTCGATCCGCATCGGCGACGAAACGAATATCCAGGACAACTCCGTGCTGCATTGCGATGCTGGATTGTTTCCCCTGAACATCGGGAGCCGCGTGACCGTCGGCCATCTGGCCATGATTCACGGCTGCACCATCGAAGACGACTGCCTCATCGGAATCGGGGCCATCGTGCTGAATGGCGCGAAAATAGGACGAGGCTCGGTGATCGCGGCCGGCGCAGTGGTTCCGGAAGGCGCCGAAGTGCCGCCGAATAGCATGGTGATGGGCGTGCCCGCCAAGGTGAAGCGTCCCCTCACCGACGCGGAGCGGGATCGTTTTAGCCAGAACGCCAAGCACTACGTCGAAGCGGGCCAAATCTACCGGGACGAACCGGTTTGAAGCGGGGCCGCCCGCTCGGGAACTATTGAAAAATGATCAAAGCCGTCAAAGGCACGCGCGACATCCTTCCCCCCGCGAGCAGTGTATGGAATCGCGTGGACGCCATCGCGCGCGAAGTGTTTCGCACTTACAACTACCAGGAGATTCGCACACCCATTCTCGAAGAAACTGCGCTATTCGCTCGCAGCGTCGGCGAGGATACTGACATTGTCAGCAAAGAGATGTACACTTTCGAGGATCGCGACGGCAGTTCGCTTACGCTGCGGCCGGAAGCAACGGCCTCGGTGATGCGCGCCTACATCGAGCATCGTCTCGATCAGCAACCGGGCTTGAAAAAGCTCTACTACATCGGCCCGATGTTCCGGCGCGAACGTCCGCAGAAGGGACGATACCGGCAGTTTTTTCAGATTGGCGCGGAAGCTATCGGGTCGGAGTCGCCGGCAGTGGATGCCGAAGTGATCGAGATGGTAGTGGATATCCTGCGGCGCGTGGGCTTGAGTGGATTCCAGCTTTATCTGAACTCGGTAGGCGACGCGAATTGCCGGCCTCAGTATGTCGCGCTGCTTAAGGAGAAATTGCGCCAGGTGAAAGAGCGGCTCTGCGAGGACTGCCAGCGCCGCGCTGAAACGAATCCGCTGCGCGTGCTGGACTGCAAAGTTCCCGAAGACCAGCCGATCATCGACGCATTGCCATCCATTCAGCAACATCTGTGCGGTCCCTGCCGGACCCACTTCAACGCCGTGCGAACGCATCTCGACGATCGCAGCATTGCATATGAAGTGCGGCCGCGCATGGTGCGCGGGCTCGACTACTACATGCGCACAACATTTGAGATTGTCCACGGCGCGCTGGGCTCGCAGAACTCCGTTCTAGGCGGCGGGCGTTATGACGGCCTCGCGGAGTCCTTGGGGTCCAAGGTTCCAGCGCCTGGAATCGGATTCTCGATCGGTGAGGACCGGCTGGTGATGACGGTCGAGCAGGAAAGACCGGAGGCAAGCGCGGCGGCGCTAGACATATATATTGCGCCCATCGGATCGGCGTCGGAGATGCATTCGGCCATGCTCGCGCGCGAATTGCGGGCCGCCGGACTCGCGGCGGAACTGGGCCTCGATAGCAAATTGAAACGATCGCTCGAATTGGCGAATAAAATGGGCGCGCGCTTCGTCCTGATCGTCGGCGAAAACGAAATGGCCGCCGGACAGTATGCTTTAAAGAATATGCAAACCGGCGAGCAGGAAACCGTCGAGCGCGCGCGGCTGATCGAGCGGATAAAATAATTCATGGAAACGGCACAACTGGATTTCTTAGGGGAGCTTCGCCGCACCCACACTTGCGGTGAACTGCGTGCTTCCGACACCGGCAAGCGCGCGCTGCTGATGGGTTGGGTGCATCGCCGGCGTGATTTGGGCGGCGTCTTTTTCATCCATCTACGCGATCGCGAAGGGGTCACGCAGGTGGTTTTTCACGCCGACGCGCCCGAGGACGTGCACAAGAAGGCCGAATCGCTTGGCTCCGAATACGTCATCGGCGTAGAGGGCACAGTCGCCAAGCGCAGCCCCGAAACGGTAAATCCCACGCTCGGGACGGGCGAAGTGGAGCTGGTCGCCGAGAAACTCTGGCTGCTGAACGAGTCGCGCACGCCGCCATTTCCGATGGAAGAAAACGTCGACGTCAAGGAAGACGCCCGGCTCAAGTACCGTTATCTCGATCTGCGCCGCCCGCATATGCAGCGGAATATCATGCTGCGCTCGCGGGTCAGCTTCGCGGTGCGCGAATTTCTTTACAGCCAAGGATTCTTGGAAATTGAGACGCCGTTCATGACTCGCTCGACGCCTGAAGGCGCGCGCGACTATCTGGTTCCCAGCCGCGTTCAGCCAGGTTCGTTTTACGCGTTGCCGCAGTCGCCACAGCTTTTCAAACAGCTCTTGATGGTGAGCGGCCTCGAAAAATATTTCCAGATCGTGCGCTGCTTCCGCGACGAGGACCTTCGAGCCGACCGCCAGCCTGAATTCACGCAGATCGACCTGGAGATGTCGTTCCCCCAGCAGGAGCGCATTTACGAAGTGATCGAGCCGATGCTCCAGCGCGTATTCGAGACAGCCGGTTTCAGAGTGGACACGCCGTTCCCGCGCATGACCTACGAGCAGGCCATGCGCTCCTATGGGATCGACAAGCCTGATCTGCGCCTGCCGCCGTTCCACGTGCTCGAGGGGAAGTCCTGGCAGCTCGGCCTCACCTTCCCGCCGGTTGCAATCCACATCCCGAAGGTCGGCCAGCTTAGCCGCAAAGAACGCGACGAGCTGAAAGCGTTTGGAACAGAGCGCGGACTGCGTGTTTATGACGATTTGAAGAAGCTGGACGAATCGCTAGCGCAGCAGGCGCGCGAGGCGACGGGAGCGGCCGAGGACGATTTGCTGATCATCGCCGGATGGCCCGGTGCGCCGCAGGGCCCGCGTCCTGAGGAAACCTTCTATCAGGCGTGCGGCCAACTGCGTCTCTACGCCGGACAGAAGTACAACGATCGCCATAAGCTGCTCGACCCGCAGAGTTTCAAGCTCCTTTGGGTGGTCGATTTTCCGATGTTCGAATGGGACGACGAAGAAAAACGCTGGAACGCGGCGCATCACCCGTTTACGTCCGTG
>DASQJA010000251.1:0-3022 GCA_035631275.1 Bryobacteraceae bacterium
AAAAAGTGAACGCAATCAAAGACCTGAGCCCGGCACGGCGCACCGAGCTATCGAGTCAAGCCGCGAAAATCGTCGACACCGGAGTTTATCCAGCTTGGAAGCGCGGGGTCTCGGAGCTTCAATCCCAGCTTCCCCGCTCCACCAACGACGCCGGCCTGTGGCGCCTCAAGGGTGGCGCCGAAGCCTACGCATATTTTCTCCACCGCTTTACCACCACGAACTACACCCCCGATCAGATCCACGAAATCGGATTGCGCGAAGTTGCGCGAATCGAAAAACAAATGGACGAGATCCTGCGCCGCCTGGGCCGCACCGAAGGCACGGTCAAAGAACGAGTCGAAAAGCTGCAAAAGGACCTCGCTTACCCGATCACCGAAGAAGGCCGCGTCCTCATCATGGCCGACGTCGAGAAGATCCTCCGCGACGCGCAAAGGCGATCCGATTCGCTGTTCGACAAAGTCCCCAAGTCGCCGGTCGTCGCGCAACCGTTCCCCCGCTTCCGCGAAGCCAACGCCGCCGCCAATTACAATGCCCCCGCACCCGACGGCTCGCGCCCCGGCACGTTCCAGATCCCGCTGCGGCCGGAGCGCATGACCAAGTTCGGCCTCCGCTCCCTCGTCTATCACGAAACCGTTCCCGGACATCATTTTCAGATCGCGCTCCAAGTCGAGAACAAAGATCTACCGCGCTTCCGGCAGATCGGTGCATTCGGCGGAATCTCAGCGCTCACCGAAGGCTGGGGTCTTTACGCTGAACGGCTGGCGGCCGAATCCGGCTGGTACGAGGGCGATCTCGAAGGCCTTCTTGGCCAACTGAACTCTTCGCTCTTCCGCGCGCGCCGTCTGGTGGTCGACACTGGACTCCACTCGAAGCACTGGACGCGCCAGCAAGGCATCGACTACGGCATCGAAGCCAGCGAAGTGGAACGCTACGCCGTGTTCCCCGGTCAGGCCTGCTCGTACATGATCGGCCAACTCAAAATTGTCGAAGTGCGCGAGAAGGCAAAAAAGGCATTGGGCGACAAGTTCTCGCTGCGTGCATTCCACGATGTCGTGCTGAACACCGGCACCGTCCCGCTCGAGCTGCTCGAGCGCCAGGTGGACGCTTACATCCGCGCTAACGGCGGCAAGCTGTAAACGTTGGGACGCCGTCTCGGCCAGCACTTTCTCGCGCGGCAGTCCGTCCTCGAACGCATCGCCGAAGCCGCTTGTCCTGACTCTGCCGGCACGGTCGTCGAAATCGGTCCTGGCCGCGGTGCACTTACTTCGCATCTGTTAACTCGCGCCGCACGAGTCATCGCGGTCGAAATCGACCCGGTACTGGTCCACTACGTCCGCGCTGAGTTCCGCAACGAGTCGGGCCTTACCCTGATCGAGTCCGATGTTCTCAAGACCGACCTGAATCAGTGGGGCCGCGTCGCGATCTGCGGCAACCTACCCTACTACATTACTTCGCCGATTCTCGAAAAGACCCTCGCACTCGGCGATAACCTGATCCAAGCCGTCTTCTTGGTGCAAAAGGAAGTCGCTGAGCGGCTGACCACGCAACCCGGCACGCGTGACTACGGATTTCTCAGCGTGCAAACCCAGCTCCTAAGCGATGTCGAACTCCTTTTCGATGTCCCCGCCGACGCGTTCCGCCCACGTCCCAAAGTGGACTCCGCCGTTGTCCGTCTGATCTCCAAACGCGACTCCCCTGCCCCCGATCCCGCTCGCTTTCTCCAGTTCGCCAGCCGATGTTTTCGTTTTAAGCGCAAGACCATTCGCAACAATCTCGCCGCCTATTACGGCCGCGATCAGCTCGACTCGATTCCTGCCACCAAGAAACGCGCCGAACAGCTATCGCTCGCCGAGTTAATCGAACTCCAGGGTCAACTCGAAAGCACCTCGCGATAATACTGCTCATATTGCGGAATAATGGTCGAACTGGCGAAGCGCTCCACCGCCGTCCGGCGCGCGGCCGAGGCCATCTTCTCATATAGTTCATCGTCGGTCAGTAACTCGACCACCCGTGCAGCTTGAGCCGCAACGTCGCCCACCGGTTCGAGAAAACCATCCGCACCGTTCGTGATCAACTCCGGAACGCCGCCCACGCGCGTCGCAACCGGCGGGACTCCGCACGCCATCGCCTCCAGTGCCGCCAACCCGAACGACTCCATCTCGCTCGGCATCAGCAGCACATGCATATCCGGAAAAATCCGCTCCACGTGATCCTGCTTGCCCATGAACGTCACATGTTTTTCGATGCCGAGATCGCGCGCCACGCGATGCGCCTCCGGCCGGTCCGGACCGTCGCCCACCATATAGAGATGCGCTGCAGTCGTCTTCCGCACCTCAGCCAGGATGCGCACGCAATCCACGACACGTTTCACCGGCCGGAAATTCGAGATGTGCATCAGCCGCTTTTCGTCAGAAGCCCGTTTCTCCGCCGGCCGGTATAACTCGGTATTTACGAAGTTGTGAATCACTCGAATCTCGTTCGACACACCAAACACCTCGTACGTGTGCCGCCGCAGATCGTCGCTGATGCCCGTGATCCCATCCGACTTCTCGATGGAAAACTTCGTGATCGGGAAGTAAGACGCATCGGTGCCGACCAGCGTGATGTCAGTGCCATGCAGTGTCGTGATGAACGGCAGCCTCTTTCTCGCGGCCACCATCTGCTGCGCCAGCATCGCCGCGATGGAGTGCGGGATCGCGTAATGAACGTGTAATAAATCCAGGTCGTAGTTCTCGGCGACCTCCGCCATCCGCGACGCCAGCGCCAGGCAATACGGCGGATATTGAAAGAGCGGATACGTCGAGACCTCCACTTCGTGGTACGCAATGCGCGGAGTCCCCGGATCCAGCCGGATGGGATTCGCGTAAGTGATGAAATGGATCTCGTGGCCGCGATTGGCGAGCTCGAGGCCTAGTTCCGTCGCGACGATCCCGCTGCCGCCGTACGTCGGATAACAAGTGATTCCGATGCGCATCGGTGGTTAGATTCCGCGCTGAGCCAATTCGATCCTAGTTTGTCGAGA
>DASQJA010000252.1:0-3296 GCA_035631275.1 Bryobacteraceae bacterium
TGCGTCGCCTGGCGGCCAGACCAACCGCACCAGAACACTTTGAGCGCGCCGCCGCGCGGCTCTAATCGAAAAACCTGCGTCCGCCCGGCGATTCGTTCGACCGCCAAGCGCGCGTACTGAAGATCGGTGACGCCGGAACTCGCAATCTGTTTGCCGGCCGAATCGATTAATACGAGATCTACAGGAGTGGTGTCGACGGGTTCGACTTGCAATCCAAGCTCGCCAGAGCCCGGCGAGTACGCCGAAATCACGATCTCCGCGCTCTCGCTGACGCGCCGGAACGTTTCACCGCGATAATCCTCCAGCGGTTGCCACCCGGCTCCCAGGGACAGCCCCGATCCCCGGAGCATAATATCCTCGCCCGGCGCCGCGGCCGCGTGAAATGACAGGCGACGTTTGAAGTGGGTGATCGAGTGGCGCAGCATTCCGATGAATCCGCGATACTCGATGTACAACTTTAGACGCCGCTGCAAGCTCGGCGACACTGGAACAGTGAGTCGAACCAGGCGGCCGCCTTTGGCCAGCCGGTCGATCAAATGCTGTAGCGCAAACCAAGCCGCAGCGACAAAGCTCCGCCCGCCCACCGATTTAACAGACACAGCTCCGCCACGCGCGCCGCGCTCCCATTCGATTCGAAACGCGCGGAAGTTCAAAACGCGCGGGTCGTGATCCGCGGGCAAGCCGCCCTCGTGAATGCGAAACCAGACACGCGATGGCACTGGAGAAGGGAGCGGCAGATACAGCCGGCTGCGGCGCGCTACTTCAACGTGCGCCAAGACCTGGTATCCTTCGCCAATCACTTCAAGATCGAGGGGCGCGTTCCCGGTGCCTGGTCCCGGTTCAAGTTCGATCGCCAACGCGGATGCACCGGCGGGCGGGTTCTCGAGTAGCAACTCGGCCGATTGTCCAGCCCATCGAAACAGCTCACCGGCTGTGTAACTCTCGACTGGCAGCCAGCCTTTCCCGAATAGCAATCCGGAATCCACTGCTGCGACGTCATTCCCGCTTAGCGCCGGCCTGCCATCGGCCGAGACGTTGTAGGTGCCCTCTCGCACATTGACACGAATCAAATGCGTCCGGCAATATTCGAGCTGTTCGTCGAGAGAGCTGTCGCGCGGAATGCTGCTCATCGCATCGTGCCGGTCGATGCGATACATGCGGCCACGTTGCAGACGCCTTGCCGCGAAATAGCAAGCCAGCTCATTGGAAAACAGAATGTCGATATTCGTCGCGAGGACGAACTCTCCGCGCGCCCGCAAAATACCGGCGTTTTTGGCCACCATCTGGTAGAGCGGAAGTGCGTCGCCGTGCGCAAAGTGGGCATGCAGTTCGGGTGGCACTTCGAGGATTCGAACCTGGCAGGGTCCTAGATCGTCCAGCCATTTGAGCGCTTCAGCCAGCCGCGGCTTGTCCTGCGGCGGATTCCACTCTACGATAATCAGCTCCGAAGGAATCGAATAGCGCCTCGCCTGGCTGATCCAGCCGCTGGTGAAGGCCTGCATGCGATGGAGCAAGTTCCCGCCGTGATCGTCGTTGCGGGCCGTAACCACGATGGACAGATATGGATTGTCCCCGCCGGGCATTACTTCGGTTTCGCCGTCAAGCAAAGATGCCAGCCAAACAGCCGTTCCAGCACGCGAAACAAGGGCTTCGGCATCCAGCGAAAATACCACATCTTGCGATAACGGTATTCTTTGTACTCGGGGATGCTGTAGGAGAAAATGTGCTCCACGGTTGCGTCCGTAACGCGGAACCCATGATCTTCAAGCCAGCGCCGCCCTTCGGCGCGCGAATAGCTGTAGGTGACGGGGCATCCGGTTTGCGCTTCCGAATACTCAGCGATCAGCTGGTTCAGCTTCCAGAATTGCCCTTTGCCATAGACCAAAAGAATCCAGAGCACTTTCCAGGACCAGCGGTTGTACACCATGATCTTTACCGTGCTCTGGGGCGCGACGTATTTGCGGATCTGTTCGAGTACTAGGTCCGGATGCGGCGTGTGATGAATCACGCCGAACGAGTAGACCAGATCGTAGGCCTCCACGGGGACATAGTCGCTGAGCTTTTCCGCGTTGGCCTCAAGGAACGTAATGCGGTCATCCAGCCCGAACACGCGGGCGCGTTGCCGGGCGACTTCAAGAGATTTCTCGGTCAAGTCGACGGCGGTGACACGCGCTCCAGCACGGGCGAAACTGATCGTATCGGTCCCGATCCCGCAGCCAATTTCAAGGACTTTTTTCCCGCGCCAACGCTCGAACTCCGCGAAACCGGGAATATGGGACTCGACAAAATACTTGCGCGCCTCGACTTCATCGAAATACTCGCGCGATCCCACTGGTTTGGGCGAGTGCCGGATATTGCACGGGCGCGCGCTCCAATACTCGTTGACCTTGGAGATCGGCGTATCCGTAAAAGACGCCGCTGTTTTGGATGATGTTCCAGTCACAGGAATGGAAATTCGATTATACCCGGCGGCCCGAGCCGTTTATTTCACCCTTGGGTTCACCCAGCTCTGGACACCGCTTCCGAACTCGACCCGCCCCCAAGGCGTCTCTTGCGTAGTGTTTATCGAATAGTCGCGAACTGAGCACCAGCCGTGACTCGAAAGAATATGGCGAAGCTCCGCCTCGATGTCCAGGCTGTGCGTTCCAATGTGCACGCGTCTCACCTTCGCGCTCATCTCCTCAACGGTCGAGCGAATCACGGGAAGTTCTTGGCCTTCGATATCCATATCGAGGCAGTCTACCCGCTCTAGATCAGTCATGAGTTCCTTGAGCGTTACGCTCGACACGTTAATCGAGCGCCATCCGCGCTTATGCAGGCGCACCTGGAAGCCGTGATATTCGCCGTCGTCCTGATACTCGCCCGAGATGTCGTGGTCTTTCGCCAGGCATTGACCGTACCACTGATCGGGCGGCAGATCCCAAGCTCCGCCGCGCGGTCCGCCAATGAAAACAGGAACGTCCAGACTTGTCCGAACTCGCCGCGTGGATCAATCGGTTGCGCGCCCGGGTCGACTCCGTTCTCTTCAAAGTGCAGATCGATCCAACGGTTCGTTAACGGTTCAGCTTCGACTGCTACCAGACGACAGCGCATACCAGGCCGGTACTGATTAACAGCGAACGCCGCTCTAACGACCCAGCGCCCAAAGCCCGCCCCGAGTTCAACCATCGTATAGGAATCGTGTGCCTCGACCACCGACTCGAGCACGTCGATCCACTCGAGATAATCTTTGTTAACGGGCGGGTAGCCCATTTCTCAAAGGCTCGCAGTCGGACGTATATACAACTCTGCGACAA
>DASQJA010000253.1:0-8882 GCA_035631275.1 Bryobacteraceae bacterium
ACTTAAAGGAGTCGTACGCGCGCCTCTCGGCCGCCATTCCGCCGCTGCTCGAAGATCACGTCGTCGTTATAGGCGGCTTCATTTCTGCGACGCCGGAAGGAATCGCCACGACGCTCGGCCGCGGCGGGTCGGATTTCACCGCGTCGATCGTCGGAGCCGGCATCGGAGCCGAAGAGATCCAGATCTGGACGGACGTCGACGGCATGCTCACCGCCGACCCGAATGTCGTCCCCAACGCCCACCGCGTCAAAATCATTTCGTTTACCGAGGCGGCCGAACTCGCGTATTTCGGCGCCAAGGTGCTCCATCCGTCCACCGTCGTTCCCGCGATCGATCGGAACATTCCGGTCTTGATTCTGAACTCACGCCGGCCGCATGTGGACGGCACACGCATTGTGGCCGAAAGCGTCTCCACTACGAATCTCGTGAAGTCTATCGCCTGCAAATCGAAAGTCACCGTCCTCAACATCCACGCGGCGCGCATGTTCCTGGCGTACGGTTTCATGCGCCGCATCTTTGAAGTGTTCGAGCGCTACCAGACTTCTGTGGACATGATCGCGACGTCGGAGGTCAACGTCTCGCTCACGATCGACCAGACTGCCCGCCTTCCCGAAATCCTGCGCGAGTTGCGCGAGTTCTCCGAAGTTTCGATCGAAGAGAATGAAGCTATCATTTGCATTGTGGGCGACAACATCCGCTTTACTCCGGGCGTGGCCGCTCGCGTGTTCCAGGCGCTGGCAGCAGGTGGAATCAACGTCCGCATGATCTCGCAAGGCGCGTCCGCCTTGAACCTGGGCTTCGTCGTTGCCGGCCAGGACCTGCGTGGCGCCGTGTCCGCCCTGCACGCCGAATTTTTCCGAGAACTCGACCCGGCGGTGTTCGATGCCTAATCTCGCCATTGTCGGCTACGGCAAAATGGGCCGCCTCATCGATCAGCTGGCGCCCGAATATGGCTTCACAGTGACGGCACGCGTCGACGTCGGGCGCGACGAGCCTCTCGCGGGCGCCGCCGCCGCAGTGGAATTCTCCGTTCCCGGGGCGGTCCTCGGTAACATCCGCAAGCTCGCCGAAGCGCACATTCCCGCCGTCATCGGAACCACCGGCTGGCTCGATCATTTAAACGAAGCCAAGTCCATCGTGTCGGAACACGAGTCCGCGCTAGTCTGGAGCCCGAACTTCTCGGTTGGCGTGAACGTGTTCACGCGCCTGGTTGCAGAGGCCGCACGGCTCCTCAAAAACGAAAAAGACTACACCGCTTGGGCTTGGGAAATCCATCACATCACCAAGAAGGACGCGCCCTCGGGAACCCTGCTCAAGCTTGTCAACGAAATGCGAGCCGCCGGTTACGACCGCCACATCGATTCGAGCTCGAATCGGGCGGGCGCGCATCCCGGCACGCACGAAATCGGTTTCGACTCTGCCGCCGATACCATCACCTTGCGCCACGCCGCGCGCAGCCGTGAAGGCTTCGCCCGAGGCGCGCTGAAAGCGGCACAATGGATAATCGGACGCAAAGGCTTCTACGAATTCTCGGACATCTTGTTTGGAGGTTGAGATGAAATTCCAAGGCTGTGGCACTGCGATAGTGACACCATTTCGAACCGACGGCTCGCTCGACGAGCACACGTTGCGCGCTCTGGTCCGCCGACAGATCTCGGAAGGAATTAATTTCCTCGTGCCATGCGGAACCACGGGTGAGAATCCCACGCTCTCGCGCGCCGAGCATCTGCGCGTCGTAGAGATTACCGTCGAAGAGGCCAACCGCCGCGTTCCGGTGCTGGCCGGCGCGGGCGGATACAACACGGCCGAGGTGATCGAGCTTGCGACTGAGGTGCGCGCTATGGGCTCCGACGGAATCCTCAGCGTCACGCCGTACTACAACAAGCCCACGCAGGAAGGCATCTACCGGCACTTCAAAGCCGTCGCAGCCGCCGCCAAGCTTCCGATCATCGTGTACAACATTCAGGGCCGCACGGGCATCAACATCGAGACGGCAACGCTGAAACGGCTGGCCGCGATCGAGAATATCGTCGGCGTCAAAGAAGCTTCCGGCAACATCGCGCAGATGGCCGCCGTGATCCACCACCTGCCCGCTGATTTCGCAGTGCTTGCGGGCGACGATGTCGTTAGCATTCCGCTGATCGCCCTGGGGGGACACGGAGCAATCTGCGTCATCTCGAACCAGATTCCCAAAGACATGACGGAGTTGGTCCGCCGCGCTCTCACAAACGACTTCGCCGGCGCTCGCGAGATTCAGCGAAAGTACATGCCGCTGTTTGAAGTGAACGGTATCGAGACGAATCCGATTCCGGTGAAAGCCGCGATGGCTCTCATGGGCCTGCTCGAACCCGTCTGGCGTCTGCCGATGTGCCCGCCGAGCGCAGCCAGCCAAACCAAGATCGAAGGTGTTCTCGATGCGCTCGGCTTGCTCGCCAACCGGAGCGTGCATGCAGGCTGAGATCGAGGCGCTGTTCGACCAAAAACCTTCTTCTTACACTGACGAACACTTCTGGCTTTTCGACCAGTTCAAGCTCGCTCTGAACGCCGGCCAGATCCGTTCCGCCGAACAGGACGCGGGATCGAAAACCGGATGGCGCGTCAACGCTTGGGTGAAGAAAGGCATACTGCTCGGATTCCGCATGGGCGCGATAGTCGACATGTCAATCAATCCGGCGCGCCAGCCGTGGTTCGATAAATCGACTTACCCGGTGCGTCATGTTGGCGTCGAGGACGGCGTGCGCATTGTGCCCGGCGGATCGAGCATTCGCGACGGTTGCTTCGTCGGCAAAGGCGTCACCTGCATGCCGCCGATGTACATCAACGTCGGAACGTGGATTGGGGACGGAACCATGGTCGACTCGCATGCGCTCGTCGGAAGCTGCGCGCAGGTCGGGACGAATTGCCATATTTCGGCCGCGGCGCAGATCGGCGGCGTGCTCGAACCGGTGGGCGCTCTGCCGGTGATCATCGAAGACGACGTCTTGATGGGCGGCAACACCGGCGTCTACGAAGGAACGGTAGTGAAGCGGCGCGCGGTGCTCGGTTCCGGCGTGATTTTGAACCGCTCGACGCCCGTTTACGACGTGGTCCGCGAGACAGTTCACAAGGCCAGCGACGATCAGCCGCTGGTGATCCCCGAGGACGCGGTGGTAGTCGCGGGCGCGCGTGCCATCACGCAAGGCATAGGTCGGGAGTGGGGGCTTTCGGTCTACACGCCGATCATCGTGAAGTATCGCGATTCGAAAACGGACGCCCGAATTCAACTGGAAGATTTGCTGAGGTAGTCGAGCGTTTCGCGCGCACAATTTTCCCAAGTAAATTCGGACGCCCGGCGTCGAGCTGATTCAGTGGCGATCGATCCTGCCGCCAGCCGTTCGATCGCGTCTCGAATCGCATCGTCGCTCGACGGATCGAAAAAGTGAACCGTATCACCCGCGATCTCCCTCAGCGGAGGAATGTCGGAACAACCAACGGGAACGCCGGCCGCCATCGCTTCAGAAATAGGCATTCCGAACCCTTCGAATGTCGACGGGTAGATGAATCCTCGGGCGCATCTGAAAAGCTCGTAGAGCTGGTCGCGCGGGATCCAGCCCAGCATACGGACATTAGGCCCCGCAAGTGGTTCCACTTGCTTCGCCGCGAATCCCCGGACGCCCGTGAGCACGAGGGGCGGCGCATTCTTCATTGCGGCGTGAGCGCGCAACAGACGGTCGAGGTTTTTGTGGGGATGCGACGTGGAGGCGCACAGCAGGTAGTCGGAAGGCTCACGCTTTTCGGCAATTTCGAAAAACCGGCGCTCGACGCCGTGATGGATCACGCGCGCATCACGGCCGTAGTACCGTTCGAGATCGGCGCGCGTTGCTTCTGAAACCACGATAAGCCCGCGTGATGTCCGCGCCGACATCCATAGCAGCAGATTCCAAAACGGAAGATCGAACCAGCGGAAATATTCCGGATGCCGTTTATGCTGTAGATCGTGAAAGACGGTGACCTGGGGACATCCGCAAAACATCGGCGCGGTAAAGCCGGGATTGAAGAGAACGTCGAACCGCTGCCGTTTCGCCGCAAACGGCAGCGAAAATTGCTCCCAAAGAATCCGCGCTGGACGAAAGCTGGCTCGCACGGGCGCGGGCGCAAGCGTGAAATTCGGCCGCCGTGGAACCACATCCGAACCGGTCTCGCGATTGGTGAAAACAACGTATTCGTTGATGGAATCGATCTCGGCGAACGCGTCCAGCAGATTCCGGAGATAAATTTCCGTTCCGCCCACGCCGCCTGGAATCAGGTACAGCGCGTTCACGCCGATGCGCAGCATCTACTGGCCGACGCGGAGCAGAGCGTCGCGCGCCAAGCCAAGCTGCGGATCGATAGCCAGGGCACGCTTGTACTCTTCGGCCGCCTGAGCCTTGTTGCCCTGCTCCTCAAAGACGTTCCCGCGAGTATAGTAGGTCATCGGGAAACCGGCGTCGAGCTTCTGCGACGCGTCCAAGGCGTCAAGCGCTTCGGGATACTTGCCCATTTTGCCGTACACGTAGCCGATGGTTTGATAGACGTGCGCGTTCTGCTCGAGCGCGGAGGCGGCTTTCAGTTTTTCGAGCGCCTGATCGAGCTTGCCAGCGGCATCATAGGCGAGTCCCCAGTCAAGCAGCAAGTCAAACGTGGGTTTTCCCAGCTCGGCTGTCTTCTGGAACTGTTCGATCGCATTGCCGCCGTCGCCGGCCAGAAAATATGCGAATGCGAGCTGGAATCGCGGGCGGTACTTGTTCGGCGAACCGGCCACGCTATCCTTCCACAAGCTGATGGCGCTGGCCCAGAGCTGATTGCGCTGATACGTGGCCGCGGCTTCGATGATCAGGATAATGCTCAGCGCGGTGGCCAGCGTGGTTTTGCTCGTTTTCCAGCGGCTGAGAAAATCAGTAACGATGAACAGCAACCCGATGAACGGCAAGTACAGCCGGCGCTCGGCCATGGGATCCATGATCGGAACGAACGAAGAGGTTGGCGCGAGCAGAATCAGGAACACGAACCAGCCATAGGATGCGAGCTGGTACTTGCGCCGGTAAATCCAGGCGGCGACGCTCACCGCGATCAGCGCGGCGACGCCGAGAATCGCGCCGTGATCCACGATGCCACGGGAGATCGGAACGTCGGGGTCGACATTTTGGCCAACAGGAACGATGAACATCCTCAGGTAATCCCAAATCACGCGGCATTCGGTAAAGAAGTATTGATACCAGGTGAATTCCTTGATGCTGAAGCCGGCCGTTGCCCCTATGCTGAGCACGCGGAAAACAAAAGCGATAGCCAGCGCGCCGCCAACAACAATCGGCGCATACAAACGCCAATTCTTTCTGATGCCGGTCAGCGAAAATCCGGGATTCCAATAAAAATCAGTGACCACCAGAAGCGCGGGGAATACAGCGGTATGTTCCTTAGTCAGCACGGCCGCGCCAAAGAGCGCAAGGATCGCGATCGCGCGCAACGTGTAGATCGCCTCGCCTGCCCGGTAAAGAAAAACAACGAACGCCGCCAACAGCCAGAACACGCTGAGCGTTTCCGACCGGCTGACGATATAACTCACCGATTCGGTCTGAAGCGGGTGCAGGAGAAAAAGCCCGGCAGCGAACACCGACAGCGCGCCCGCCTGCCATTTTTCGACTTTGGCCCAATCCAGGACCTTGCGGACCGCGAGCAGAATCAAGCCGCCGTTGAGAATGTGCAGAACGATGTTGACGAGATGATAGCCGAACGTTTCCTGGTTGCCGGAGCTCGCGTAGTTCAGCCAAAAGCTGACCATGAGCAGAGGACGCAACCCGTTGAGCCATTGCCGGAACGGAGGAACGGTGCCGGCTGTATAGGGCATACCGCTATCGTCGAGCAGAAACGGGCCGTGAATCGCCGGCCAATAAATCTCGAACACAGTGAAGATCGCGACCAGAATCCCCACGGCGAAGGGCCAGTAGGATTGCTCGGGCCGCGGCGAGGCGGCGACGGCGACCGTCACCGAGGCTTTCGGTTTTCGGACCGCTTTACTGCTTTTCATTTCGATTTTGCAGCTGAAATTCCACGATTGCCAGCCGTTGGGCGATCGCGATATTGGCATCCTTCAAATCGGAGATGACAACAGACAGGCGATAGATAACCGCAACAAAAACGCACGAGACCAACAGTAGCAAAGCGAGTGGCGGATATGTCAGCCCGAGCCGATCGGAAATCCAGTTGAGCAGCGGGCGCGAGCGCGAGAGCAGCAGCAGAATGACGGAGGCGGCCAGCCAGCTCACCGAGTACTCGACGCGAATGTGCGATCGCCGGACAGAAAACAGCACCGCCAGCATAAGCACCACGCTCAGAATCGTTACCGTGTCGAGTAATCGTTCCATACTTCAATCTTTCTTTTTTCCGTCTTTCTCCGCTGCAATCTTCCTTTGCCGGCCCTCGAATTTCAAGACGTTGACGAAAACGCCGAGAAGCACATGGATGATGTAATACAGCGATTTTACCGCGGTGATGGAGCTGCGCCCGGCCTGGCGCGGCCGCATCTTGCAAGGGACTTCTTGGAAGCGGAATCGTTTGCGCTGCAACACAACGAGCGCCTCGATCTCGGGATATTCGAGCGGAAAACTCTGGCTGAATACCTGAAGCGCTTCCCGGTTCACTCCGACGAAGCCGGAGGTTGGATCGTGCACCGACTGCCCAAGGATTGGGCGTAGAACCAGGCGGAACAACCCGATTCCAATCGCGCGTAAGATGCTGGTGTGTTCGCCGTTGTGTTGATAGAATCGCGAGCCGATCACCATGTGGACTCCGGACGTGCGGAGCACCTTGAGGAGTTCCATGATGTAGCGCGGATCGTGCTGGCCGTCGCCGTCGACGCGGATCACGTAGTCGTAGCCGAGCTCGTAGGCCATGCGATAACCGGCCTGCACGCAACCCCCGAGTCCGAGATGGTAAGGAAGGCACAACACGCCGGCGCCGGCCCCCTTTGCCAGATTGGCGGTGTCGTCTTTCGAGGCGTCGTCCACCACCAGGATTCTCGCGTTGGGTACCACCTTCTTTACCTCGCGCACGACGTCGGCGATGGCTCCGGCTTCATTGAAGGCGGGGATCAAAACCAGAAAATTGTTGGAGGCGGGAGCGGGCTTCACAGAGCTGCCACCTGGCGGGGTCCGATGGAATAGGCGCGAACCAGGCGGCGGAATTGCGTAGAGTTGAGTCGCCGCTTCATCCGGCGCCGTTCGCGCCAAAGACGGGGAAGATGCGGGATCAGGGCAAAACCGGCGCGCAAAACATAAAACGGCAGAGCCAAAAACGGAAGACCCAATGCGCTTCCTCCGGACCGAAATTCTGCGGCTTTTCCGCGGCCGCCGATCGCATACAAGGCGTGCCAAAAATACCGCGCCAGCGAATAAAACGGCGCCGCGAGCAACATTCGAAAGGGCAGGTTCTTGACGGCCAACATCAGCCGGTTACGCTCCACATAATATGCTTTCAGGGCCGAAGCTTTACCCGCCGAATGCGAATATCGATGCCACACTTTCGCATCCGGCACGTACAGGCACTCCCACCCTGCCCAGCGCGCTCGCAAGCCGAGATCCGTATCTTCACAGTATAGAAAGAAAGTCTCATCGAACAGGCCGATTTCGTCCAGCATTTCGCGGCGATAAAGGGCGGCGCAGCCCGATGGCAGAAGCGATTCTTCCTGGCGCGGGTAGGCTTCAGGCTTTTCGAGATGACCGCGCTGCTTGCTGGTGCCGTCCGCGCCCAACAGCATGCCGGCCGAATCGAGCAGGTCCTGAGACGCAAGACGGATCTGAGAAGCGCACATGCCGATGTCAGAGCGCGAGTTCATCGCCGCGATCAGCGATTCGAGCCAGCGCGGATCCACGGTAGTGTCGTCGTTCAGCGCGGCGATAAACGGAGCCTTGGATTCGCGAATCGCCTGATTCACTGCGGCGCCAAAGCCTAAGTTGCCATCATTTGCGATGACGCGCATGCCTGCGCGCGGCTCTACTAAGCGGCGACCACTGTTGTCGACTACGATGACCTCAAAATTTGTAAGGACCTGCCGGGCGAGAGAGTCGAGGCATTGGGCCAGTTCAGCGCCGCCAGACAATGTCGGAATGACGACGGTTACGGCGGGCGGCGATTGCGTGCTGGTGGATTTCGGCGCCATTTCAGCTGCGCTTAGCTTGCGATACGATAAACGTTTGCGGAAACTTGTATCTTCTATTTTCGTCGCCTTCCCGTTGTGGGCGCAAACGGCGCATCTCGACAACGTCAAGCAGTTGACGTTCGGGGGACAGAATGCCGAAGCGTACTGGTCGCCTGACGGCAAGCGTTTGATCTTCCAATCCACGCGCGACAAGCTGCAATGCGACCAAGAATTCATCATGAACGCGGATGGTTCCGATCAGCACATGGTCTCCACAGGCAAAGGCCGCACCACCTGCGGATACTTCCTTGCCGACAACAAGCACATCATCTACGCTTCGACCCATGAAGCCGGCGACGCGTGCCCGGCGGAAGTGGATCGCAGCAAGGGATACATGTGGGCCGTATATCCGACCTACGCGATTTATCTGGCGGATGATGACGGCAAGAACCTGAAGAAGATCGCGGGAGCGCCCGGCTACAATGCCGAGGGCACCGTGAATTGGAAGACCGGCAAGATTGTCTACACGTCGATGCAATCCAAGGATCTGGATCTTTGGACCATGAATGCCGACGGCAAGAACAAGAAGCAGATCACGCGCTCGGAAGGCTATGACGGCGGCGCAGTGTTCTCGCGAGACGGCACGCAACTGGTGTGGCGCGCGAACCATCCGTTGACGCCCGACGGACTGCAGCGGTATCGCATGTTACTGTCGCAGAATCTGACCTCG